>JAUWAE010000297.1 GCA_030602185.1 Comamonadaceae bacterium
CTCGCTTTCCCCAGCCGGGGTCGCCTTCATACTCCACCAGGCTGATGTAGTGGCGCGGACTGGTCACCGGCACACCACCCAAGTCACCCACCACATCTCGAAAGACTGGATGGGCAAATTGCAGTTGTGGTGGCAGCCACGGATTCAAAACAGACAGTAAAACGGCGTACCGCAGCCACACCCAAAACAGCAACGCCACGACGAGAAGCACGGGAACCGAGCCAAAACAGTTTCTTCCACCACGTATTCCAAAGCGTGCGCAACTTCATACGTCACCCCTTTGCGCGGAAGTCATTGACACAGCGCCGCGTCATTACTTTAGGCATGCCGCTGGCATCACTCAGGTCTACGCAGAACTCGTCGTCGCGTCTTTGCTCGATCAGCGTTTTTATGCCCTGCCGCTTTTCGGTAGCGAGCGGCTTAAACGTGGTGTTCGACATGTTGTTTCTCCCGTGGAACGCAGCGTGGCCGACCAGGCCCTGCGCGGGCTGAACGCGGGCAAGGTGAAGGGCAAGACCGTGAAAGCGAGGCGCCTGTGACGGCGGCGGCAGACTGGAAGCTGCAGCAGATGGTCAAGGCGTCGGGCTGGCCCCTGGCGCCCGAACTCCTGTACCCCGGCAACGACTTTTGCGCCCCGGCGGGCAACGGCCTGGTGCCCCTGCACTGGGCCTGCGCGCACGGCAAAGATGGCTTGGTGAAACACATGATCGCCCAGGGCGCCAACGTGTTGAGCGAGACGCCTGACGGCCAGAGCATGCTGGCCCTGGCGGTGCAGTCCGGGAGTTTTCAGACGGTGATGCTGCTGATAGACCAGCTCAAGGCCCTGGCGGCCCCGCTGCCCCATGCCGAACTCAAAGAGCGGTTGGTGAAAACGTTCGGCAACGGCCACCCGAACCAGAAGAACCGCTTGCAGCAGACGCTGAAGGATTGGGAGCGGATTCGAAAATTGGGAGCGAGTGTGGGGCGCGGATGAGGTAAGGACCACCGAATCATGCGCATCGAAATTCACCACCCCGCCGTGATCATGGCGGACAACCGGGGCCAGACGCCACAGGAATCGCTGGACGGGTTCCGACAGATCAACAAGTACCCATGAACGCCACCATCGGGTTCGCGCTTGGGGCCGCAGCCCTGTTTGGATTGAGCACCCCCCTGGCCAAGCTGCTGCTGGGGTCGGTGTCTCCGGTGCTGTTGGGTGGCCTGCTGTACCTGGGCAGCGGCATCGGTCTGATCCTGGCGAGGCTGTTGCGGGACCAGGGTTGGCAGAACACGGGTTTGAAAGCAGGCGAATGGCCCTGGCTCGCCGGTGCCATTCTGTTTGGCGGCGTGCTGGGGCCGATCGCCTTGATGGTGGGCTTGCAGCATACCGCTGGGTCGACGGCTTCCTTGCTGCTCAATCTGGAAGCGGTGCTGACGGCGGTGCTGGCCTGGGTTGCCTTCAAAGAGAACGCAGGTCGGCGGGTGGTGGCGGGGATGCTGGCCATCGTGGCCGGTGGTGTGATCCTGTCTTGGCCAGTGGAAGGCGCCGCGAAACCGGCACTGGGCTGGGGCGCCGGGCTCATTGTGTTGGCGTGTTTGTGCTGGGCGATTGACAACAACCTGACCCGCAAGGTGTCTGCGTCGGACGCCCTCTTCATTGCGGGCAGCAAAGGCCTGGTGGCCGGGTGCGTGAACGTGACGCTGGCCCTGGGTCTGGGCGCCGCCTGGCCAGCATTGCCGACCACGCTGGGGGCCATGGTGGTGGGCCTGCTGGGCTATGGGCTCAGTTTGGTGCTGTTTGTGCTGGCGCTGCGTGGGCTGGGCGCCGCCCGGACCGGGGCCTACTTCTCGGTGGCGCCGTTCATCGGTGCTTTGGCTTCTTTGTTATGGCTGGGCGACACCGTGGGCGCTGGATTCTGGCTTGCCAGTGGGCTCATGGCCTTGGGCGTGTGGCTGCACCTCACGGAGCGGCATGAGCACGAACACACGCACGAGCCCATGGAGCACAGCCATGCCCATGTGCACGACGAGCATCACCAACATGCGCACGATTTCGATTGGGATGGGCGCGAGCCGCATATGCATCACCACAAGCACCAGGC
>JAUWAE010000164.1 GCA_030602185.1 Comamonadaceae bacterium
GTCGAGTCGGCGGTGCCAGCGGGCGAGCCGGTCGGTGGCCCAACGGGGTGGCACCTCGGGTGGGGCCGCTGTGGCGTGGGCTGCGCGCGCCAGCAGGTACAGCCAATGCGTGCCGTCCACGAAATAGGCGCCTGCGGCCGGCTGCGCCAGGGCCTGGCGCACGACCGTGCGTTGCTGGGCGGCCGCGGCGCGCAGCGCGTCGAGCGCCAGTGCCCAGCGGTGTTGGCGCGGCGCAGCGTCATCTGCACTGCCCTGTGTGTAGGCGGCTTCCCACCCGGGCAGGGTGTCGTGCACGGCCACGTCGAGGTCGCGCAGCGCGCCCAGGGCCTCCAGCAGGCTACCCAGGCCATTGGCGGCGGGTGGCATGGATGGCAACCAGGGCCGCAGCAGCCGCACGACGCTGCGCCAGCGGCGCCAGGCCACGCGCGCCTGGTGCACCAGTTCCGGGTCGTCTCGGTACAGCAGCCCTTCCAGGTTGCGCTGCAGCTGGCCTTGTATTTCTGCCAGCACCGGTGCGGCCAGCTGCAGCGGGGTGCCCTGGCGTGGCAGGGGTACGGTCTGCGCCTTCACGGGCTGGTGTGCCCGCTGCGCCGCCAGTGCGTAGCCCCGCTCGGCCTTGCTGATGTCGCACGGCAGCACCGGCAGGTGGGCGGCGATCTGTTGCGCCAGTTCGAACAGCCGCTCGGCCGGGCCATGGACCAGCTCCAGCTCCAGTTCGAGCCAGTGCTCGGTGTGCGGGCCGGCCAGCACCTGTCCAGCGTCGAACGCTACCTCCACGTGGCTGCCGTCGCGGGTGCGTGCCTGCCAGGTGGTGCGCTGGCAATGGGTTTCGAAGCAGGGCTGCAGTTGGGTGAACAGCTCGCCGGTGGGGTCCAGCGTGTCCCAGGCGGTCCCGTGCAGCGCTTCGCGCGACAGCCGGCCCGCAGGCACCGCCGTCTCCCATTCCCCCCGCTGGCTCAGCCCGCCCTGGGAGTGGCCCGCGGTCTTGAGCGTCTGCCGCCAGCCCTGGCCGTTGGTCTGGCGCAGGCGCAGAGCACAGCGCTGCCGGTGCAGGTCCAGCGCGGGCGTGTCGAAGTAGCGGTTGAGCAACTGGTGCGTCTCACTGGCACGCCGGCGCAGCGTGGGCACCCGGCGCAGGCGCTGCAGCGCCTCGGTGGCGCTGGACAGCGGCACCAGCAGCTTGAGTTCGATTTCCTGTGGGGTCTGCATGCACCGACTTATACCGCGGCTTTGCGGCACAATGCCGCCAAGACCGTTTCAGGACTGCCCCGATCATGACCCACACGCCCCGCGACACGTCCCACATCCAGCCGCGCGACCGCGCCGAAATCCTGGCCCAGGCGCTGCCGTACATCCGCAAGTACCACGGCAAGACGATGGTCATCAAGTACGGCGGCAATGCCATGACCGACCCGGAATTGCAGGCGGCCTTTGCCGAAGACGTGGTGCTGCTCAAGCTGGTGGGCATCAACCCGGTGGTGGTGCACGGTGGTGGCCCGCAGATCGAAGGCCTGCTCAAGCGCCTGGGCAAGCAGGGCCAGTTCATCCAGGGCATGCGCGTGACCGACGCCGAAACCATGGAAGTGGTGGAGTGGGTGCTGGCCGGTGAGGTGCAGCAGGACATCGTGGGCCTGATCAACCGCGCCGGTGGCAAGGCGGTGGGCCTGACCGGCCGCGACGGCGCCATGATCCACGCCCGTAAGCTGCGCATGGTGGACCAGCAGGACCCGAGCAAGGAACACGACGTGGGCCAGGTGGGCGACATCGTGGGCATCGACCCCAGCGTGGTGAAGGCGCTGCAGGAAGACCAGTTCATCCCGGTGGTCAGCCCCATCGGGTTTGGCGAGCACAACGAGAGCTACAACATCAACGCCGACGTGGTCGCGGCCAAGCTGGCCACCGTGCTGCAGGCCGAGAAGTTGCTCATGCTCACCAACATTCCCGGCGTGCTCGACAAGGCCGGTCAGTTGCTGCCTGAGCTGACCATGAAGCGCATCGACGAGCTGGTGGCCGATGGCACCATCAGCGGCGGCATGATCCCCAAGATTGCCGGGGCGCTGGACGCGGCGCGCAGCGGCGTGAATGCGGTGCACATCATCGACGGGCGGGTGCCGCATG
The DNA here is from genome assembly GCA_030602185.1 of Comamonadaceae bacterium. Classification (GTDB taxonomy): domain Bacteria; phylum Pseudomonadota; class Gammaproteobacteria; order Burkholderiales; family Burkholderiaceae_C; genus JAUWAE01. The sequence goes on from JAUWAE010000164.1 coordinate 2,119, forward strand.
CCATGCTGCTGGAGATTTTGAGCGACCAGGCCTTTGGCACGATGATCCGCTCCCACTGAGGGCGCCATGACCACGCCGCGCCCCCAACCCGGCGAGCGCCGCCTGCAGATCCTGCAGGCCCTGGCCGACATGCTGCAGGCCCCTGGTGGCGAGCGGGTGACCACGGCGGCGCTGGCCGCCCGGCTGGGCGTGAGCGAAGCCGCGCTGTACCGCCACTTTGCCAGCAAAGCCCAAATGTTCGAGGGCCTGATCGATTTCATCGAACAGAGCCTGTTCGGGCTGGTTCAGCAGGTGGATGCGCGCGGGCTGCCACCGCAGGCGCAGGTGCCGATGATCGTGTCGCTGGTGCTGCAGTTTGCGGAAAAGAACCCGGGCATGGCCCGGGTGATGGCGGGCGATGCCCTGGTGCTGGAACACGAGCGCCTGATGGCGCGGGTGAACCTGTTGTTCGACAAGCTCGAGTCGGCGCTCAAGCTGCGCCTGCGCGAGGCCCAACACCCGGACACGGTGGCCGTGGCCTCGGTGTTGACCGCGTTCATGCTGGGGCGGGTGCAGCGATTCGTTCGCAGTGGCTTCAGGCGCTCGCCCACCGAGCTGCTGGACACCGCACTGGCTTGCATCCTGAGCAACTAGGGTAAACCCTAAATCAAAAGCCCGGCCGAACGCTTGACGGAGGGTGGCTAGCCCATAAAATAGAACGACCGTTCGCTTTATTTTGTGACATGACCATTGCCTCACATACCCGCTCCACCGCCGAGCGACCCAGCCCGGTGAAAGGGCCGCACAAAGGCCCGCACAAGGGCCAGCAGACCAAAGCTGCCATCGTCGACACGGCGCTTGCCCTCGCCTCCCAGGTCGGCCTGGAAGGCCTGAGCATCGGCGCCATTGCCGAGATGATGCAGATGAGCAAGTCTGGCGTGTTCGCGCATTTTGGCTCGCGCGAGGAACTGCAGATTTCGGTGGTGCGCGAGTACCACGAGCGTTTCGAGCGCGAGGTGTTTGTGCCGGCGCTCAAACTGCCGCGCGGCCTGCCGCGGCTGCGCGCCCTGTTCGACAACTGGATGCGCCAGACCTCGACTGAAATCGATTCGGGCTGCATCTACATCAGCGGCGCGGTGGAATTTGACGACCGCCCCGGCCCGGTGCGCGACGCCCTTGTCGACACCGTCAACACCTGGCAGGCCGCCATCCACCGTGCGGTGCAAATCGCCATGGCCGAAGGGCACCTGAAACCCGACACCGACCCGGCCCAACTGGCCTTTGAAATCCACGGCCTGATTCTGGCGCTGCACTACGAAGCCCGCTTCCTGCGCAATCCGCAAGGCCTGCAGCGCGCGCGACAAGGGTTTGACAACCTGCTCGCCCGCCACCAGCCCTGACCCTGTTTGTCTTCAGATCCTCTCAATTTTCTCCAGGAGACCCGCCATGCCCGCCTACACCCCGCCGCTGCGCGACATGCAATTCGTGCTGCACGAAGTGTTCAACGTGGTTGAAGAACTCAAAGCGTGCCCGCCGCACGCCGACGTGGACGCCGACACCATCAACGCTGTGCTGGAAGAAGGCGGCAAGTTCGCCGCCGAGGTGACGTTCCCGCTCAACATCAGCGGCGACCAGGAGGGCTGCACGCTGGACAAGACCACCCATGAGGTGAAGGCCCCGCAGGGGTTCAGGCAGGCGTACAAGACCTATGTGGAAGGTGGCTGGCCATCGCTCAGCTGCGACCCGGCCTTCGGCGGGCAAGGCCTGCCCCTGGTGGTGAACGGTTGCTTCTACGAAATGCTCAACAGCGCCAACCAGGCCTGGACCATGTACCCGGGTCTGAGCCACGGCGCCTACGAGTGCCTGCACGCCCACGGCTCGCCCGAACAAAAGGCGTTGTACCTGCCCAAACTCACCAGCGGCGAGTGGACCGGCACCATGTGCCTGACCGAACCGCATTGCGGCACCGACCTGGGTCTGTTGCGTACCAAGGCGGAGCCACAGGGCGACGGCACCTACCGCATCACGGGCCAGAAGATTTTCATCAGTGCCGGTGAACACGACCTGGCCGAGAACATCGTGCACCTCGTGCTGGCGCGCCTGCCCGATGCCCCGCAGGGCAGCAAGGGCATCAGCCTGTTCCTGGTGCCGAAGTTCCACGTCCAGGCGGATGGTTCGCTGGGCGAGCGCAACGGCATCTTCTGCGGTGCGCTGGAACACAAGATGGGCATCCACGGCAACGCCACCTGCCAGATGATCCTGGAGGGTGCCGTGGGCACGCTGGTGGGCCAGCCGAACAAGGGCTTGCAGGCCATGTTTGTGATGATGAACGCGGCCCGCCTGGGCGTGGGCAACCAGAGCCTGGGGTTGACCGAAGTGGCGTTCCAGAACGCCTTGGCCTATGCCAAGGACCGCATCCAGATGCGCTCGCTGTCCGGCACCAAGGCCAAGGACAAGCCGGCCGATCCGATCATCGTGCACCCCGACGTGCGCAAGATGCTGCTCACCGCCAAAGCATACGCCGAAGGGGGCCGCGCGCTGCTGACCTTCTGTGCCTTGCTGCTCGACAAGGAGCTTCACCACCCCGATCACAAGGTGCGCAAGGACAGTGCCGAATTGCTGGCGCTCCTCACCCCCATTGCCAAGGCCTTCCTGACCGACAACGGCTTCGAGGCCACGGTGATGTGCCAACAGGTGTTCGGCGGTCATGGCTACATCAAGGAATGGGGCATGGAGCAGTACGTGCGCGATGCCCGCATCAACATGATTTACGAAGGCACCAACACCGTGCAGAGCCTGGACCTGCTGGGCCGCAAGGTGCTGGGCAACAACGGCGCCAGCCTCAAGAAGTTTGCCAAGCTGGTGGGGGCGCTGGTGGAAGAGGAGGGCGTGAACGAGAAAATGGCCGAGTTCATCAACCCCCTGGCCGGCCTGGGCGAGCAGATGACCAAGTTCACCACCGAGATCGGCTTCAAGGGCTTCCAGAACCCCGACGAGGTGGGGGCGGCCGCGGTAGATTACCTGCGGGTGGCCGGGCACCTGGTGTTTGGGTACTTCTTTGCCCGCATGGCGTCGGTGGCGCTCAAGGCCATCGCCGCGGGCAGCACCGATCCGTTCTACACCGCCAAACTGCAAACGGCGCGCTTCTACTTCGCCAAACTGTTCCCGGAAACCGCCACGCTGATGCGCACCGCCCGCGCCGGCAGCCGCGCGCTGATGGACACCGACGCTGCGCTGGCCTGAGCCGCTGCACGGACCCCCGACACAAGGAAACACCATGTCCCGTTTCTCCGTGAAACAAGTAGCCGTGCTGGGTGCCGGCGTGATGGGGGCGCAGATCGCCGCGCACCTTGTCAACTGCAAGGTGCCCGTCATCCTGTTCGACTTGCCCGACAGCAAGTCAAAC
>JAUWAE010000246.1 GCA_030602185.1 Comamonadaceae bacterium
CAACCAGCTGCGAGGCCTGGGCTACACCGTGTTCACCCCCACCGAAAACGGCCTGCCCCAGCACGCGCCGTGGGGTATGCACATGCGCCGCGACATTCCCCAGCTGGTGCGCTGCGGTGGCGTGGCGGTGCTGCCCGGCCACGAGGCCAGCCGCGGTGCCCAGCTGGAGCTTTACATAGCCACCGAGCTGGGCATACCCGTGGCGCCGGTGGACACGTGGATGGCGACCATCAAGTACACCCCGGCCGATGCCGAGCCCACCTACAGCCCCATGACAGGAGAGCCGCTGTGACCACCCTGAACCCGCCCGTGGCGGCCGCCATCTACGAGCCGCGCACCAACAGCAAGACGGCCAAGGTACTGGCGTTCTTCCAGGCCAACCGCGACGAGACGCTCACGGCCGACGACATTGCCGACAAGTTTGGCCTGGTGCGCAGCAACGTGCACACCGTGCTGCGCCCCGCGCTGGATGCCCAGCTGCTGGCCCGCGACCGCGACCACTTTGGCGACTACGTGTACAGCGCCGGGCCCCAGCTGGCCACCACTGCACCGGCAGAATCCGAGCCCAGTCACGCAGTGATCGAGAACCACACCGCAGCCGCGTCTGACGAAGCCTGGCCACCAGCACCTACCCCCACGCTGCGCCGCAACGCTCAAGTGGCGGTGGACCCGCGCGACATCGCTGCGCTGCCGGTGGACACCGGCGTGCCCTTCCACGGCCCCGACCGCAGCCCTGGCGCGAAGTGGGCCCCGCTGTTCGAGAAGCTCACCGACAACGGCCACAGCGTGGCTTACCCGCTGGCCTGGCACACCGCCGTGGTCGCCCAGGCGGCCAAGCTCAACGGCGCGCTGAAGAAGCGCAACGCCACCTACGCGTACCGCGTCCGCAAGATTTCCGACACCCAGGCCCGCCTGTGGAGGATTGCCAAATGACCACCACGTTCGACGAAATCCGGGTGGAGCTGATCGTCTCCAGCCCCACCAACCCGCGCAAGCACTTTGACCAGGCCAAGCTGGCCGAGCTGGCCGAAAGCATCCGCGCCACCGGCGTGCACCAGCCGGTGCTGGTGCGCCCCCTGCCCGCCCACCGCGTGGAGGAGACTACCCACCTGAAGCCCCGCCCGCAGTACGAACTGGTGGCCGGCGAACGCCGCCTGCGCGCCTGCGCCATGGCACAGATGCGCACCATCCCCGCCATGATTCGCCCGCTGGACGACAACCAGGTGCGGGAAGCGCAGATCCTGGAGAACCTGCAGCGCGACGACCTGACCGAGATCGAGGAGGCCGAGGGCTACGAGCAGCTGATGGAGCACACCGGCCTGAGCGCCGAAGAGGTGGGCGCCAAGATCGGCAAGAGCCGCAGCTACGTGTACGGCCGGCTGAAGCTGCTTAACCTGTGCCAGGAAGGCCGCCAGGCCATGCGCGACGGCTGGCTGCCCGCCAGCCACGCCCTGCTGATTGCCCGCATGCCCAGCAGCAAGCTGCAGATCGACGCCCTGGGCAACATGCGCGACTGGACCGACACACTGATTTCGCTGCGCAACGCACAAGAGCTGGTGCAGCGCCAGTACATGCTGAGCCTGACGAAGGCGCCCTTCCAGATCACCGACGTTGAACTGGTACCGGGCGCCGGCAGTTGCCGCGAGTGCCCCAAGCGCACCGGTGCCGACCCCGACCTGTTTGCCGACGTGAAGGGCGCCGACACCTGCACCGACCCCGCCTGCTACCACAGCAAGGAAGAAGCCCACCGCAAGCGCGCCCGCGAACAGGCCGAGGCCCGGGGGCTGGAGGTGATCGACGGCCGCGAAGCCAAGCAGCTGGTGCCCCACGGCTGGAACCCCCGCGTGGAAGGCCACCTGCGCCTGGACGACAAGGACGACAGCCCCACCGGTGAGCCCCTGCGCAAGCTGCTGGGCAAGGTGATGGAGACCGAGGGCGTGAAAGAGGTGCTGGTGGCCAACCCCCACAAGGAAGGCGAGCTGATAGCCTGCCTGCCCACCGCCGTGGCCATGGACCTGCTGGTGAAAGCCAGCGCCCGCAGCAAGAAGGCCGGCGAGGCCGCGCACACCCTGGCCGGCAAAGAGGTGGACCGCCAGAAGGCCGAAGAGGCCGAGGCCAAGCAGAAGGCCGCGCACGCCTACGAGGAAGCCTGGCGCTGGCAGATGCTGGAGCAGACCTGGAGCGAAATCAAGGCCGGCACCGCCGAGCCGTGGGACGAGCTGCTGCGCCACATCGCCCTGGAAATGGCCGACCGGCTGACCGTAGAAGACTGCAAGCGCCTGTGCAAGCTGCTGGACCTGGGCAAGGTAGCACCCAAGGACGGGCTGCGCATGTGGGTGCAAGACCTGCCGGACGCCCACATGGCCCTGCAGCTGCTGGTGATGTACCGCGACGTGGGCTACAGCCGCTACTACGAGGAAACCCACCCCGACCAGGCCAACCGGGGCCTGAAGCTGGTGGCAGCGCAGTACGAAATCACCCCCGAAAGCGTGCAGGACGAGGTGAAAAAGGCCATTCGCGCGGCGCGGAAAGCCACCAAAGCCGCTGCAAAAGCCGCCGAGCCCACCTCCACTGACGGCCCCGCTGCGCAAGCCGGTGGGGTGCGGGGTGGTGGTGACTCAAACGAAACTTCCAAGGGCCGGAAACCCGGTAAGCGAAAGGCGCCGAGCAAAGCCCCGGCTGCGCCTGCGCTGACCCCGGAGGAAGCATTGCAAGGCATCGCTGCCGCGATGCAGGGCGAAGGGGCCGGGGCCGAGTCCGGCCCCGGGGATTCAGATCCAGTCGGCGGCGCTGCCGCCGAAGGGCTGGAGGAGCGGCCTGCGGCCGACGAGGGAGCGGCAGAGGAAAGCGGGGCCAGCGCTGAAGAGGCGTGGCCGTTTCCGAGCGCTGCAGTGGCGGGGGTGTGACATGAGCGCGCAACCCGAATCCTGCGATTGCCTCGTCTTCTGCGGAGACGACCCATGGCTGTCCAGTGGCAAGGCAAAGCCTTGTGAATATGCCGTTCGCCGGGCTGAAGATTTGAAGGAAGCCGCAAAGCTGAACCGAGTGAAGGAGGCCGGGCCGGAACTGCTGGAGGCGCTGCAAGAGTTGCTACCCACATTAGAGGATCAGCGCATTGACGCCAAAGCCCGCGCCGCCATCGCCAAAGCCACAGGGGTCACAGCATGAGCGGCCGCACCAAACCCCGCCGCAAGCGCAAGGCGCTCACCGCTGCCAACCCGTTGGCCCACCTGTTCACCCACGCCAGCAAGCTGCGGCCTCATGAGATATCGAACC
>JAUWAE010000022.1 GCA_030602185.1 Comamonadaceae bacterium
CTTGGCCTCGATCAATACCGCCTCCTGCGCCTTGAGGGTGGCGTTCGCACTGGCCAGCGCAGCGGTGCGCTCGGCCACGCGCTGCTCCAGCGTGGCATTGAGGGCCTCGATCTCGGCGCGCTGGCGCTGTGCTTCGGTCACATCGCGAATGATGGCGGTGAACAGGTGCTCCCCATTGACTTCCATGTGCGAGATCGACGCTTCGATCGGGAACTGTTCGCCGTTGGCGCGCAGCCCCTGCAGGCGGGTGATGCCGGTGCGTTTGGGGCCGGGCATGCCGGGCTGGCCTGCGGTGCTGCGCATCTTTCCGGCATGGCCCGCCCGCTTTCCTGCAGGGATCAGCATTTCGAGCGACTGGCCGATCACCTCTTCAGCGCGGTAGCCGAACATCTGTTCGGCCGCGCTGTTGAAGACGCGGATGCGCTGGTCCCAGTCGGCGGTGACGATGGCGTCCATGGCGGCATCGACGATACCGGCCAGCCGCTCTTCACTTTCGGCCTGCGCCTGCTGTGCCTGCCGGCGCTCCGTGATGTCGATGCAGTGCCCGATGTAGCCCATAAACTGGCCCTGCTCGTCGAAGCGAGGCGAGCCGTCGCACAGCACCCAGCGGGTTTCGCCCCGGTGGTTGGGCACGCGGAATTCGGCGCTGAACGGTGCCTGCTGGGCCTGTGCCTCATCGAATGCCGCTTCGGCGGCCTCGACGTCGGCAGGGTGGATGGTGCGCAGCCATTCCCGCCCCAGCAGCTCCTGGCGGCCCAGGCCGCTGAAGCGCAGCCAGACGTCGTTCACGTCGAGCAGCCGGCCTTGCGCATCGCTGCTCCACACCATGACGCGCCCGGCGTTGGCCAGCTCGCGGTAGTGCGCCTGGCTGGACCGCAGTTGGGTTCGCGAGGCGCGCAGGTCGTGCAGCATGGTGTTGAAGCTGCGGGCCAGCACCGCGATTTCGTGCGGGCCGGTTTCGGGCACCAACGGCGCCGAACGTTCGTCGCGCACAAAGGCCGCTGCCGCCTGCTCCAGCCGAGACAAAGGTTGGCTGACGTAGCGACGCAAGGCCCAGCCCATGAGCCACATGGCCACGAGCGCTCCACCGGCCAGTGGCAGCAGCCGCTGCAACGCCATGTGCTCGACCAGGCTGTGGTAGTAGCTGAGGTCGTATTCGATGAAAACCACCCCCCGGTCGAGGCTGCGCAGCTCGCTGTGCTTGGCGGTGGTGGCAAAGGGTGACATCGCCGACAGGCGCACCCCGTCGTCGTGGACTTCGAGGTCGGGCAGGCGCCCCTGGGTGACACGGGCAAACCGCTCGGCCGAGAAAGCAGGCCACACCGCAGTGGCAGGTTGCCCTTGCCAGTCGAAACGGTGGGCGACTTCCACCACGCCGTCGGGCCCCACCACCATCAAGGCGGCCACGCGCAGGTCGGTGGCGGCCAGCGTGAGATCCGACGCCACGTTGCCGCGGTGGGCTTCCAGGTCGCGCTGTGTCATGCGCGCCAGATCTTCGGCCAGGCGCAGCACGTCGGTGCGCGCCGCAGCGAGCAGCCGCTCGTGCGCGTCCTGGCGGGTGCCCAGGTACACGCCCAGCAGGCTCAGCAGCATCAAGGCGGCCACGGCCAGCGGCAAGGCGTTGCGCAGCTTCAAGCGGAGCATCATGTCGGCGAAGGGTGGAAGCGGGGGTCGAACAGGCTGGCGGGGGGGGACAGTCGGGGCAACAGGCCCTCATCGACCATCAGTTGCTGCAAGTCCTGGATGTTGCGCAGCAGGGGGCCTTCGGGGTCCAGCAGTTTCAGGGATTCTGCTGCATTTGGCTGCACCAGCCCTTTGAGCGAGGCCATCACCTCGTCGGGTGGCAGCTGCAGGCGCTTGGACATCAGCGCCGCGGCGCGCTCCGGCTCGTTCTTCAGCAGGGCGACCGCGCGGAAATGGGCCGCCACTGCCGCATGCAGGCCGTCGGCCCAGGGCTCCAGGGTGTCGGCCCGCGCGACCATCACGTCCACGATGCGTTCGGGGATGGCCGCACTGTCAAACAAGCGAATGCCGCCCAGATGTTCGAGCCGGCTGGCCCAGGGTTCGGCCGTGACGAACAGGTCGGCCGACCCTTGGCGGAACAGCTCCAGGTTGTGGCCCAGGGCCACCGGCACGGTGACGACGTCCGAGGGCTCGACGCCCCGCGCGTTCAGGAACGCGCTGAGCATCACGGCGCCCACAGCCCCGTCTTCGACCGCGATGCGGCGGCCACGGATGTCTTGCCGGTCGTGCAGCTGGGGGTGGGCGATCACCACGTCGGCCCCCAGCGATTCGTCGAGCACGGCGATGATGCGCAGGTCCAGGCCCTCGGCCCGGCCACTGAGGAACTCATCCACTGTGAGCTGGGCCGCCTCGATCTGGCCAGCCGCAAGGGCGCGCAGCGCGTCGGTGTTGGAATACAGCTCCACCAGCCGCTCCAAGGCCGGGTCGAGCCAGCCCAGCTCGCGCGCCATGAACACCGGCTCGTAACCGGTGAACACGATGCTGCCCAGCCTCAACGGCGGTTGCTGGTGGCACCCCGCCAGTCCGGCAGCCCCCACCACCACCGCAGCGGTGGCCAGGCCCAACCATTGGCGGCGGCGGATCGGGGGCGCAACAAGGGTGCACATGCCCGCACTATACGATGTGCCAGCGCCCCCTGGCCGCAACCACCCCGTCCCGCCCGGTGTCACCCCTGGCTGCCCCGGTGGGCCCAGGCGGTGGTGTGCCGCTCCACCCAGCTGAAGAGTTCGTACATCACCATCGCCATCAAGCCCACCACCAGCAGGCCGCTGAAGGCCAGGCCCATCTGCATGGAGGAGCCGGCGGCGATCAGCAGGTAGCCGATGCCTTCGTTGGCGGCCGTCATCTCCGACACGGTGGTGCCCACGAACGCCAGCGTGATCGCCACCTTGAGCGAGCCGTAGAAGTAGGGCAGCGAGCGGGGCAGCCCCACCTTCACCAGCACGTCCCAGCGCTTGGCGCCCAGCACGCGCAGTACGTCTTCCAGCTCGGGCTCCAGCGTGGCCAGCCCGGTGGCGATGTTCACCATGATGGGGAAGAAGCTGATGAGGAAGGCGGTGAGGATGGCCGGGCCGATGCCGATGCCGAACCACACCACCAGGATGGGCACGAAGGCCGCCTTGGGCAGGGCGTTGAAGGCCGTCATCAGCGGGTAGATGGCGGCGTAGGCCAGGCGCGAGGAGCCAATCAGGAAGCCCAGCAGCACCCCCACCACGATGGCAATGCCGAAGCCTGCCATGGTCACCCAGTAGGTGCGCCAGGCGTGGCCGAGGATGACGGTCTTGTGCTCCAGCGTCTGCTCCCAGATGCGCGACGGGCTGGGAAAGATGAATTCCGACACGCCGAAGCCGCTGGTGATCACTTCCCAGACGACGACGATGGCGAACAGCAGCAGCAGGGGGGACCAGCGCTCGAGGTGTTTCTTTCTCCGGGTCATGGCAACGCTTTCACTGGTGGATGGCCGCGCCGGTCTTGCGCATGGCCCCGATGTGCCCGCGCAGCTCGTGCACGATGTCGGTGAACTCGCGGGTGTAGGTCACTTCCAGGTCGCGGGTGCGCGGGATCGGGATCTCGCGCTGCACCACGAAGCGGCCCGGGCTCTTGCTCATGCAGTACACGGTGTCGGCCAGGAAGACGCTCTCGCGCAGGTCGTGGGTCACGAGGATGACGTTGAACTGCTGCGCTTCCCACAGGTCGCGCAGGGTGCACCAGAGCTCCTCGCGGGTGAAGGCGTCGAGCGCCCCAAAGGGCTCGTCGAGCAGCAGCATCTTGGGCTCGTGGATGAGCGCGCGGCAGATGCTGGCGCGCTGCTGCATGCCGCCCGAGAGCTCCCAGGGGAACTTCTTTTCCATGCCGCCCAGGCCCACGCTGGCCAGCAGCTTTTTTGCCCGCTCTTCGAACTCCTTGCGGCGGTCCTTGAACTGGCTGCGGTAGGGCTCCACGATCTCCAGCGGCAGCAGCACGTTGTCAAGCGTGGTGCGCCACGGCAGCAGCGAGGGCGCCTGGAACGCCATGCCCGAGATCTTCAGCGGGCCGTTCACCGGCTGGCCGTCGATCGTGATCCTGCCCATGCTGGGCATCTTCAGCCCGGTGGTGAGCTTCATGAAGGTGGACTTGCCGCAGCCCGACGGGCCGACGATGGCGATGAACTCGCCCCGGCGGACCTTCAGGTGGATGTCCTCGACCGCGAAGACGTTTTTGGCCAGCAGGTCGTCGTTGTAGGCCAGCCAGACGCCGTCAAAGTGGACGAACGGCGCCTCGGGCGGTGGCAGGGGGGTGTCGGGCATGGTCGGGGCGCCTCACTTCTTGGCCGGCGGCAGCACATTGAGTTCGGCGGCCGAGGGCAGCAGGCTGCCGTTCCACACCGCGGTCGGGTCGACCCGCGTCTTGGTGGCGTAGGCGTCGGACACCTGTGAGGCCATCAGCGACAGGCGCCCCGGGTTGACCTGACCGAAGCCTTCGCGGCGTGCGTCTGGGCTGGCCACCACGGCGTCAATGGCCAGCTGCAGCCGGCGCGTTTCCAGCGCCACGTTGATGATGCCGTCGCGCGCCTTGACCGTCTCGATCGACGCGGCGGGGTTGGCCATGACTTCCTTGGCGCCCTTGGCAAAGGCCGAGAGGAAGGCCTTGACGGCGGCCGGGTTCTCCTTGATCAGCTTGGGCGTGGCGATGATGGCGTTGCCGTAGAGCTTGACACCGTGGTCGGCAAAGGGGAAGACGACGACCTCGTCCGGCTTGGCGCCGCGCGCCTCCAGGTTGAGCAGCGAGGTGAAGGAGAAGCCGGTGATCGCATCCACGTCGCCGCGCACCAGCATGGTTTCCCGCAACGGCGGGTCCATGGCGGTCCAGCTCACATTGCCCAGCTGGTTGGCCTTCTGGAAAATGGGGAAGGCCTTGCGGCCGGCATCGAACACCGGGGCGCCCAGTTTCTTGCCCGTGAGGTCGGCGGGCTTGCTGATGCCGCTTTTCTTCAGCGCCAGCACGGCAGCGGGGGTGTTGTTGTAGACCATCATCACCGCCACCGGCTTGTTGGGCGCGTCGGGGTTGTTGGCGTGGAACTCCATCAGCGCGGCCATGTCGGCCAGGCCCATGTCGTAGGTGCCCGAGGCCACCCGGGTGACGGTGCCGCCCGAGCCGTTGCCGGAATCGATCGTCACGTCGAGCCCGGCGGCCTTAAAGTAGCCCTTGGCCGCGGGCTGCAGGAACAGCGCTGCCGGGCCTTCGAAGCGCCAGTCGAGCTGGAAGCGGATGGGCGTCTGGGCGTGGACGCTGCCGAAGGTGAGGGCGGCGGCCAGGGCGGCCGAGGTCTGGAGGAACAGGCGTTTGTTCATGACGGCTCCGTGTCAGGGTTGGGATCCCAAGTGGGACGGTGACACTGCAAGCAGCAAGATCGGTGCCAGTGGTCCGGTCCGCGGCCGACAGAGTGAATTCAGGGCGGTACACAATATTTGTATACAAAGTCTGTCTGCTTCGCCGCTGTCTTGTCAACCCGGAATATCCCGAAATGGTGCACGCGGGCCGGGGGTGCACCGGCCTGGGGCGAGATGGTGGGGCGCCTCCCCGTGCGAGCCCTCAGTCGATGTCGGCCGGCAGCACGAGGTTCAGCCCAATGGACAGGGCCGCCGCCGGGAGCAGGCCGCTGGTCATGAGCACCCTGGCGGTGGTCGGCAGGTGTTGAAGGGCATCGGGCGCCAGTTGCAGCCCCAGTCCCACCGAGAGCGACACGGCGAAGATCAGCAGGTTGCGCCGGCTCCAGGTCACCTCGGCCAGCATCCGCACGCCAGAGGCGGCCACCATGCCGAACATGATGATCACGCCGCCACCCAGCACGGCAATGGGCATGCTCGCGATCACGGCGCCGAGCTTGGGCACCAGCCCGCACAGGATCAGGAACACCGCGCCTATGGTCACCACGTGGCGGCTCATCACGCCCGTCATGGCCACCAGGCCCACGTTCTGGCTGAAGCTGGTGTTGGGCAGGCCGCCGAACAAGCCCGCCACGGCGGTGCCCAGGCCGTCGGCGTAGGTGGCGCCCTGCACTTCCCGGTCGGTGGCTTCGCGGTTGGCCCCGCCCTTGGCAATGGCCGACACGTCACCCACCGTCTCGATGGCCGAGACCACCGCCATGAAGCACATGCCGATGACGATGGCCCAGTTGATCTCCCAGCCGAAGCGCAACGGTTCGGGCGCGTTGAACCAGGCCGCCTGGCCCACCGCAGCGAAGCTCACCTGACCCAGCAAGAGCGCGTAGCCGTAGCCCACCCCCATGCCCAGCAGCGCGGCGGCCATGGAAAGCAGCCCCCGGGCCAGGCACTTGAACAGCAGTGTGGACACGATCACCACCAGGGCGACGGACCAGTGCACCAGGCTGCCGTACTCGGGCTGGCCCTTGAGTGCCACGCCGCCGGCCGCGTATTCGATACCGACCTTCACCAGCGACAGGCCGATCAGCAGCACGACCAGGCCGGTGACCAGCGGTGGCAGGGCCTGCCGCAGCCGGCCAATGACGCTGCCAAGGCCGCAGTGAAAGAGCCCGCCGATGACGATGCCGGTGGTGAGTCCCGCCATGCCCGCCACCCCCGTCCCAGCCACCGCCGGGACCATGATGGGGATGAAGGCGAAGCTGGTGCCCTGCACGATGGGTAGGCGCGCGCCCACCCGGCCCAGGCCTATGGTCTGCAGCAGCGTGGCGATGCCGGCCATCAGCATCGAGAGCTGGATCAGGTACACCATGTGGTGAACGTCTGGCGAGCCGAAGCCGAACCCGGCCGCCCCGGCCACGATGAGGGCCGGCGTGACGTTGCTGGCGAACATGGCCAGCACGTGTTGCAGGCCCAGCGGCAACGCCTGCGCCAGCGGGGGCATGTAGTCCGGGTTTCTCAGTTGCTCCGGGGTGCCAAGGCGGGCATGGGCCATGCGTTGCTCCTGAAAAAAATGCGCCCGCAGGCGCATTTTCTGGCGTGAGGAAACGGCGTTCAGGCCCCCCCGGCCTTCGCGGCCGCAAGAGCCGTCATGTTCAACACCCGGCGCACGGTGGCCGCAGGCGTCAGGATGTAGGCCGGCTTGTTCACGCCCATCAGCATCGGGCCCACGGTCACACCACCGCTGGTGGTGGTCTTGAGCACGTTGTAGAGGATGTTCGCCGCGTCCAAGTTGGGGCAGATCAGCAGGTTGGCCGAGCCGCTGAGGGTGGAGTCGCCCAGGTAGCGTGCGCGGATCTCGGGCTGCAACGCGGCGTCGCCGTGCAGTTCGCCGTCGCACTCGATGTCGGGGTGCTGGGCCACGAACAGGTCGCGCGCCAGCCGCATCTTCTTGGCCGAGGCCCGCTTGGACGACCCGAAGCTGCTGTGCGACAGGAACGCCACCTTGGGCGGGATGCCGAAGCGCTGCACTTCCTGCGCCGCCATCCAGGCGATTTCGGCCAGTTGTTCGGCGCTCGGGTCTTCGTTGACGTAGGTGTCGGCGATGAACAGCGGGCCCTGCTGCGTCATGAGCGCGTTGACGGCGGCGTAGTTGGTCACGCCGGCCTTCTTGCCCAGGATGCTGTCAATCCGCTCCAGGTGGGTGGTGTAGGTGCCCACGAGGCCGCAGATCAGCGCGTCGGCGTCGCCCAGGCTGAGCATGAGCGAGCCGATGATGGTGTTGGAGCGGCGCACTGCGGCCTTGGCCACCTCGGGGGTGGCGCCGTTGCGCTTCATCAGCAGGTGGTAGTGCTCCCAGTACTGGCGGAAGCGCGGGTCGTCTTCGGGGTTGACGTTTTCCACGTCCACGCCCAGGCGCATGCGCAGGCCGGCTTTCTCGATGCGGGCCGCGATCACCGCCGGGCGACCGATCAGGATGGGGTGGGCCAGGTGGTCGTCGATCGCCATCTGGGCGGCACGCAGCGCACGCTCGTCCTCGCCGTCGGCATAGGCCACGCGCTTCTTGCCGTTGGGCACCGCCTTGGCCTGCATGAAGATCGGCCGCATCAGCAGCCCGGTCTGGTACACGAAGCGGCCCAGCGTCTCCTTGTAGGCCTCCATGTCGGTGATGGGGCGGGTGGCCACGCCCGAGTCGGCGGCGGCCTGGGCCACGGCCGGCGCGATCTTGAGGATCAGGCGCGAATCAAACGGCTTGGGGATCAGGTAGTCGGGCCCGAAGGTCAGCTCCTGGCCCACGTAGGCGCTGGCCACTTCCTCGCTGATGTCGGCCTTGGCCAGGTCGGCGATCTGGCGCACGCAGGCCAGCTTCATTTCTTCCGTGATCTTGGTGGCGCCGCAGTCCAGCGCGCCGCGGAAGATGTAGGGGAAGCACAGGACGTTGTTGACCTGGTTGGGGTAGTCCGACCGGCCGGTGGCGATGATGCAGTCCGGCCGCGCTGCCTTGGCCAGCTCGGGGCGGATTTCGGGCTCCGGGTTGGCCAGCGCCAGGATGATGGGGCGGTCGGCCATGGTCTTGACCATCTCCACCGTCATCACGCCGGGGGCGGAGCAGCCCAGGAACACGTCGGCGCCGTTGACGGCATCGGCCAGGGTGCGCGCCGCGGTCGTCTGGCAGTAGCGCTGCTTGGAGGCGTCCAGCTTGCCGGCCTTGGCGTCGTCGCGCTCGCTGTGGATCACGCCCTTGGAGTCGCACACCAGGATGTTCTTGGGATTCACGCCCAGGCCCACCATCACGTCAAGGCAGGCGATGGCGGCGGCACCCGCACCCGACACGGCCACTTTCACCGCGCCGATGTCCTTCTTCACCAGCTCCAGGCCGTTGAGCAGTGCGGCGCTGGAGATGATCGCGGTGCCATGCTGGTCGTCGTGGAACACCGGAATGTTCATGCGCTCGCGCAGCTTCTTCTCGATGTAGAAGCACTCGGGCGCCTTGATGTCTTCTAGGTTGATGCCGCCCAGCGTGGGTTCCATGGCGGCGATGATGTCCACCAGCTTGTCCGGGTCCTTCTCGGCGAGTTCGATGTCGAACACGTCGATGCCGGCGAACTTCTTGAACAGGCAGCCCTTGCCTTCCATCACCGGCTTGCCGGCCAGCGGGCCAATGTCGCCCAGCCCCAGCACGGCGGTGCCGTTGGTGATCACGGCCACCAGGTTGCCGCGGCTGGTGTACTCGGCCGCCTTGGTCGGGTCGGCCTGGATCTCCAGGCAGGGGAAGGCCACGCCGGGCGAGTACGCCAGGCTCAGGTCGCGCTGGTTCGACAGCGGCTTGGTCGGGTTGACGGAAATCTTGCCTCTGGAGGGGGCGCGGTGGTATTCGAGGGCGGCTTCGCGCAAGGCTTGTTCAGCGGGGGTCATGGGGTGTCTGCCTGTGGTGTGGTCTTGTGCAGCGGATCCGCGCGCGGCTGCCGTTGGGCAGGGCTGCGGAGCCCGCAATTGAGTGTACCCCGTAGCAGCGACAGACCACGAGGGGGTCTGTGGCATGGGTCTTGGGCTGGGCCGCGTTCAGGCGTGTGCACGCGGTGCGGCCGGGGCGGGCGGCGCCGCAGCGCCTGCGCCCCGTTCGAACGTGACCACGTGGTCCACCGCCACGCGGATGCCGATCCATTCGCCAATCGCGTGGTTGTGGTGCGAAGGCACGTGGGTCATCACCGTCTCGCCGGTGGCCAGCCGAAGGGTGTAAAGGAATTCGGAGCCACGAAAGGCCTTGCGCACGATGCGCGCCTTCACCGGCGAGTCGTCGTCGTGCACGATGTCGTCGGCGCGCAGCAGCACGTCGCACAGGCCGGCGTCGTAAGCGGTGGGCAGCGGGCATTCCTCCACGTCCTGCAGCGGCCCCAGCGGTGTGTTCACCACCACCTCCTGCTCCTGCAGCAGGATCTGCGCCGGCGCGAACACGCCGTGGCCAATGAACTCGGCCACGAAACGGGTGGCAGGCCGGTGGTACAGCGCGTAGGCGTCGTCCCACTGGTGCAGGTGGCCCTGGTGCATCACGCCGATCACGTCGCCAATCGCAAACGCTTCCAGCTGGTCGTGCGTCACGAACAGCGCCGTCGCCCCGGCCGCCTTCAGGATGCCGCGGATCTCGTGCGCCAGTCGCTCGCGCAGGTCCACGTCGAGGTTGGAGAACGGCTCGTCCAGCAGCAACAGGCGCGGGCTCGGGGCCAGCGCGCGGGCCAGCGCCACGCGCTGCTGCTGCCCGCCCGAGAGCTCGTGCGGAAACCGCGCCTGCATGCCGTCGAGCCCGACGAGCGCCAGCACCTCGCGCACCCGTGCCTGCCGTGCGGCGCTGCCGAGGTGCCGCAGGCCGAAACCCACGTTGCGTTCCACCGTCAGGTGCGGGAACAGGGCGTAGTCCTGGAACACCATGCCGATGCGGCGCGCTTCCGCCGGCAGGTGGTGCTGGGCGCTGCTCACGGTTTCGCCACCCAGAGAAATGCTGCCGCCACTGGCGCGCTCCAGCCCCGCCACCGCGCGCAGCAGCGTGGTCTTGCCGCAGCCCGATGGGCCGATGAGCACCCCGATGTCGCCGGCTGCGAGGCCGAAGGACACGCTGTCCACCGCGGCCTGCGGCGCGCCGGGGTAATGGATGGACAACTGCGAGACGGACAGGAACATGCCTTGCATTGTAGATAATGACCATTCTCATTCCTGTTGACATGGCTCAAACCTTGACTTCTGCTGCTCCCCCGGTGGCCGTGCGCCTGTGGCGCCCCTTGGCGGCGTTGGCCATGTGGCTGTTCACCCTCGCGCTGGCGCTGCCGGTGCTCGCCCTGGCGGCTTCGTGGCTCCAACTCGACGCCGAGGCCTGGGACGTGCTGCGCCAGATGGCCGACACCGTGCTGCCCGAGTACGTGCAGACCAGCCTGTGGCTGTGTCTGGCCGTGGCCGTGGCCGTGGCTGCTGTGGGCATGGCCACCGCCAGCGCGGTGACCCTGTTCGACTTCCCTGGTCGCCGCGTTGCGGAGTGGGCGTTGCTGCTGCCACTGGCCATGCCGGCGTATGTGGTGGCCTACGCCTACACCGATTTCCTGCAGTTCTCCGGGCCGTTGCAGATGTGGCTGCGCGAGACCTTCGGCCTGCGGGGGCGGGTGTTTCCCGAAATCCGCAACACCTGGGGTGCGGTGTGGGTGTTCACTTTCACCCTCTACCCCTACGTGTACCTGCTCGCGCGCACGGCCTTGAGCGAGCGGGCGACGCAGCTGATGGAGGCCGCACGGCTGCTGGGGGCGCCTTTGTCGCGCCGCATCCGCGAGGTGGCGCTGCCGCTGGCACGGCCCGCCGTGGCGGCTGGCGTGGCGCTGGCGCTGATGGAAACCCTGGCCGACTTTGGCGTGGCCAGCTACTTCGGCATCCAGACCTTCACCGCCGGCATCTACAAGGCATGGCTGGTGATGGACAACCGCCTGGCGGCGGCGCAGCTGGCCACGCTGCTGTTGCTGACGGTGGCGGTGTTGCTGTGGCTGGAGCACCGCGCGCAGCGGCGCATGCGGTTCGCCACGAGCCGGGCCGGGCGCGCCCACAGCGGCGAGGCCCAGCCCGCCGTGCTGCGGGGCAGCGGGCGTTGGGTGGCGTGGGCGGTGTGCGCTTTGCCGGTGCTGTTCGGCTTCGTGCTGCCGGTGCTGTTCATGCTGCGGCCGCTGATCGGTGGCTGGGAGGCCCTGCCCTGGACCTCGTTTTTGCAGTGGGCACGCAACAGCCGGTGGCTGGCCGGCCTGAGCGCGGCGCTCGCTACCCTGGCTGCGCTGGCGCTGGCCTTTGCCCACCGGCGCCAGCCGGGCTGGACGTCGGCCGCGGCCAATCGGGTGGTGGGGCTGGGCTACGCCGTGCCCGGAGCGGTGGTGGTGGTGGGCCTGCTGCTGCCGGTGGGCTGGGTGCAGCAGGTGGCACCCGAGAGCAGCCTGGGCTACTGGGTCACCGCCACGGCGCTGGGCATCGTCTGGGCCTACCTGGTGCGTTTCACGGCGGTGGCCCTGCAGTCGGTGCAAAGCGGCTACGCCCGCATCCCCCACAGCCTGGACGATTCCGCCCGCATGCTGGGCACCACCGGTGTCGGGCTGCTGGCCCGGGTGCACTGGCCGCTGCTGCGCCGGTCGATTGCAGCGGCGGTGCTGCTGGTGTTCGTCGACGTGATGAAGGAACTGCCCGCCACCCTGGTGCTGCGGCCCTTCAACAGCGACACGCTGGCCGTGGTGGCCTACCAGCTGGCCCGCGACGAGCGGCTGGGCGAGGCGGCCTTGCCCGCGCTCACGCTGGTGCTGGTGGGGCTTATTCCCGTCATCCTGTTGAGCCGGACGCTGCGCAGCCGGGCTTGAGCGAGGGTGGGCTAACTGGTTGCAAACTTGACGGTGAAGCTGTGTCCATCCACGCCATGGCGCGTGGCCGGCCGGTAGGTGAGCTGGGCGCCGTGGTGCTGACACAGCTCGCGCGACAGGTACAGGCCCAGACCGCTGGAGCGGCTGTGGCTGGACGCAAAGGGTTCGAACAGGTGCTGGGACACGCTGGCGGGCATCGGTGAACCCGGGTTCCAGACCACCAGTTGGCCGGTCGCCGTGGTGGAGATCTCGATAGCGCCGCTGCCACCATCGCCGTACTTGCAAGCGTTGTCCAGTAGGTTCACCAGCACGCGGCGCAGGTGCTCGGCATCGAACCTCACTTGCAGGCCTGCAGCGCCGGGGTGCCACTGTGGCGCGGCGCCTTGGCCCTGCTGGGCGTGCCATTCGGCCACGGTCGTGGCCACGGCTTCGTCCAGCGGCGTGGGCTCGCTCGCCGCCTGCGGGTGGGCTGGCAGCTTGGCCACGTCCAGGATATCGTCCACCGTGCGGCCCAGGCGCTTGGCGTTCTGGCCGATCATGGTGGCCAGCCGCTGCTGGATGGGCGTGAGGCTTTCTTCGCGCAACAGCGCGTTGGCCTGCGCAATGGCGGCCAGCGGGTTGCGGATTTCGTGCGCCACCGCGGCCGACACGCGTCCCATGGCGGCCAGCTTTTCGTTGCGCACGCGCGTCTCCACGTCGCGCAGGTCTTCCAGGAACAGGACGCACGCCGAAGTATCGGTGCCGTCGTCGGCCCACGGGGTGACGCGGGCACGCAGCAGCACCCGGTGGCTTTGCCCGCCAGGCAGCGGCAGGGTGATTTCACAGCGGTCGTCCTGCCCCAGGTGCAGCACGGTGCGGGCCCAACCCGCCAGCAACGGCCAGCCAGGCTGGCCCATGAGGGCGCTGTAGGGTGGCCCCACCTGGGGTGCGCCCAGCATGGTGCAGGCAGCGGGGTTGGCGTGCCAGATGCGGCCATGCGCATCCACCACCAGGATGCCCTCGTTCAGTCCGGTGACGATGAGCTGGTTGACCTGGGCTTCGGCCTGTGCGCGGGCGCGGCTCAGGCGGGCCTGGGCCTGCTCACGCCCCAGCCGGGCCGACAGCTGGTTGGCCAGCAGCGCCACCAGGAAGAGCCCCACGCCGGTGATGGCGCTCTGCACGTAATTGGCCGTGGCTTGCCCGGGGCGCAGCACGTCGCCCGAAAACGCGTCGAACAGCAGGGCCAGGGTGGCAAAGGCGGCGCTGCCCAGCGCCAGCAGCAGCGGGCCCAGGATGGAGGCCAGCAGCACCGGCAGCACGAACAGCGGCGTGTAATTCACCCCACCTTGCTGGAAGGCCTGCAGCACGCCGAACACGGCCAAGTCGACCCACAGCGTGAGCGCCCAGCCGATGGACCAGAACGAATCGGACCGCGCAGGGCGTGACCACCGCAGCACCGCCGCGGTGGCCACCAGGTAGCCGGTGCACAGCAGCAGCTGCCACGGCCGCCCGGTGCCCTGGGCGTAGGCCAACCCTTGCAGGGCGAGCAGCCCCAGCGCCACCACCACGCGGGCGCCCATGAGGTAGGCCCACAACCGGGCCGAAGCCGAGCCGAGCCGCAGGGGCGACGTCTGCCGTCCTGGCTTTGTGAGGGGCGACGGCATGAACCACGACGGCGCAAAGGCCGAGGCCGTGGCGTCGTCCTGGGGGTCAGCCTTCGGCGAGGCGCCGGTGTTCGTGGCCACAGTAGTACCCCAGGGTGCCTTTGACCGCGTCCTGGCTGGGCAGGTGCAGGCCGCAGTGGCGGCAGGTGACCATGGCATCGGGCGCGGTGGGCGGTGCCGGCCGCGGGGGTGGGGCGGCTTGTTCGCGCTCCCGCGCGTCGGCCGCACGGTTGTTGCGCCAGATGTAGAAGGCCACCAGCACCACCGCCAGTACGAGCAGGTACTTCATGTGCGTTGCAACACCACTTCGAGCACGAAGCGCGAGCCCACGTACCCCAGCAGCAACAGGCCGGCGGCGGCGTACAGCATGCGCACCGCGAGCCGGCCGCGCCAGCCCCAGAGCCGTCGGCCGCCCAGCAGCACCAGCAGCACGGCCCACGAGAGCACGGTGAAAATGGTCTTGTGTGTCCACGCCCAGCCATGGGCGGGCAGGGTGAGGCTGAAGTACCAGCCCGCCAACAGCGTCAGCGTGAGCACCACGAAGGCGGCGGCCACGAAGCGGAAGGTCAGGCGTTCCAGTGCCAGCAGGGGCAGCGCGTTGGGCGAAGTGGCACCGCGGCGTATCGCCTGTTCGGTGCGCTGCATCATCCAGGCATGGGCCACGGCCACGCCCAGCAGCCCGTAAGAGGCTATGCCCAGCGCCCAGTGCAGTGGCAGCCAACTCGATGCCAGCCCCGGGTAGGCCGAGCCAGGAAACACCAGGGCCAGCAGCACGGCGGGCACGCCCAGACCCGCCAGCGTCCAGCGGGTGCCCAGCTGGGGGTAGAGCCGGGTTTCGACGGAGTACACCGTGAACACCAGCCAGGCCGTGACCGACAGCGTGGTGGCAAAACCGAAGCGCACCGGCGCCATGCCCAGCACCAATCCCAGTGCCAGGCCGTGCAACACCCACACCGCCGCCATCAACCCACTGATCGCCTGGCGCCCCAGCCGCTGCGACATCGCAGCCAGCACCGCGTAGCCAAGCGCCGCGCCCACCGAGGGCACGGCCGTCCACCAGGGGCTGGGGGCTAAAATCATCCCTTGAGTTTAACGGCCAGCCGGGCCGCTTGACGCCCCTTACACCACAAAGCACTGCATGGCCTCCGCCCTTACCGAAAAACTGTCACGCCTGGTCAAGGAAATGCGCGGCCAGGCCCGCATCACCGAAAGCAACGTCACCGACATGCTGCGCGAGGTGCGCATGGCGCTGCTGGAGGCCGACGTGGCCTTGCCCGTGGTGCGCGATTTCATTGCCCGGGTGAAGGACAAGGCCCTGGGCGCCGAGGTGGTGGGCTCCCTCACGCCAGGGCAGGCGCTGGTCGGCATCATCAACAAGGAGCTGGCCGCCACCATGGGCGCCGGGGTGAGCGACATCAACCTGGCAGCGCAGCCGCCGGCGGTGATCCTGATGGCCGGCCTGCAGGGTGCCGGTAAAACCACCACCACCGCCAAGCTGGCCAAGCTGCTGATTGAAAAGCGCAAGAAGAAGGTTCTGACCGTATCGGGCGACGTGTACCGCCCGGCCGCCATCGAGCAGCTCAAGACCGTGACCAAGCAGGCCGGGGCCGAGTGGTTCCCCAGCACGCCCGACCAGAAGCCGCTGGACATTGCCCATGCCGCGCTGGACTATGCGCGCAAGCACTACTTTGACGTGCTGCTGGTGGACACGGCGGGCCGCCTGGCCATTGACGAAGCCCTGATGGCCGAAATCCAGCAGCTGCACGCCGCGCTCAACCCGGTGGAAACGCTGTTCGTGGTGGACGCCATGCAGGGCCAGGACGCGGTGAACACCGCCAAAGCCTTCAAAGATGCATTGCCGCTGACTGGCATCGTGCTCACCAAGATGGACGGCGATTCGCGCGGCGGTGCAGCGCTGTCGGTACGCGCCGTGACGGGCGCGCCCATCAAGTTTGCCGGGGTGAGCGAGAAGATCGACGGGCTGGAGGTGTTCGACGCCGAGCGCCACGCTGGGCGCATCCTGGGCATGGGCGACATCGTGGCGCTGGTGGAGCAGGTGACGGCCGGAGTGGACCTGGCCCAGGCCCAGAAGCTGGCCGCCAAGGTGAAAAGCGGCGAAGGCTTCGACCTGGAAGATTTTCTGGACCAGATCCGCCAGATGAAGAAGATGGGCGGGCTGTCCAGCCTGATGGACAAGCTGCCCACCCAGATGGCCGGCAAGGCCAGCGAGGCCGACCTGAACCGCGCCGAAAAAGACATCAAGCGCAAGGAAGGCATTATCTGCAGCATGACGCCGCAGGAGCGCCGCAAGCCCGAACTCATCAAGGCCACCCGCAAGCGCCGCATTGCCGCCGGCGCCGGCGTGCACGTGCAAGAGGTGAACCGCCTGCTCAAGGAATTCGAGCAGATGCAGGCCATGATGAAGAAGATGAAAGGCGGCGGCCTGATGAAGATGATGAAGCGCCTGGGCGGCATGAAGGGCATGGGCATGCCCAAGCTGCCCGGCATGTGACCCACACGCCACGCACGCCATGGACGCCGCGCTGCCCCTGACCACAGTGTTGGAGGCGGTGCTGGCCGTGGCAGCCCTGGGGCTGGCCGTGAGTTTGCGCCCCTGGCGCATGCTGCAAGGCGGCTTGCTGACGCCTGCCCTGGCCGCGCTGGCGCTGCTGCCCTGGTTCTGGCTGTTGCCCCAGAAACTGCCGCAGGGGCTGGCCGTGCAATTTTCGGGCGCTTGTTTGTTGCTGCTGATGCTGGGCTGGCCCCTGGCGGTGCCGGTGCTGGCGCTGGTGGCCGCGGCCGTGTGGGCGCTGGGCCAGGCCGGCTGGGAAGCGGCCCTGTCTCAATACGTGTGGGTGGGGCTGGTGCCGGCCACGGTGGCACTGGGCATCGGGGCCGCGTTGAGGCGCTGGTTGCCGCCCAACCTGTTCGTGTACACCCTGGGGCGGGGGTTTCTGGGCACGGCCGTGGCGGTGTTTGCGGCCGGCGTGCTGTACGAACTGTCGTACCACCTGCTGGGCGGCAACACCCTGCACGACGCGCTGGTGGCCCGCTGGCTCATGGCCTGGGGCGATGCCTTCCTCACCGGCCTGTTCACCGCGGTATTCGTGGCTTTTGCGCCCCAGTGGTTGGCTACGTGGTCAGACGCGCGGTATTTGCGGCCGCCCAGCAGCTAAAAATCAAGCAGCCAGTCGCACGGCTTCGGGACTACGCATGGCAATGCGCAACAGCGTCCGGGCCGCCCCAGAAGGTTCGCGCCGCCCCTGCTCCCAGTCTTGCAGCGTACGTACCGATACACCCAATAGCTGGGCAAATTCGGTTTGCGAAACGCCCACCTTGGCCCGTGCTTCGGCTGCAGCCGACAGCGTGACTTTGTGTGCCCGGCCTTCGCCACGCTTGGCTTGTCGAATCGACTCCAGCACATCGTCGGCAAATGCCTGCATCTCGGCATCCATCTTCAGGGTTTTAGGCATCGTAAGCTTCCTTCCACATTTTCAGAACAGCAGCAGGCATGTTGTCGAATTTGGCCTTGGCGTAAATGGCTACCAACACCACCTCGTCGTTGGCCAAGCGTGTGAAGTAAATCACCCTGGCTCCACCCCGTTTGCCCATGCCGGCTCGGCTCCAACGAACTTTCCGCAAACCGTCTGCACCCGGAATCACATCACCCGCCATCGGATTGCCCGCTATCCAGTTGATCAGCAGAAGGCGATCGGTCTCGGTGAGCACATCCGCAACCATGCGCTGAAAGATGGGCGTTTCGATCACAGTGAACATAGTTGATTGTACGGCAATGCCGTATTTTTGGTGCGGGTGACCGTCAAGCGCTTGATGTGCAGTCTTGCATTTGCGCCAACGTCTCAATCCAACCACACCGTGGGTGTGGCCAGCACCGCTTGGCGAAAGCTGTCTGAGGTTCGCGCCCAGTCCACCACGTCCACGCAAATGTCCAGGTCGGATGCCTCGAACGCTTCGCGCAGCCGGGCCAGGGTGCGCCAGTCCAACGGTGCAGGGGCGTGTAAAGCCAGGTCCAGGTCGGAAAAACGCCGGGCCTTGCCGGTGACCCGGGAGCCAAACGCCATGGCGCGGGCGTGCGGCACCTGCTCGTTCAGCACCTGCTGCACCAACGCCAGCTGGGTGGGCGTCAGGTCAAGCTGGGGGGCCATCTTGGGCGGCCTGCTTCAGACGGGCCAGCAAGGCGTGCCCGGTGTGGGCAAACCCGGCCGCTGCTTGTGCCACTTGCTGGGCAATGGCCAGGTCGTAGGTGTGTGACGTGAGGTTGCGGGCCTGGTGAAAGTCCATCCAGGCTTGCGGATCGTCCACCAGCTGGTGCTTGGCGGCCACACGAAACAGGTGCCGGCGCATGGCCAGTTCGGTTTCGGGGTAGCCCAGTTCCTCGGTGAGCCAGCGGCGTAACAACTTCCAGCTCTGCTCGTAAGCCACCTCAAAATTCTGCACCACCCCCGAGCGGGCCGTGTCGGCCAATTCGGTATCGGGGCCGTGGCGCACGCGTTCGTATACCCGCAAGGCTACGTCCAGCGCTTTCAGGGCTTTTTCCAGCGATTCAAAACTCAACGCCATGTTCAGAGTTTATCGGTTCATGGTGATAAATTGGTGCCATGGCCCAACTCCCCCCCAGCCGCCTGCCCAACTTCCGCAACCTGGGGGTGCTGCTGCGTGCGCTGGTGCTGGTGCAACTGTTGCGGCTGGTGTTTGCCTGGGTGCAGGGGCCAGGCTGGCGGGCGTGGTGGCAAGGCCTGCTGGATGCTGCACCGCTGTACGAGCCAGTTACCCTGTCAGTGGTGTTGTGCCTCTATGCCCTGGCACCGTGGCTCGAACGGGCCACTTACCGACGGGCAGTCGCGGCTGTGGTGGCTCTGGCCGCCCTGGTGGCTGCCGCCTGGCACAGCGCGCTCACGCTTGGTATGGGCCTGCGCCTGCCCGGCAGTGCCGGCCACAGCGCCAGCGTGGCCGCGCTGGTGGCCGGTGCGGTGCTGTTCTACTTCAACTGGCGGCACCACCGCCTGTCGCCCGCGCTGGCCCAGGCCCGCATGACGGCGCTGCAGGCCCGCATACGGCCCCACTTTCTGTACAACAGCCTCAACAGCGTGCTGGCCCTGCTGCGCACCCAGCCCACCGCCGCCGAAGACCTGCTGCACGACCTGGCCGACTTGTACCGCGCTTTGCTCGCCGATGCGCGCACCCTCGTACCGCTGGAGCAGGAATTGGCACTGGCCCGCGCCTACGTCAACATCGAGCAGCGCCGCCTGGGCGAGCGCCTGCGCTTGCACTGGTTGTGCGATCACGCGCCCGCTCGCGCCCAGGTACCCCCTTTGCTGCTGCAGCCCCTGCTGGAAAACGCGGTGCGCTACGGCGTGGAGCCCAACCCCCACGGTGCCGACGTGACCCTGCAGGCCGTGGCCGATGACACCACCCTGCTGCTGTACGTGCGCAACACGCTGCCACCGCCCCACGTCGCTGGCCAAACTCCGCACAACGGCAACCACATGGCGCTGGACAATATCCGCGAGCGGCTCGCCTTGCACTTTGACGCCGAAGCCAGCCTGCGCATCAGCCAGGAGGGTGGCGAATTTGAGGTGCTGGTGCGGATGCCGTTTCAGGAGCAATCTGGGTAGCCGGGTATCCGCCCAGGACCTGTCGGCGAGCACATGCGGATGCGTCCCAACCCGCTGACGACCACGCGCAAGGCTTTGCCGTTGGGTGCGGTCAACTGGACATTGCCAGCCGTGACGGTCCCGCGCCGGTACTGGAACGAAAAGCGGTTACCCGATACGTTGCTGGCGAGGGCAATGCCTGGGTAGGCCGTGTGGCTGAAGCGGTACTCGACGTTATCCAGCAAGCACGAATTCGGGATGTTGCAGTCGCATGCTGTGTCTTGGCTGAACCCGTAGCACCAAGTGGTGCCAGATGTGCGGAAGGTGACCGAAACGTTGCCACTGCGTTTGATGGACTCGGACTTGGCCAGCCTGAGGTCCGACTGAATCGCTTCCGCTGAGCCTTTGAGCCGCAGCGTGTCCCGCATGCTGGAAAAAGCCGGTAATGCAATCGATGCCAATACGCTCAGCACGGTCAAGGCGACCAAGGCTTCGACCAGTGTCAAACCGGCAAGCTGACGCCTGTCGTAGATCGACATGTTGTTTCCTCCCTGTGTTTGGAAGGATTTTTAACATTGTCGGGAGGGGTTTCCTATCCCCTGTTTGGGGGAATCAACCGATCAGGCCGTCACGGCGTCCTTCACCACCACCTGGCCGCGCAGCGAATGCGGCAGCGCCTGGGTGATGGTCACGTCCAGCATCTGGCCCACCAGGCGGGCGCTGTTCGGGCCGCCGTTGAAGTTGACGATGCGGTTGCATTCGGTGCGGCCCATCAGTTCCTGGGGGTTCTTCTTCGAGGGCCCGGTGACCAGAATGCGCTGCACGGTACCCACCCGGCTGGCGCTGATGCGCTGGACGTTTTCCTCGATCGTGGCTTGCAGGTGCTGCAGCCGCTTGAGCTTGACTTCGTGCGGGGTGTCGTCGGGCAGGTTGGCCGCCGGGGTGCCGGGGCGCGGGCTGAAGATGAAGCTGAAGGACGTGTCGTAGCCCACGTCGCTGATGAGCTTCATCATCTTCTGGAAGTCTTCTTCCGTCTCGCCGGGGAAGCCGACGATGAAGTCGCTGCTCATGGACAGGTCGGGCCGGATGGCGCGCAGCTTGCGGATGGTGCTCTTGTATTCCATCGCGGTGTAGCCGCGCTTCATCGCCATCAGGATCTTGTCGCTGCCGTGCTGCACGGGCAGGTGCAGGTGGCTCACCAGCTTGGGGACCTTGGCGTAGGCCTCGATCAGCCGAGGCGTGAACTCGTTGGGGTGGCTGGTGGTGTAGCGGATGCGCTCGATGCCGGGGATGTCGGCCACGTATTCCAGCAGCAGGGCAAAGTCGGCGATCTCGCCGCTGTCGCCCATCGGTCCACGGTAGGCGTTCACGTTCTGGCCCAGCAGCGTCACTTCCTTCACGCCCTGGTCGGCCAGGCCGGCGACTTCCACCAGCACGTCTTCGAACGGGCGGCTGAATTCCTCGCC
>JAUWAE010000181.1 GCA_030602185.1 Comamonadaceae bacterium
GCCAGCGCGTAGCGGGCGAATTCGGCGTCGGCCTCGAGGTAACGCACATCGTGGCCGCCCAGCGTGGCCTGGTAGGCGATGGCCTTGGCAATGTGAGACTTGCCGGTGCCGGGTTTACCGACGATGAGCGCGTTGGAACCCTCGGCGATGAACTTCAGGGTGTGCAGCTCAAAGCAGGCCGCGCGGGGCAGCTTGGGGTTGAAACGCCAGTCGAAGTCGGCCAGGCTGACCTTCTCGTCCAGACCCGAGCGCTTGTAGCGGCGCTCTGTCAGGCGCGATCGGCGCCGGTCGAGCTCATCCTGAAGCATGGCGGCGAAGGTCTGCAGAAATGGCTCCTGGGCGACCTGGGCCTGCATCACGCGGGTCGACAGGGTCTCGGCAATACCCGACAGGCGCAGCTGGCGCAGCGCGCGCTCGATCTCGACCATGTTCATGGCTGGCTCCCAACTGCGGCGGTGGCCGCAGCGTGGGCAAACAGGTCACCGTATTCATCGGCATCGCGGATCAGCTCGTGCTGCTGGGTCAGGGTCGCCGTGGTGGGCGTTACATGCTCGCCACCGGCCTGGGTCTCGATGGCTTCAAGCGCATCGGCAAAGAGCGCCTCTGTCAATGCCTGGACGCGCTTGAAGCTGTAGATGCCCTGCTCCAGAGCCTGGGCGCAAGCGGCGTTGACACAATGCGCCGGATATCGGCGCACCAGGCCGACGATGCCCCAGAGCTTGCGCTGGCCCACCCGGCCCTCGATGGCAAAGAGCAACTGGCACAGCCGGGCGGCGTGTTCGCCAATCTGGCCGGCCTGGCGCAGGATCAGGCGGGTCTCACGCGAGGGGTTGAACACCCGCTCATCCAGGGGCAGCACCACGGTGCCGGGGCGTTCAGCCTTGGGGTGACTGCGCAGCAAGGTGCCGGTTTGCAGATCAAAGATCTGGATGCGCTGGGCGAAGATGCGCACCCGCACCTTCGATCCGATGACCGCCGGGCGCGCGGCGTAGCTGCTGTGCTCCACCCGCACACAGCTGTCGTCGCACACCGTGCGCTGGACCTCTTCGAAATACTGCATGCCCAGCAGTGGCAAAGCTTTGAGGTGGGGGCGTTCTTCCGCGAACATGGCCTGCACCTGGCGCCGCTCGGTGCCGTGGATGCGCTTGGCTGCCCAATTCTTCTCCCATTGCGCCAGGAAGGTGTTCTGCTCTTCGATGGACTCAAAGCGCCGGCCCTTCAAGGCCGTGGCCTGGGTGTGGCCGATGGCGTGCTCTACCGTACCCTTGCGGTTGGGGTCACGCACCCGGGCCGGGTCGGCCACCACGCCGTAGTGCGCCAGGGTGGCGGCATAGACCGGGTTGAGTTCGGGCTCATACAGGTCGGGTTTGATGACGCCCTCTTTGAGGTTGTCCAGCACCACGTACTGCGGGCAGCCACCGAAGTGGCGAAACGCGCGCTCGTGCAGCTCGGCCCAGACCTGCTGGCTGGACTTCCAGACCACGTGCCGAAAGCTGGCCCGCGAGTAGCGCAGCGTGGCCACGAACAGGCGCGGTTTGCGGTACCGGTTGCTGCCCGGCACCCGGGTGGGTGCACCCTCACCGTAGTCCACCTGCATCTCCTCTGCGGGCAGGAAGGACAGGCGGTCGAATTGTTCGGGCTCCTTGTGACGCAGCCGGGCCACGAAGCGTTTGACCGAGTTGTACTGGCCGGCAAAGCCGTGGACATCGACCAGGTCCTGGTAGATGGCCGTGGCGTTGCGCTTGAGACGCAGTTGGGCCTCGATGAAGTCGCGGTACGGCTCGCATAGGGAGGCGGCCACTGACGTGGGAGCCGGTGGCCAGGGTGGGGGAATTTGCGCGGCCACGTGAGCGGCCATGGCATCAGGGCCGGTGGCCACCCCGGGGGAATTTGACTGCTCGGCCTGCCGGCGACGTTGGTAACTCCTGACGGTCTTGCGGTCGATTCCGGTGATGCGCGCGATCTCGCGCTGGGTGCTGCCACGCTCGAGCAGCGTGTAGACGGTGGCCCGTTGGTTGGGTTTCAAGACATTCACTCCTTGGCCTCCCCTCGGGGAAGACCAGAACTACTGTCCTGCCAACAGGTGCCAGCGGCGCCGGCGTTTACCCCCTGTCCCCGATCAACTCAGGTGGGGGAGTTTGAGGTGGCCATCAGTGGGGGAGTTTGGGTGGCCGCCGGGGCGCTTCCACCACCTGGAGCGGGAACATCTTGCGGCTGTCATGCAGATGGCACTCGCCATGCAGCGGGCAAGCTCGGGTGACACGGCCCCGGCGGTTGGCAAGGACCTGCTGCTCAAGCCGATCAAGCACGGGCAGTGGCTTGCCGCGCAGGTCGATGTGGAGTTGTTCAAGGTCGAGCAGGGGTTGTTCCGCTTGTTCGGCTTTGGTGGCGTTCTTGACTTGCCGAGCAAGGACATTGGCGACCTGGAGCGCATGAAGAAAATCATCGAGCTCGAACCTGGCAGCACCGTGAGCCCGGCACTGGTCGAGCGGCTGCGACCCGACATGGCGGTGGTGCAAGATGGCTCCGAACGTTTCGCCCCGCTAGTGGCCGAGGCGGTCGGCTTCATCAAGGCGCTTGTCTTCAGCATCAACCTGCTGGGCGGTCTGGTGCTGCTGGCCTCCTTTTGGGCGATCCGCAAAGCGGTGCTCGGGCCGCTGGAGGAGGCGCTGCGGCTGGCGGGCCAGATTGCCCAGGGCGACCTCACGGGGCAGATCGTGACGCGTTCGAACGACGAAGTCGGCCAATTGATAACCGCCCTGGCGGACATGCAGGGCAGCCTTTCCAGCATGGTGGCCCATGTGCGCCAGAACGCCGAGAGCCTGGAGGCGGCCAGTTCCGAGATTGCCCAGGGCAACCACGACCTGTCGGCGCGCACCGAAAGCCAGGCCAGCGCCCTGGAAGAAACCGCCGCCAGCATGGAGGAGCTGAGCTCCACCGTGCGCCAGAACGCCGACAACGCGCGCCATGCCAACCAGCTCGCGCAAAGCGCCAGCGCCGTGGCCGTCCAAGGCGGCGAAGCTGTGGCCCAGGTGGTCAACACCATGACCGGCATCAACGAAAGCTCACGCAAGATAGCCGACATCATCGGCGTCATTGACGGCATCGCCTTCCAGACCAATATCCTGGCCCTGAATGCCGCGGTCGAGGCCGCCAGAGCGGGTGAACACGGTCGCGGCTTTGCCGTGGTGGCCGCCGAAGTGCGCAGCCTGGCCCAGCGCAGCGCCGAGGCTGCCAAGGAAATCAAGACCCTGATCAGCGACAGCGTGGGCCGGGTCGAGCAAGGCAGCGCCCTGGTGGACCGGGTCGGCGCCACCATGAAAGAGGTCGTGGACAGTATCCGGCGCGTGACCGACATCATGGGCGAGATCAGCGCGGCCAGCACCGAGCAGAGCCAGGGAGTAGCGCAGGTGGGTGAGGCCGTCACCAATATGGACCAGGTCACGCAGCAGAATGCGGCGCTGGTCGAGCAGATGGCCGCGGCGGCCTCCAGCCTGAAGGGCCAGTCCGAGGAGCTGGTGCAGACGGTGGCGGTGTTCAAACTGGCGGGTGAAGGCAGTTCTGACCCGGCTGCCTACGCACAAGGCCAGTCGCATGGAAGAACTGCTGCCGCATCGGTTGGCAGACCACCGACATCCTGATTCTCAGCTATGGCCGCCCGCGGCAGTCAATATGGGCTTGCTGGACGCTTATGCTTCAGAGAAAAGCTCGACGAACAACTGACGTAGCCACATGTTGCCCGGATCCCGGTTGTACTTGGCATGCCAAAACAGGTTGATGGCGATGTCGGGCAGCTTGGCCGGGTGCGGGGATGTCGTCAGACCAAAAGGCACTTCGCAGCGAACGGCAAAACGCTGCGGCACGGTCGCGATGAGGTCGGTGCTGTGCAGAATGGGGCCGATCGCAATGAAATGCGGCACCACCAGCCGCATGCGCCTTTTGATGCCTGCGCGTTCGAGCAGGCCATCGACCTCACCGTGTCCGGTGTTGAGTGCGACCACGCCGACATGCTCCAGTTCACTGAACTGTTTCAGGCTCATGGGGGATTTGGCGCTTGGATGGTCCTTGCGGAACATGCATACGTAGCGGTGGCGAAAGAGGCGCCGCTGGAAGAATCCGGTCTGTAGCTCTGGCAGAAGACCCAAGGCGAGATCAACCGCACCGGACTCCATATCCTCCTTCAGATTGCCAGCATTCGGGCGCAGCGTGCTGATCTGGATGTGAGGAGCTCGTTGCGCAAGCGCTTCCATCAGTGGGGGCATGAAGTACATCTCGCCGATGTCGGTCATTGCCAAGTTGAAGGTGCGCGTGCTGATAAGCGGGTCGAACGAGTCACGGGTCGTCAGCGCCGTCTGCAGCGTGTTGAGCGCATAGACCACGGGCTCCGCAAGATGCAGTGCATACGGTGTCGGCTCCATGCCTTTTGACGTGCGCAAGAACAAATCGTCCTTTAGCGCCGCACGCAGCCGTTTAAGTGAATTACTGACGGCAGGCTGCGTCAGCCCCAGTTTTTCGCCGACCGTCGATACGCTCCGGTCGAGCAGTAGCTGGTTGAAGACCACCAGCAGATTCAAGTCGATGTCGCGCAGATCCATGATGCCTCACCATTATTCATGCTGGTGATTTTAACTATCAGACTTGATCTATAGCGCTATACCGATCGACGCGCCAGAATCGCAGCCATTCGGAGACAACTGAAAAAAGAGCTTGCATGGAACTGGTAGTAGAACCCCTCAATTTGCATCTGAACGCGGAGACCGGCAGCACCCTGCTTGACGTGCTCAGGTCCAACGAGGTCCCCATTTCTTATAGCTGCATGGCGTTGTTGCACAAAGGCCCGGGCGAACGCAGTAACCCCAACCCCAGACGGACTTAGGCCACGGCCACCGTCACCGGGCGTCCGAGTTGGCTGAACCGGTTGAGCAGGGCCACACGGATGTGCAACTCCGTCA
>JAUWAE010000225.1 GCA_030602185.1 Comamonadaceae bacterium
GCTGTTTGCCGCCTGGTGCGAGGGCCGCACCGGCTACCCGCTGGTGGACGCGGCCATGCACCAGATCAACCAGACCGGCTACATGCACAACCGCCTGCGCATGGTGGTGGCCAGCTTCCTGACCAAGGACCTGGGGCTGGACTGGCGCCGTGGCGAGCAATACTTTGCCGACCACCTGATCGACTTCGACCTGGCGGCCAACAACGGCGGCTGGCAGTGGGCCGCGTCCAGCGGGTGCGACGCGCAGCCCTATTTCCGCATTTTCAACCCCGTCAGCCAGAGCGAAAAGTTCGACCCGCACGGCAAATTCATCCGCCGCTATTTGCCGGTGCTGGCCGGGCTGCCCAACCACGCCCTGCACGCGCCCTGGCTGGCCAAGCCGGTGGAGCTGGAGTCGGCGGGGCTGGTGATCGGGCGCGACTACCCCGCCCCCATCGTAGACCACGCGGTGGCCCGGGCCAAAACGCTGGAGCGTTACGCGGTGGTGAAGAAGGCCTGAACGGCCAGACCCGCCTCAGGGCCTGGGCGGCTCGAGCGGCGGTGCCAGCCGGGCATAGGCCTCCACCAGCGCCAGCAGTTCCTCTTCGGGGTAGGGCTTGCCCAGGTAGTGGTCCACCCCCATGGCGCGGGCGTGGTCGCGGTGCTTGTCCGCCAGGCGCGAGGTGATCATTACCACCGGCAGCGTGGCCCAGGCTGGTTCGTCGCGCAGGTGGCGCACGAACTCGAAGCCGTCCATGCGCGGCATTTCAATGTCGCACAGCACCACCACCGGCAGCTCTTCGCGCAGGCGCTCCAGGGCCTGCAGGCCATCGGCCGCGAGCGCGACGCGGTAGCCTTCGCGTTTGAGCAGGCGCTGGGTGACGCGGCGCACGGTGATGGAATCGTCCACCACCAGCACCAGCGGGGCCTGTGGGCCACCGGAGGCCGCCGCCTGCGGTGCGGGCACCGCACCCTGCACGCCCTGGGCCCGCTGACTGCGTACCCAGGCACGGGCCGCCTCGCCGTACAGCGAGGCCAGCGCCACCGGGTTGTAGATGAGCGCCACCGCCCCGGAGGCCAGCACCGTGGCACCGGCCAGACCGGGCAGCCGCGCCAGCTGGGGCCCCAGCGGCTTGACCACCACCTCCTGGTGCCCCAGCACCTCGTCCACGTGCCAGGCCACGCGCTGGCCGGCACTGTAGAACTCGAGCACCGGCCAGCTGCGCGCGGCATGGGCTTGCGGGTCGGTGCTTTCGGTGGACAGCGCCAGCAAGGCGCCGGCCCAGTAGAAGGGCATGAGCTCCGCCCCCTCGCGCCACTGGCCGCTCACGTAGGCGGCAGTCAGCTCCGGCGCATGGGCGCGGCGCACCGCTTCCACCCAGGGCGCCGGCACGCCAAAGGTGAAGTCACCCACCCGCAGCATCACCACCTGGGTCACCGCGGTGCTCAGCGGCACCACCAGACGGAAACCGGTGCCACCACCCTCGGGGCGGAGGTATTCGATGCGCCCGCCCAGGCCCAGCACTTCGGTGCGCACCACGTCGAGACCGATGCCGCGGCCGGCCACCTCGGTCACGTCGGCCGCGGTGCTCACCCCGGGGGCGAAGATGCAGCGCACCGCATCGGCTTCGTCGAACGGCGCGTCGGGCGCCAGCACTCCCTGGGCGATGGCCCGCTCGCGGATGCGCGCCAGGTCGAGGCCGGCGCCATCGTCGTGCAGCGTCAGGGTCAGGTCGTTGCCGTGCGGCTCCAGCGCAATGCCAATGGCACCCCCGGCCGGCTTGCCCGCCGCCTGTCGCGCCGCCGGGGTCTCGAGGCCATGCACCACCGCGTTGCGCAGCAGGTGCTCCAGCACGGGCGCCAGGCGGTCGAGCACACCGCGGTCCACCTCGACCTCGGCGCCGTGCAGTTGCAGCTCAGCCTGCTTGCCCGAGGCCTCGGCCGCCTGACGCACCACCCGGTGCAGGCGCTCGGCCAGCGAGTCGAAGGCCACCAGCCGGGTGCGCAGCAGGTCGCGCTGGAGTTCTCGGGTCTGGCGCGCCTGGGCCGCCAGGTTGCCTTCGGCCGAGTCCACGGCGCGCTGGAGCTGGTGCTGGACCGTGGCCACGTCATTGACCGACTCGGCCAGCAAGCGCGTCAGCTCCTGGACGCGGGTGAAACGGTCGAACTCCAGCGGGTCGAAACGGGCGTCGGCCTCGCGCGACTGGGCCAGCCGCGATTGCATCTGGGTCTCGGTCTGCAGCTCGAGGTCGCGCAGCTGGTGGCGCAAGCGCTCGATGTTGGCGCTCATGTCCTTGAACGACTGGCGCAGGGCCCGCAGGTCGGTGTCGAGCCGGCTGCGGGTGATCATCACGTCCCCGGTCTGCACCATGATGCGGTCGAGCAGGTCGGCGCGCACCCGCAGCGTCGGCCCCGGACCGGCGGCCCCCTCGGCCCGCAGCGGCGGTTCGGGCAGGCGCAAGCCTTCGGGCGGCAACACCCGCACGCCTTCGACAGGCTGCGCCGCCCGTGAACCCACCGGGGCCGAGGTGTACACGGCCCGCAGGGCGTCGAATCGGGCCACCAGCGCATCGAGCTGGTTCTGCAGCGGCCGCACCGCATCGACGGACGCCGGCTGCTCGGGCAGCGCCAGCACGTCGGATTCCAGGCGATGGGCCAGCTCGCCCAGGCGCAGGGCCCCAGCGAGCCGGGCACTGCCTTTGAAGGTGTGCAGGTTGCGCAATACCTCGGCGCGGGCACCGGTGTTGTCGGGCCGTGCCACCCACTGCCGCAGGGCCGCCCCCAGGCGGGGCAACAGTTCCTGCGCCTCGTCCTCGAACACGGCGAACAGGTCGCTGTCGAGCGTGTCGGTGGCGGCGGGCGCCGGCAGCTCGTTGGCGGAGGCTGGCGCGGCGGTGGCCGCCGGCTGGCTGGCGACGGCCGCCAGGGACTCCAGGGTCGACTCGGCCGGTTCTTTCAGAAAACCCGCCGCAAACTGGTGCAGCAGGTGGCAGGCTTCTTCGGCCGCCCCCACCAGCACGTCCACGTCGGCCGCAGCCACCGCCAGAACGCCAGCCGGTCTGGCCAGCACACGGTCCAAGGCGTGTTCCAGCGCCTTGGCCAGGCGCGAAAGCCCGGTGTAACCGACCGTCCCGGCCCCACCCGCGAGCGAATGGGCCAGGGCCGACAGTTCACTCGGCAACGCTTCGGCCGGTGTGAGCGCCCACTCCGACAGGCCCTGCCCCAGGCGGCGCGACCATTCGTCGGCCTCGTTGAGGAAAACGTTGTACAGCTCCAGGTCGATGCACAGCGGCCCGATGACCTTGACCGCCTCGTCGAGCAGCGGCACCGCCGTCACCGGCACGAACTCGCCGCGCAGGCGCAGGGCGTCGGCACTGGCACGCACGGGGGCCGACTGGCCCGCTTTGGCTTCGGGCTGGCCAGCCGACAGGCCGTCCACCCAGCGCGCGAGGTGATCGAGCACCTGACCAGACTGGTCCAGCAAGGCCACGCTGGCGGGCTGCCGGTCGGCCAGCCAGGCGTTGAGCAACTGCTCCTGCGCCCAGGCGGCCTCGCCCACGTCGGCCAGACCGACCATGCGCGCGCTGCCCTTGAGGGTGTGGAAGCCGCGCCGCAATGCCGTCAGGTCCGGCAGGCTGTCGGGCTGCTGGCGCAACACCGCCAAAGCCTCCTGCGCCTGCTGCAGCACCCCGGCTGCTTCCTCCAGAAAGATGGCGAGCAGCTCGGC
>JAUWAE010000277.1 GCA_030602185.1 Comamonadaceae bacterium
CTCCGGGGCAGGGCTCACGGGCAATTCATGCTGTTGTGCTGGTGCCCGGAGCCGGAATCGAACCGGCACGACCTTGTTCAGGTCTGCGGGTTTTAAGCCCGCTGCGTCTACCAATTTCGCCACCCGGGCAGGGCGACTCCCAGAGCCGATTCTGTGCGTAGTCCGTGCGTAGACCGGAACGAAAAGGAACGCAAACAACCGGCAACAAGCGGCAAAAGCCAGAAGAAACCAGCAATGCCACTCGTCGGATTATCGCTGTTCTTCTTGCGAAGTCTCAGATGTTGACGTAAGGCATTGACTTAAAATCCGCCGCTCGCTGAGAGGCAGCGTACCGGTTCGACCCCGGTTCGGGGCACCAATCCAGGCCGCTGGCGGGCGGCAAGACTTACAATCGCACCTGTCGAGAAGGGCAGGACCGCGCCTTCGGGCGCCCACCAGCGAGCAAGACCATGAGCCACCAACACCCGCCTTTTGAGATCCATGTCCATGGGGACATCCGCCTGCGCGAGGACGTGGACTACAACCAGATCCAGGAGGCCCTCAAGCCCCTGTGGAAGTACGCGGGTGCCCGCTCCCTCATCGACGCCGCTGCCAGCCACTACGAGGACGAGCCTGGCATCCGCTTCGACCCCCAGGAGCACCTGCTGCAGCTGTGCTGGACGGTGGAGGGCGACGAGGACTTCCGCTTGGCCATCGACGAGGCCTGCATGGGCCTGAACGACATCGCGGCGGCCGGTGCGCCGATCGAGGTGTCCTTCTACGACCTCGAGTTCGACGAAGAAGAGGAGGGCGACCCCGATGCCGAGGCTCGTGACGATTTCGTGATGTGTTTCGTGGGCCCCACGCCGGCCGCCATCATGCAGGTGCAGCGCGACCTGCTGGTTCAGGACGTGGTCAACCTGATGGAGCGCCACTTCGATGCGTCCGAGCTGGGCGAAGTGGTGGGCGCGATCGACCGCTTGTTCACCAACCGCTTCGATGCGCTGGTGAATTCCATGCAGCTGGGCCGCCCGCCCCGTGGTGCGGGCCCGGCCGGTGGCCACGGCGGCCCGCGCAAGCCGCGCCACCTGCACTGAGCTTGCCGCCAGGGGCTCCCGTCCCTGCCTGCTCCAACAGCCCATGAAAAAACCCCGGCCAGGCCGGGGTTTCGCGTTTTCAGGGGGTGTCAGCCGGTCACTCGGCGGTGACGGCGATGCCCTTGAATTCGCCGCTGGCGATGCGCTTGCTCCACTCGGCCGGGCCGCTTTCGTGGGCGTTGTCGCCGCTGGAATCCACCGCCACGGTCACCGGCATGTCCTGCACGTCGAACTCGTAGATGGCTTCCATCCCCAGGTCGGCAAAGCCCACCACCTTGGCGGCCTTGATGGCCTTGGCCACCAGGTAGGCGGAGCCCCCCACGGCCATCAGGTAGGCTGACTTGTTGTCTTTGATGGCCTCGATCGCCACCGGCCCGCGCTCGGACTTGCCGATCATGGAAATGAGGCCGGTCTTCTCCAGCATCATGCGGGTGAACTTGTCCATGCGGGTGGCGGTGGTCGGGCCGGCCGGGCCCACCACCTCGTCGCGCACCGGGTCCACCGGGCCCACGTAGTAGATCACGCGGTTGGTGAAGTCCACCGGCAACTTCTCGCCCTTGGCCAGCATGTCGGCAATGCGCTTGTGGGCGGCGTCGCGGCCGGTCAGCATCTTGCCGTTGAGCAGCAGCTTCTGGCCCACTTTCCAGCTGGCCACTTCTTCCTTGGTCAGCGTGTCCAGGTTCACGCGGGTGGCGCTCTGGGTGTCGGGCGTCCAGGTCACGGCGGGCCAGTCTTCCGTCTTGGGCGGCTCCAGGTGGGCAGGGCCAGAGCCGTCGAGGTGGAAGTGCACGTGGCGGGTGGCGGCGCAGTTGGGGATCATGGCCACGGGCAGCGAGGCGGCGTGGGTCGGGTAGTCCATGATCTTCACGTCCACCACGGTCGTCAGGCCGCCCAGGCCCTGCGCGCCAATGCCCAGGGCGTTGACCTTTTCGTACAGCTCCAGGCGCAGCGCTTCCACGCGGCTCAGTTCGGCGCCCGACTTCTTCTTGTCGATCAGTTCGTGGATGTCCACCGGCGCCATGAGCGATTCCTTGGCCAGCAGCAGCGCCTTCTCGGGCGTGCCGCCAATGCCGATGCCCAGGATGCCCGGCGGGCACCAGCCGGCGCCCATGGTGGGCACGGTCTTGAGCACCCAGTCCACCACCGAGTCGGACGGGTTGAGCGCCGCAAACTTGGACTTGTTCTCGGAGCCGCCGCCCTTGGCCGCGCAGATGACTTCCACCTGGTCGCCGGGCACGATCTCGTAGTGCACCACGGCAGGGGTGTTGTCCTTGGTGTTCTTGCGGCTGCCGGCCGGGTCGGCCAGGACCGAGGCGCGCAGCGGGTTGTCGGGGTTCAGGTAGGCGCGGCGCACGCCTTCGTTGATCATTTCCTGCACGCTCATAGTGGCGTCGGGCCAGGTCACGTTCATGCCCACGTTCAGGCACACCACGGCGATGCCGGTGTCCT
>JAUWAE010000163.1 GCA_030602185.1 Comamonadaceae bacterium
CTCACCTCGGGCGACATGAACAGCTTGTCGCCGTTGACGGGTGAGGCAAAGTGCACCCCTTCCTCGGTGATTTTGCGCATGGCGCCCAGGCTCCACACCTGGAAGCCGCCCGAGTCGGTCAGGATGGGCTTGTCCCATTTCTCGAACTGGTGCAG
This sequence comes from Comamonadaceae bacterium, assembly GCA_030602185.1. Classification (GTDB taxonomy): domain Bacteria; phylum Pseudomonadota; class Gammaproteobacteria; order Burkholderiales; family Burkholderiaceae_C; genus JAUWAE01. Next base: position 156 of record JAUWAE010000163.1, read on the forward strand.
GCCGCCAAAGCCTTGCATGATGTCCAGCCCAGGGCGCATCCACAGGTGGAAGGTGTTGCCCAGGATGATCTGCGCGCCCATGTCGTGCAGGCTTTGCGGCATCACGCCCTTGACAGTGCCGTAGGTGCCCACGGGCATGAAGATGGGGGTCTGTACCACGCCGTGGTTGAGCGTGAGCGTGCCACGGCGGGCGTGGGAGCCCGCGTAGCCCTCGCGGGCGGGGTCGGTCTGGAGGAGGTCGAACTTCAGCATGGTTCGGATTGTCGTCGGCTTTTTTCAGGAAGGAGCCCGTGGCCCCTTTTCAGCCCCCGTGGCTATGCGCTACATTGAACTGCGAGGCAGGGCTGATTGCATTCATTCACTTCTGAGGAGACCTGTGATGAAAACGCTGGCTGTTCATGCGTGCGTGCTGTCGATGGGGGTGTTGTTCGCTGGCGTGGCCGGTGCGCAGCAAAGGGTGGATTTCGGGAAGATGGAGTTCGAGCGCAGCTGCGCCAGCTGCCATGGGGTGGATGGCAAGGGCAACGGCCCGATGGGGAATTTCCTCAAGGTCAGCCCGCCCGACCTGACCCGGCTGGCCAAAGCCAACCAGGGGGTGTTTCCCATGAACCGCCTCTACGAGGTGGTCGAGGGGGCGGGTGTGCCGGCCCATGGCTCGCGCGACATGCCGGTGTGGGGCCGTGAGTACTCGATGCAGGACGCCCAGAGTGGCGCCTACGACTCGCCGGCCGTGGTGCGGGCCCGCATCTTGACGCTGCTGGAATACCTCAGCCGCATCCAGGCCAAGTGAGGGCACGCGGCGCCGGCGCGCCGCGTGTTTCACATGCCCAGGGATTTGAGCAAGGCGTCGGTGTCGTCGTTGCCACCCGGGCCCGTGGGTGACGGGGCCGCCTGCTCGGTGCGGCTCGCCTGCTCCATCAGCGTGTCCGGGTCGGGGGCTTCCTGTGGCTCGAAGTCGTACAGTTTGACGAATTCGGTGCGGTCGATCGCCAGCTCCAGGTAGAAGATGTTGTTGCGGCCGGTGTAGAACGTCACGCGGCGCGCCTCGGGGTGGTCGAGGTTGGCGTCCACGCTCAGCACCACCTGCTTGTTGAGCACCAGCATCTTGGGCTGGTTCTGGGTGATGTGGGTCTGCAGTTCGCGCCGTACCTTGCTGGTGAAGTCGCCCAGTACCTGGTTCATCAGCTCGCCCATCACATTGGCCACCTCGTCCGAGGTGTAGGAGCTGGCCAGGTCTTCCTTCGCCATGCCCATGCTGAGCAGGTAGCTCTGGTAGAGCTCCATGGCTGCGGGGGCGGTGAAGTTCAGAATCACCAGCCCGGAAAACCCGCCATCGAACAGCACGAAGCAGCCGATGTCGGGTTTCAGGCAGGTTTTCTGGATGCGCTGCACCATCCCCGAATAGGTGATGTCGCTGTGCGTCGCCTTGTTGAGCACCTTGGTGACGGAGTTGCACAGGCTGGTCAGGATGTCTTCGGTACCGAAGACGGTGTCGGGGCGGTGGGCGGTCATCGGGTTCAGGTCCTCTGCAGCAACATGGCGTCACCATAGCTGAAAAACCGGTACTTTTGTGCAATCGCGTGCCGGTACAGCGCCATGATGTGCCCGTAACCGGCGAACGCGCTCACCAGCATCATCAGCGTGCTCTTGGGCAGGTGGAAGTTGGTGATCAGCACGTCCACCACCTGGAAGTCGAAGCCCGGGGTGATGAAGATGTCGGTGTCGCCGCTGGCCTGGCCGGTGCGGGCCCAGCTTTCCAGTGTGCGCACGCTGGTGGTGCCCACGGCTACCACGCGTCCGCCGCGCGCTTGCGTGTCGCGGATGGCCTGCTGCGTGGCTTCGGGCACCTCGTACCACTCGCTGTGCATCACGTGCTCGGCGATGTTCTCGGTCTTGCAGGGCTGGAAGGTGCCGGCCCCCACGTGCAGCGTGACGCTGGCACGCTGCACGCCGCGCGCGTCCAGCGCGGCCAGCACGCCTTCGTCGAAGTGCAGGGCGGCGGTGGGCGCGGCCACGGCCCCGGGGTTTTTGGCGAAGACCGTCTGGTAGCGGCGCTCGTCCTCGGCGGTGTCGCCGTGCTCGATGTAGGGCGGCAGCGGCACGTGGCCGTGGGCGGCCATCAGCGCGTGGGGCTCGTCGCTGAAGGCAAAGCGGAAGAGCGGGCCATCCTCGTTGGGCCAGCGACCCAGCAGTGTGGCGGTGAAGGCAGTGGGCGGGGTGCCTGCGACCGTGTCACCAGGGGTGCTGCCGCCCGCGTACATGTGCAGCGTGGCGCCCACCGGCGGCTTCTTGCTCACCTTCATGTGGGCCACCACCTCGTGGCCGGGGCCGGGCAGCACGCGTTCCACCAGCAGCTCCACCTTGCCGCCACTGGCTTTTTCGCCAAACAGCCGGGCCTTGATGACCTGTGTGTCGTTGAACACCAGCAGGTCGCCGGCGCGCAGCAGGCCAGGCAGTTCGCGGAAGATGCGGTCCACCGGCGCGGCGCCGGTGCCGTCGAGCAGGCGGGAGGCGCTGCGTTCGGCCGCCGGGTGCTGGGCAATGAGTTCGGGGGGCAGCGAAAAATCGAAATCGCTGAGGGTGTAGGTGCGCTCGGCACCGGGGGTTTGAAGCGTCATGAAGCTTGAGGGCCGGACGGGCCCGTTCCAAGTGGAGGGAGGTGCGATTGTCTCAGAAGGTATGATGTTGCAGTGCAGCAAACAGGAGTTCACATGGCCCTCGTCGTGTTCAATCAGAAAGGTGGGGTGGGCAAATCCACCATCGCGTGCAACCTCGCGGCCATCAGCGCGGCGCAGGGCTTGCGCACTTTGCTCATCGACCTCGACCAGCAGGGCAACTCCACCCACTACCTGCTGGGGGCGCAGGCCGCGGCCGACCAGCCCACCGTGGCCAGCTTCTTCGACCAGACGCTGAGCTTCACCTTCAACCCGCTGCCGGCGGGCGACTTCGCGGTGCCCACGCCCTACGAGGGGCTGGACGTGATGGCCGCGAGCGAACGGCTGGACGAGCTGCAGACCAAGCTCGAATCGCGCCACAAGATCTACAAGCTGCGCGAAGCCTTGCAGCAGCTGGCCGATACCTACGACCGCATCTACATCGACACCCCGCCGGCGCTGAACTTCTACACCCGTTCGGCGCTCATGGGCGCCAGCGGTTGCCTCATCCCGTTCGATTGCGACGACTTTTCGCGCCAGGCGCTGTACACCCTGCTGGCCAACGTGCAGGAAATCCGCGCCGACCACAACCCGGCGCTGGAGATCAAGGGCATTGTGGTGAACCAGTTCCAGCCGCGCGCCAACCTGCCGCAGCGCCTGGTGCAGGAACTGATCGACGAAGGCCTGCCGGTGCTGGCGCCTTACCTGCCCTCGTCGGTGAAGGTGCGGGAGTCGCACCAGCTGTCGCGCCCCATGGTGCACCTGGACCCGAAGCACAAGCTGACCCAGGCGCTGGTGGCGCTGCACGAGCACCTGGCCTGACGGCCGGCCGCGGTCAGAACTTGCCGGGCCGCAGCACTTCCACTTCCGAGAAGTACGCCACCATCGCGTAGTTGGAGTAGTAGCGGGCCTGCAGGTGGGCCAGCAGTTCCTCGGCCTGCGGGCGTGCGCAGATCACCTCGATGCGGATGTTGCGCGCCTCGTCCCAGGAGGCGTCGCGCACACCACGGCTGCCCTTGCCGCGTGCGTCGGAAATGGTGTAGCCACGCACCCCCATGCGGTCCATGTCCCGCACCAACAGCTGTTCGATGCTGGCCTCGGTGAACACGGTCAGCAGGGTGCGCTTTTCGGTGTGCATGGTGCTCATGGCGTTGCTCCGGCGAGTTGGGTGGCCATCCAGTGGTACAGCGGGATGCCCAGCAGGATGTTGAACGGGAAGGTCACGCCCAGCGAACCTGCCAGCGACACCGCCGGGTTGGCTTCGGGCACGGCAATGCGCATGGCCGCCGGCACCGCAATGTACGAGGCCGAGGCGGCCAGCGTGGTCAGCATGGTGACACCGCCCACCGACAGGCCCAGCAGGTGCCCAGTGGCCAGCCCCAGTCCGGCCGACAGCAGTGGCATGCCCACCCCGAACACGATCAGCGACAGGCCGCGGCGCTTCAGCTCGTTGACCTGGCGGCTCACGATCAGGCCCATTTCCAGCAGGAACAGCGCCAGCACGCCTTTGAACAGGTCAAAGTACAGCCCGCCGATGGGCTTGAGCCCTTCCGGTCCGGCCGCCCAGCCGATGGCCATGCCCCCGAGCAACAGCGTCACGCCCTTGCCCAGGAAGGCTTCGTGCCCGAGCGACTTCCAGTCGGTGTCGCGGCTCACCCCCCGCGCCAGCACAATGCCGATCAGGATGGCCGGGATCTCCATCACCGCCAGCAAAATGGCCATTTGCGGTTCCATGTCGATGTCGCGCGAGGCCAGCCACGCCGCCGCCACCGCGAAGGTGGCCACGCTCACCGAGCCGTAGTGGGCCGACATGGCCGCGGCGTTCGGCCGGTCAAAGCCGAACAGGGTTTTGAGCGCGGCGTAAGCGATCAGCGTCTGTGCCACGCCCAGCACGATCACGGCCGCGATCTGCGGCAGCAGGGGCAACAGGGGTTGCGTGGCCAGCCCCTGGCCGCCCTTGAGGCCAATGGCCAGCAGCAGGAAGATGGACAGCGAGTCGTACAGGGCGCTCGGCAGCTTGAGCTCCGAGCGCAGCAGCCCGGCGACCAGGCCGAACAGGAAGAAAAAGATGACGGGGTCCATGGTGTGCGTGTGATGTCGGGCGATAGCTTAAACGCTATCGAGATACCGGGCTGGCACAATCGTTCAATGGCTGAAACCGCGCCGCCATTGCCGTCCGTGCATCCGTCTTCTCACCCGCCTGCCCGTTCAGCGGCCAAGCCCCTGTCCGTCCCGCAGAAGGCCCTGCGCAAGCTCGGCCTGGTGCGGCCGATCGACCTCGCGCTGCACCTGCCCCTGCGGTATGAGGACGAAACCCGCATCACCCGCCTGGCCGAGGCGCGCGAAGGCGAGTCGGTGCAGATCGAGGGCGTCGTCACTGGCACCGAAGTCACCTTGCGCCCGCGCCGCCAGCTGCTGGTCACACTCAACGACGGCAGCGACACCTGCACCCTGCGCTTCTTCAGCTTCTACCCCAGCCACCAGAAAACCCTGAGTGTGGGTGCCCGCATCCGCGCCCGGGGCGAGCTGCGCGGCGGCTTCCTGGGCTGGACCATGATGCACCCCAGCTTCCATGCCGCCGGCGGTGAGCTGCCCGACGCGCTGACGCCGGTGTACCCCACCAGCGCCGGCCTGCCGCAGGCCTACCTGCGCAGCGCGGTGCTGGCCGGGCTGAACCGCGCCGAACTGGGCGACACCATCCCGCCGCAGGCCCTGGCCGAATGCCCGGGGCTGCGCC
>JAUWAE010000134.1 GCA_030602185.1 Comamonadaceae bacterium
TGGCCTTCCTTGATCAGCTCGGACTCGTCCATCTTGGTCGGCGGGGCCACCCACAGCTTGACCGGGATGTCGCGCGCGCCACCCAGCACCTTGGCCGCGGCCCGGAAGTGGCCGATGTTGGTCATGCACGAACCGATGAAGGCTTCATCGATCTTGGTCCCGGCCACTTCGGACATGAACTTGGCGTCGTCCGGGTCGTTCGGGCAGCAGACGATCGGCTCCTTGATGTCGGCCAGGTCGATCTCGATCACGGCGGCGTACTCGGCGTCCTTGTCGGCTTCCAGCAGGTCCGGCTTGGCCAGCCAGGCTTCCACGGCCTTGATGCGGCGCTCCAGCGTGCGCTTGTCCTGGTAGCCATCGGCGATCATGTTCTTCATCAGCACGATGTTGCTGGTGAGGTATTCCTTGATCGGCTCGGGGTTGAGCTTGATGGTGCAACCGGCGGCCGAGCGCTCGGCCGACGCCTCGGACAGCTCGAACGCCTGTTCCACCTTCAGGTCGGGCAGACCTTCGATTTCCAGGATGCGGCCCGAGAAGATGTTCTTCTTGCCCTTCTTCTCCACGGTCAGCAGGCCGGCCTTGATGGCGTACAGCGGAATGGCGTGCACCAGGTCGCGCAGGGTGACGCCGGGCTGCATTTCGCCCTTGAAGCGCACCAGCACCGACTCGGGCATGTCCAGCGGCATCACGCCGGTGGCGGCGCCGAAGGCCACCAGGCCGGAGCCGGCCGGGAAGGAAATGCCGATCGGGAAGCGGGTGTGCGAGTCACCGCCGGTGCCCACGGTGTCGGGCAGCAACAGGCGGTTGAGCCAGCTGTGGATCACGCCGTCGCCCGGGCGCAGGGCCACGCCGCCGCGGCTGCTGATGAAATTGGGCAGCTCGCGGTGCATCTTCACGTCCACGGCCTTGGGGTAGGCGGCGGTGTGGCAGAAGGACTGCATCACCAGGTCAGCGCTGAAGCCCAGGCAGGCCAGGTCCTTCAGCTCGTCGCGGGTCATGGGGCCGGTGGTGTCCTGCGAACCCACGGTGGTCATCTTCGGCTCGCAGTAGGTGCCGGGACGGACGCCCTGGCCTTCCGGCAGGCCGCAGGCACGGCCAACCATCTTCTGAGCCAGGGTGAAGCCGGCGTTGGTGGCCGCAGGCGCCTGAGGCAGGCGGAACACGGTGGAAGCGGGCAGGCCCAGGAACTCACGCGCCTTGCCGGTGAGCGAACGGCCGATGATCAGGTTGATGCGGCCGCCGGCGCGCACTTCGTCCAGCAGCACTTCGCTCTTGAGCGAAAACTCGGCCACGGTCTCGCCGTTCTTCAGCAGCTTGCCTTCGTAGGGCAGCACGTCGATCACGTCGCCCATTTCCAGCTTGCTCACGTCCACTTCGATCGGCAGCGAGCCGGAGTCTTCCTGCGTGTTGAAGAAGATGGGGGCGATCTTGCCGCCCAGGGTCACGCCGCCAAAGCGCTTGTTGGGCACGAAGGGGATGTCTTCGCCGGTTGCCCAGATCACGCTGTTGGTGGCCGACTTGCGGGAAGAGCCGGTGCCCACCACGTCGCCCACGTAGGCCACGAGGTTGCCCTTCTTCTTCAGGTCTTCGATGAACTGGATCGGGCCGCGCTTGCCGTCTTCCTCGGGCTTGAAGGCCGCGTCGGGGCGCGTGTTCTTCAGCATGGCCAGGTAGTGCAGCGGAATGTCCGGGCGGCTCCAGGCGTCGGGGGCGGGCGACAGGTCGTCGGTGTTGGTCTCGCCAGGCACCTTGAACACGGTCACAGTGATCTTCTGGGCCACTTCCGGGCGGCTCAGGAACCATTCGGCATCGGCCCACGACTGCATCACTTCCTTGGCCTTGGCGTTCCCGGCAGTCACCTTCTCGGCCACGTCGTGGAAGGCATCGAACATCAGCAGGGTCTTCTTCAGACCGGCGGCGGCCACGTCGGCCACCTCGGCGTCGTCCAGCAGGTCGATCAGCGGCTTGACGTTGTAGCCGCCCACCATGGTGCCCAGCAGCTCGGTGGCCTTGGCCTTGGAAATCAGGCCCACGGCAATGTCGCCGTGCGCCACAGCGGCCAGGAAGCTGGCCTTGACCTTGGCAGCGTCGTCCACGCCCGGCGGCACGCGGTGGGTCAGCAGGTCCAGCAGGAAGGCCTCTTCGCCAGCCGGCGGGTTCTTGATCAGCTCGATCAGCTCGGCCACCTGCTTGGCGTCCAGCGGCAGCGGGGGAATGCCCAGCGCGGCGCGCTCGGCGGCATGTTGACGGTAGGCTTGCAACATAGTGACTCCAGTAGAAAAAACGTTCAGTTCAGACGTGGGCTCTGTGCCACGTCAAGCAAATGCGGTGCCGGGTTGCGCTTGAGCTGTTCGGCCATGGCCTGCTGGACAGGCCCCATGCACTCGTCCACCAGGCGGCGGCCCAGCTTCTGGCTCATCAGCATCGACTTGTTGGCCAGCTGGATCCACACCGCACCCTTGGCCGGGTCCTCCAGACGCACCGCTCCGGTGCTGGAGACGACCGGACGCAGGTGGAACCGCTCCTGTTTGAGGCGCAGGTGGAAGTGGCCCGGCGCAGCGGGATCGGCCTGCACCTCGACGCTCTGGCCCAGTTCGCAGGGCATGACCCCGACGTACACGTTGGTCGCAATGGCCAGTTCGGCATCCCCCAGCGGCTCCAGCGGTTTCGGTGCCGCGGCAGCCGCCACCGCGCCCGCAGTGGCCACCGGCGCGACCTTGGCCACCCGCGCCGCCTGCGCGGTCTGGGGTTTGGCCGCCGACTGCTGCACCTTGGGCTTGGCCGGCTGGGGGGTGTTGGCCCCTGCGGTCAGCGCCCAGCCGGCCGAGGCCAGCACCAACACCTTACAGGTCGACGAGAGGGTCATGGTGGGTTCTCCTGATGACTCATCGGGACGCGTCAAAGAAACGCTGTGTGTGCGCTGGCAGCACACAGCCCGTCTGGTGCGCGCGCTCCAACACCTGCCAAAAATAACGGTAACTGGCCCGGTCGTGCAAATGACCCTGGTGCGAGATGGGTGCCCAGTCCGCCGCCGCGGCCGCCGCGATGATGTCGGCGGCGCGCGCCACTTCGTCCGACGGTGGCGCGAAGGCCTCCAGGATCGGCCCGATCTGGTCGGGATGGATGCTCCACATGCGGGTGTAACCCAACTCCCGGGCTGCACGCCCAGCGGCCTCGCGCAACGCAGCGGTGTCCTTGAACTCGGTGACCACGCAGTGCGACGGCACCTTGCCATGGGCATGGCAGGCGCTCGCGATGTCGAGCTTGGCGCGCAACACCAGCGGGTGGCTGAATTGCCCCGCCACCCCCATGCCGCCAGACGGGATCGCCCCGCCGTGCGCCGACACAAAGTCCATCAGGCCAAAACTCAGCGACTGCACCCGCGGGTGCGCGGCGATCTCGAACGCACGGTGCACCGCCAGCGGGGACTCGATCAGCACGTGCAGAGGCAACGCGCCACCGCCGGCGGCGTCCATGGCCCGCACCGCGCGGGTCACGTCGTCCAGCGACTCGACCTTGGGCACCATCAGGTGCGACAGGCGATCGCCCACCGCGCCCACGATGGTGGCCACATCGGCCTCGAACGCCGGGTGATCGACCGGATGGACCCGCACCCCCACGCGCTGGCGCACCGGGCCGCTCAGGTCCACACCCCGCACCAGCTCGGTGACCAGAGCGGCGTGCTCGGCCTCACCCCCGACCGGGGCACCGTCCTCGCAATCCAGCGTCACGTCGAACACACAGGCCCCACGCGCCGCGATGAACTCGGCCTGCAAGGCCAGGCTCTTGCGCATGCGCGCTTCCACGCCGCTGTAGTGGTCGCACACCGGCAACATGGCCGCTGCCGCCTGCGCGCCCAACAACACCTGGCGGGGGTGCATGGGGTCTGTGCTCCGCGTGGCTTACAGCAGGTGGGCGACGCCGGCCTGCTCGTCGGTCAGCTCTTTGAGCGTCTTGTCGATGCACTGCTGGCTGAAGGCGTCGATCGGCAGGCCCTCGACGACCTTGTACTCGCCGTTTTCGCAGGTCACGGGGAAGCCGAACATCACGTCCTTCGGGATGCCGTACCAGCCCTGCGAGGGGATGCCCATGGTGACCCACTGGCCGTTGGTGCCCAGGGCCCAGTCGCGCATGTGGTCGATGGCGGCGTTGGCGGCCGAAGCGGCGGAGCTCAGGCCACGCGCTTCGATGATGGCGGCGCCGCGCTTGCCCACGGTCGGCAGGAACACGGTTTCGTTCCACACCTGGTCGTTGATCATGTCCTTGACCGACTCGCCGTTGATGGTGGCAAAGCGGTAGTCGGCGTACATGGTGGGCGAGTGGTTGCCCCACACGCACAGCTTCTCGATGTCCTTGACGGCCTTGCCGGTCTTGGCGGCGATCTGGCTGAGCGCACGGTTGTGGTCCAGGCGCAGCATGGCGGTGAAGTTGCCCGGCTTCAGGTCCGGCGCGCTCTTCATGGCGATGTAGGCGTTGGTGTTGGCGGGGTTGCCCACCACCAGCACCTTGACGTTGCGCGAGGCCACGGCGTTCAGGGCCTTGCCCTGGGCGGTGAAGATCTGGGCGTTGGCCGCCAGCAGGTCGGCGCGCTCCATGCCGGGGCCACGCGGACGGGCACCCACCAGCAGGGCGTAGTCGGTGTCCTTGAACGCGGTCATGGCGTCGGAATGGGCTTCCATGCCAGCCAGCAGCGGGAAGGCACAGTCTTCCAGCTCCATCATCACGCCCTTGAGGGCTTTCTGAGCTTTTTCGTCGGGAATTTCGAGCAGCTGCAGGATCACCGGCTGGTCTTTGCCCAGCATTTCGCCCGAGGCAATGCGGAACAGCAGGGCATAACCGATTTGACCTGCGGCACCGGTGACGGCCACGCGAACAGGCTTCTTGCTCATGAAAACACTCCAGAAAAGGAACGGTTGAAAGAAAACAAATCTTGTGAAGTGTACTCTGGTAAACCCTGGACAGTCAATTTGTCTTATGTCTTATATAAGATATCATTGCGTTTGACATGAACACCCCGCCCGACCTCGCCGCACCCGGCCTGCCCGCCGGCCCCTCCGACGCCCCCACCGGGGTCGGCGCGGTCACGCCCATCCCCACCCCTGCCTTCAGTCCGCTGTACCAACAGATCAAGGCACTCATCCTGCAGAGCCTGCAGGCCGGCGAGTGGAAACCGGGCGACCTGATCCCGAGCGAACTCGAACTGGCGGCCCGCTACAAGGTCAGCCAGGGCACGGTGCGCAAGGCCATCGACGAACTGGCGGCCGACAACCTGCTGGTGCGCCGCCAGGGCAAGGGCACCTTCGTGGCCACCCACAGCGAGGCCCACGTACAGTACCGCTTCCTGCGCCTGCGCCCCGACGAGGGCACGCTCGACAGCGAAGGGCCGGCACAGCGCCAGATCATCGCCTGCCGCCGCCTGCGCCCCCCGGCCGACATCACCGCGGCCCTGGGTTTGCGAGGCGGCGAGGCGGTGGTGCAAGTCAGCCGCGTGCTGTCGTTCGCAGGTGTGCCCACCATCGCCGAAGACCTCTGGCTGCCCGGCAACGCCTTCAAGGGCCTGACGCTCGAAACCCTGGCGCAGCACCAGGGGCCCATGTACGCCCTGTTCGAAACCCAGTTTGGCGTGCGCATGGTGCGCGCCGAAGAGAAGGTCAAGGCGGTGGCCGCCGACGCCGCCACCGCCGAGCGCCTGCAGGTGCCCGAAGGCAGCCCGCTGCTGAGCGTCGAGCGCATCGCCTACACCTACAACGACGTGCCGATGGAGTTGCGCCGTGGCCTGTACCGCACCGACAGCCACCATTACCGCAACGACCTCAACTGACACGAATATTCACGTTACACACCGTCGCACATGTTGCATTGCAATAGAATCCGACAGTTTTTCGTCAGCATGCGGCAGCACAGTTCAGTGCTGGTCTCCACACCCGTTCTCTAGCCAACCGAGAGTCTTTCCATGACAGAGCTGAGCAAAAAGCGGCCTGAATTCCGCAACATCAACGCGTTCCGCGACCTCACCACCTACCGCCTGCCCCCGGCTGGCTGGGTGTCCATCCTGCACCGCGTCAGCGGCGCGATGATGTTCCTCCTGATGCCTTTCATCATCTGGATGTTTGACACTTCGCTGTCGTCGGAAATTTCGTTCGAGACCTTCACCGCCGCCTTCAGCGCCGGCATCGGCTTCGTGCCCGGCTGGTTCGTCAAACTGGTGGTGCTGGCCCTGATCTGGGGCTACCTGCACCACTTCATCGCCGGCGTGCGCCACCTCTACATGGACGCCACCCACAGCGTCACCAAGGAGTTCGGCAAGTCTTCCGCCGTCGTCACCCTGGTGCTGAGCCTGGGCCTGACCGTCGTGCTGGGCGCCAAGCTGTTCGGCCTGTACTGATTCCCAACGATCCGGAGTACCCACCATGGCAGTCAACTACGGCTCCAAGCGCGTCGTCACCGGCGCCCACTACGGCACCCGCGACTGGCTGATGCAGCGCGTCACCGCCGCCCTCATGGCCCTGTTCACCGTCGTGCTGCTGGCACAGGTGATCTTCTCCAGCGGCCCGATCGGCTACGAAACCTGGGCCGGCATCTTCGCCGCTCAGTGGATGAAGTTCCTGACCTTCGCGGTCATCATCGCCCTGATGTGGCACGCCTTCGTTGGCGTGCGCGACATCTGGATGGACTACGTCAAACCCGCAGGCCTGCGTCTGGCCCTGCACGTCTTCACGATCGTCTGGCTGGTGGGTTGCGCCGGCTGGGCATTCCAAGTGCTCTGGAGGCTCTGATCCATGTCGACCACTTCTTCCCTGCCCCGCCGCCGTTTTGACGTCGTGATCGTGGGCGCCGGCGGCTCCGGCATGCGCGCGTCGCTGCAGCTGGCCCGTGCCGGCCTGAACGTTGCCGTGCTGTCCAAGGTGTTCCCCACCCGCTCGCACACCGTCGCGGCGCAAGGCGGCATCGGCGCCTCGCTCGGCAACATGAACGAGGACAACTGGCACTACCACTTCTACGATACCGTCAAGGGTTCCGACTGGCTCGGCGACCAGGACGCGATCGAGTTCATGTGCCGCGAAGCGCCGAAGGTGGTGTACGAACTCGAACACTTCGGCATGCCGTTCGACCGCAACCCCGACGGCACCATCTACCAGCGCCCGTTCGGCGGCCACACCGCCAACTACGGTGAAAAGGCCGTGCCGCGCGCCTGCGCCGCCGCCGACCGCACCGGCCACGCCATGCTGCA
>JAUWAE010000113.1 GCA_030602185.1 Comamonadaceae bacterium
GGCAAATCGCTCACCGGCCACGCCGCTGAAGAACGCCTCACCCGAGGTGGCGCCATACATCACGGTGTTGCCGACGATGATGTTGCGCGTGGCATCGCCACGGAACTCGATGCTGGGACGCACCACCACCCGGCCACCCGAAAGGCCTTTGCCGGTGTAGTCGTTGGCGTCACCGATCAGGTACAGCGTGATGCCATTGGTCAGGAACGCGCCGAAGGACTGGCCGCCCGTGCCTTCCAGCTGGATGCGCAGCGTGTCGTCCGGCAGGCCCTCGGGGTAGTGACGCGTCACCTCGCCCGACAGCATGGCACCGACGGTGCGGTTCACGTTGCGGGCCGTCTCCATGAAGCTGACCTTCTCGCCCTTGTCGATGGCGGCGCGGGACTTTTCGATCAACTTGACGTCGAGCGCCTTGTCCAGGCCGTGGTCCTGCACGTCCACGTGCTTGCGCGGCACGTCGGCCGGCACTTCCGGCTGGTAGAACAGTCGGCTGAAGTCAAGGCCCTTGGCCTTCCAGTGGGCGATGCCGGCGCGGGTGTCGAGCAGGTCGGCGCGGCCCACCAGGTCGTCGAACTTGCGGATGCCCAGCTGGGCCATGATCTGGCGCACTTCCTCGGCAACGAAGAAGAAGTAGTTCACCACGTGCTCGGGCTTGCCGGCGAACTTGGCGCGCAGCTCCGGGTCCTGCGTGGCCACGCCCACCGGGCAGGTGTTCAGGTGGCACTTGCGCATCATGATGCAGCCTTCGACGACCAGCGGCGCGGTGGCGAAGCCGAACTCGTCGGCACCCAGCAGCGCGCCGATGACGACGTCGCGGCCGGTCTTCATCTGGCCGTCGGCCTGCACGCGGATGCGACCGCGCAGGCGGTTCAACACCAGGGTCTGCTGGGTTTCGGCCAGGCCGATTTCCCAGGGCGAGCCCGCGTGCTTGATGGACGACCAGGGCGACGCGCCCGTGCCGCCGTCGTGGCCGGCGATCACCAGGTGGTCGGCCTTGGCCTTGGCCACACCGGCGGCGATCGTGCCCACGCCCACTTCCGACACCAGCTTCACCGAAATGTCGGCACGGGTGTTGACGTTCTTCAGGTCGTGGATCAGCTGGGCCAGGTCCTCGATCGAGTAGATGTCGTGGTGCGGCGGCGGAGAAATCAGGCCGACGCCCGGAACCGAGTAGCGCAGGAAACCGATGTACTCGGACACCTTGCCGCCTGGCAGCTGACCGCCCTCGCCCGGCTTGGCGCCCTGGGCCATCTTGATCTGGATCTGGTCGGCGCTGACCAGGTACTCGGCGGTGACGCCGAAACGGCCCGAGGCCACCTGCTTGATCTTGGAGCGCAGGCTGTCGCCGGCCAGCAGCGGGATGTCGCTTTCGACCTTGTCGGCACCGATGATGGACGCGAGCGACTCGCCCTGCTTGATCGGGATGCCCTTGAGTTCGTTGCGGTAACGCGCCGGGTCCTCACCGCCTTCGCCGGTGTTGCTCTTGCCGCCGATGCGGTTCATGGCCACGGCCAGGGTGGCGTGGGCCTCGGTGGAAATCGAGCCCAGCGACATCGCGCCGGTGGCGAAACGCTTGACGATCTCCTTGGCGGGCTCGACCTCTTCCACCGGAATGGCCTTGGCCGGGTCCACCTTGAACTCGAACAGGCCGCGCAGCGTCATGTGACGGCGGGTCTGGTCGTTGATGATCTGGGCGTACTCTTTGTAGGTGTTGAAGTTGTTGGCGCGCGTGGAGTGCTGCAGCTTGGCGATCGCATCCGGCGTCCACATGTGCTCTTCACCACGCACGCGCCAGGCGTATTCGCCGCCGGCGTCCAGCATGTTGGCCAGCACCGGGTCGTCGCCAAAGGCGGCCTTGTGCATGCGGATGGCCTCTTCGGCGATCTCGAACACGCCAATGCCTTCCACGCGGCTGGGCGTGCCGGTGAAGTACTTCTCCACCAGCACGGTGTTCAGGCCGATGGCCTCGAACAGCTGCGCGCCGCAGTAGGACATGTAGGTGCTCACGCCCATCTTGGACATGATCTTGGACAGGCCCTTGCCGATCGCCTTGACGTAGTTGTAGATGGCCTTGTCGGCCGACAGGTCGCCCGGCAGGTCCTTGTGGATGGCCTTGAGCGTGTCCATGGCGAGCCACGGGTGCACGGCCTCGGCGCCGTAGCCGGCCAGCACGGCGAAGTGGTGCACCTCGCGGGCCGAGCCGGTTTCCACCACCAGACCGGCGGTGGTGCGCAGACCTTCACGCACCAGGAACTGGTGCAGGGCCGACAGCGCCAGCAGCGCGGGGATGGCCACGCGCTCGGCGCTCACGGCGCGGTCGCTGATGATGAGGATGTTGCTGCCGCTCTTGATCGCGTCCACCGCTTCGGCGCACAGCGAGGCCAATTGCGCCTCCACGCCTTCCTTGCCCCAGGACACGGGGTAGGTAATGTCCAGCGTGGTGCTCTTGAACTTGCCGTGCGTGTGCTTCTCGATCTCGCGCAGCTTGGCCATGTCGGCATGGTTCAGCACCGGCTGGCTCACTTCCAGCCGCATCGGCGGGTTCACCTGGTTGATGTCCAGCAGGTTGGGCTTGGGGCCGATGAAGGACACCAGCGACATCACGATCGCCTCGCGGATCGGGTCGATCGGCGGGTTGGTGACCTGGGCGAACAGCTGCTTGAAGTAGTTGTACAGCGGCTTGTTCTTGTCGGACAGCACGGCCAGCGGGCTGTCGTTGCCCATGGAGCCAATGCCCTCTTCGCCGTTCTGCGCCATCGGCGCCATCAGGAATTTGATGTCTTCCTGCGTCATGCCGAAAGCCTGCTGCATGTCGAGCAGCTGGGCGTCCACGTGCTCCATGGCGGCGTGCGAGGATTCCTCGGTCAGCACCTGCTTGCCTTCGGCTTCACCGGCCACCGGCTGGGTCACGTCGTCCAGGCGGATGCGCAGGCCCTCGATCCATTGCTTGTACGGCTTGGTGTTGGCGATGTTGGCCTTCAGCTCCTCGTCGTCGATCATGCGGCCCTGTTCCAGGTCGATCAGGAACATCTTGCCGGGCTGCAGGCGCCACTTGCGCACGATCTTGCTCTCGGGCACGGGCAGCACGCCGGACTCGGAGCCCATGATCACGAAATCGTCGTCGGTCACGCAGTAGCGCGAGGGGCGCAGGCCGTTGCGATCCAGCGTGGCGCCGATCTGGCGGCCGTCGGTGAACACGATGGAGGCCGGACCGTCCCACGGCTCCAGCATGGCGGCGTGGTACTCGTAGAACGCCTTGCGGCGCTCGTCCATCATGGTGTGCTGTTCCCACGGCTCGGGGATCATCATCATCACGGCCTGGCTGATGGGGTAACCCGCCATCGTCAGAAGTTCCAGGCAGTTGTCGAAGGTGGCGGTGTCGGACTGGCCGGCGAAGCTGATCGGGTAGAGCTTCTGCAGGTCGGCGCCCAGCACCGGAGAGGACATCACGCCTTCGCGCGCCTTCATCCAGTTGTAGTTGCCCTTGACGGTGTTGATCTCGCCGTTGTGGGCCACGTAGCGGTAGGGGTGGGCCAGCGGCCACTCGGGGAAGGTGTTGGTGGAGAAGCGCTGGTGCACCAAGCCCAGGGCCGACACGCAACGGGCGTCCTGCAGGTCCAGGAAGTACTCACCCACCTGGTTGGCCAGCAGCAGGCCCTTGTACACCACGGTACGGCTGCTCATGCTGGGCACGTAATACTCTTTGCTGTGCGTCAGCTTCAGGCGCTGGATGTTGGCGCTGGCGGTCTTGCGGATCACGTACAGCTTGCGCTCCAGCGCGTCCTGCACGATCACGTCGGTGCCCCGGCCAATGAACACCTGGCGAATGATCGGCTCGGTCTTGCGCACGGTGGGGGACATGGGCATGTCCTTGTTCACCGGCACGTCGCGCCAGCCCAGCAGCACCTGGCCTTCGGCCTTGATGGCGCGCTCCATTTCCTGCTCGCAGGCCAGGCGGCTGGCGTGTTCCTTGGGCAGGAACACCATGCCCACGCCGTACTCGCCGGCCGGGGGCAATGCCACGCCCTGCTTGGCCATTTCTTCGCGGTACAGCTCGTCCGGGATCTGGATCAGGATGCCCGCGCCGTCGCCCATCAGCGCGTCGGCCCCCACCGCGCCCCGGTGATCGAGGTTTTCCAGGATCTTCAGACCCTGCTCCACGATGGCGTGGCTCTTGTGCCCCTTGATGTGGGCCACAAAGCCGACGCCACACGCGTCGTGTTCTTGGGCCGCGTCGTACAGACCGTGCTGTTGCAGCGCCGCGATTTCGTTGGACTGGGTCACGCCAAACTCCTGAGACTGATGACAAGTTTGCAAAGCATAGTGCAATGCAGCAAACATGCCAAGCAAAATAAATGGGGTCAGATGATAATTAAAAGACCAAAATCACCTTCTTGAATAAATTGGTGACATATTAATTGGGTGTGATTGGCGAGCCGTTGGCCCGCCCCGTCTTCGCCGGGCGGCCTGCGCGGCCCTTCACCAGGCGGCGCCCGGTGGCCTCCTGCAAGGCGCTGACGAAAGCGGCATCCCCCAGCGCCCAGCCGTGGCGTGCGGCGTCCACCATGTCCACACACACGCGTTCGTCCACGCCATCGCGCACGCGCTCGGCGTAGGCCGCCTCGCGGGCAAATGGGGTGTTGCCCAGGTCCCAGTACAACGGTGGCATGGTCAGCCAGCGCTCCTGGCGGCGACCGGTGTAGTGGGCGTGACTGGACCACGGGTACGCTTCCACCGCCTGCACCATGCCGGCGCGCACCGGGGCCTGGTCCATACAGGCCATGCACCACCACAGGTAGCGCTCGGCCTGCAGCACGGTCGAGCCGTAGCGCCCCTCCCAGAGCGTGCCGGTGCGCCCGTGGCGTCGGTTGTGCCGGCGAACGTAGGCCCGCCCAAGCGCCTGCATGCCCCGAGACAGCGAGGTGGCCTGCGCCGGCGTCACCAGCAGCCGCACCTCGGCTTCCAGCAACACATAGGCATGCACCGCCAGGCCTTCGGCCACCGAGGCCTCTGCCAGCAGGCCCAAAAATTCCTGCCGGTCGGCCACGTCGCGGAACACCGCTTGACCGTTGTTGCCCCGCCACACCACCAGGTGCAGCATGCCAGGCACAGACAGACGCGGCAAACGGGCCATGCGAGGACTTCAGTGAGACAACCGGGCCGTGCGGCGCTGCAGGGCCACCGCCAAGCCGACGCCGACGACGCAGCAGGCCACGTTGACGGTCCAAGTGAGGTGCCAGCCTCCGGCCCGCGCGGCCAGCCACGCCACCAAGGGAGGCCCGGTGAACTGGCCCAGCGACGACAGCTGCTGCACCCACCCCACCGTCGTGGACACGGTGTGGGCACCCGGTGCCAGCCGCACAGCCAGGGTGAACAGGGTGCCGGGAATCAAGCCGCCCACGGCAGAGAACGCCAGCACCGCCAGGTACTGCACAGTGGCGCCGCCCAAGCCGTTGAACGTCAGCACCGCGCCCGCGGCCATGGTGCCGTAGCCCCACCACAGCAATGTCAATGGGCGCACCCCGCTAGCCAGCAGGCGCCCCGCAGCGATGTTGCCCGTCAGGTTGACCCCGGCCGCGAGCGCACTCAACACACCGACCACCGCCGGCGACCAGCCCGCAGCGGTGTAGATAGTGGGCAGAAAACCGACCACCGCCAGCCACTGACCCGAGTACATCAGGAACGCCAGTGCCACCCACCAGGGGCCGGGGTGAGTCAGGGTGTCGCGCAACCGGGCCAGCATGCCGGGGCCGGCCGGCTGGCCCGACGCCACCCGCGGATCCGGCGGCACCCAGCGCCACACGGCCCAGGCACACAAGAGCGTCAATCCCGCCAGGCCCAGCCACGTGGTGCGCCAGCCCAGGCTGCCATAGGCCAGCGGCCCGACCAGCAGCGTTGTGGCGGCCCCGATCGGCATGTAGGCCCCCCAGAACCCGAGCGCCTTGTTCAGAACGGCGGGAGTGTGCAGTTGCCGCCGCAAAAGCCCAGGCGCCGGCAGCACGGCCAACAGGAAACCGAGCCCTTCGAGCCCCCGCGTCAACAGCAACATGGCGGGTGCAACCGCCGCCGCCCCTGCTGCGCTGCCCACGGCCAGCAGACCCAGCCCCGCGAGCATGACGCGACGCGGGCCCAGCCGGTCGGCCAGCATGCCAGCCACTGCCCCCAGCAGCATGCCCGCGAGCTGGATGACGGCCAGCAGGAATCCCCCTTGCACCAGCGTCACACCCAGGTCTTGCGCCAGCACCGGAATGGCCGGCGGCAGCTTGCCCACATGGAAGGCGCTGGCAATCCCTACGGCCACGATCAGGCTGGCCACGCCGCGGTCTGACGTCATGGCTGACTCACGGGAACAGGGTCAGCCCGGTCAGGCGCTGGTGTTCGCGCAGGGCGAAACGGTCCGTCATGCCAGCGATGTAGTCGGCCACCCGCCGCTGCAAACCCACCGAAGGGGCTGTGGTCGACGGCGCTGGCATTTCCTGTGGTGCTGCACAGTAGGCGCGGAACAGGTCGGCCACCACGGTGCGGGCGTGACCAGTGGTCTCGAGCACCCGTGGGTGCCGGTACAAATTCAACATCAGGAATCGCTTGAGCTCGGACGACGCCTGCCGCATCTCGGGCGAAAACCGCAACAGCGGCGGGCAGCGCCGCACCTCGTCCACCGAGGCCACACCCGCGTCCGCCAGCGCCTGGCGGGTGGCGGCGATCACGTCGTACACCTGATCGCTGAGCATGCGGCGGATGGCCTCGAACAGCAACCGCCGCCCCTGCAGGCCCGGGTGTTGCTGCGCAGCGGCACGGCGGTAACGCTCGAACAGCGGCACCGCCTCCAGCTGCTCCAGGCTCAGCAAGCCCGAGCGCACACCGTCGTCGATGTCGTGTGCGTTGTAGGCAATTTCGTCGGCCAGGTTGGCCAGTTGCGCCTCCAGGGACGGCGCCTGCCCTGCTAGAAACCGGGCACCCACGCCGCCGGGCTCGCGCGCCTCCAGCCATAGGGCGTTGGCCCGCGAGCAGTGTTTGAGGATGCCTTCGCGCGTCTCGAAACACAGGTTGAGCCCATTGAAGGCCGGATAGCGCTCCTCCAGTTCGTCGACCACGCGCAGGCTTTGCATGTTGTGCTCGAAACCGCCGCGGGGCTCCCCAGGTGTTGCCGTCTCGTCTTCAGCGGCCTCATGCAGGCAGGCGTTGAGCGCATCCTGCCCCGCATGGCCAAACGGCGTGTGCCCCAGGTCGTGGGCCAGCGCAATCGCCTCCACCAGGTCCTCGTTCAACCCCAGGCTGCGCGCGATGCTGCGCCCCAACTGGGCCACCTCCAGCGAATGGGTGAGCCGGGTGCGGAACAGGTCGCCTTCGTGGTTGAGGAAGACCTGGGTCTTGTACACGAGACGCCTGAACGCGGTGGAGTGGATGACGCGGTCTCGGTCGCGCTGAAAGTCGTTGCGGGTGGGTGCAGGCGGTTCCGCGTGACGGCGCCCGCGGGTGGCCGCCGGGTCACAGGCGCAGGGGTGCAGGGCCATCGGGCGGTCAGGCCGTGCAAGCCTGGACGACTTCTGCCACCAGGTCATCGGGCGCTCCGCGCAGCAACGCCTGGCCCGCATCGTTGACAAGCACGAACTTGATGTCCCCCGCCTCGGCTTTCTTGTCCACCCGCATCAGCGCCAGGAAGCGCTCGGCTTGGTTGGCCCCCAGCACCGGGGCGCGCGTGGGCAAGCCGGCGCGCTCCACCAGCGCCGTCAGGCGCGCCACGGCCGCTGCCGACAGCAGGCCCAGCCGCTGCGACAGGTGCGCCGCGATCACCATGCCGCAGCCCACCGCCTCGCCATGCAACCAGGCTCCATAGCCCATGCCGGCCTCGATGGCATGGCCAAAGGTGTGGCCAAAATTCAGGATCGCGCGCAGGCCCGCCTCTTTCTCGTCCTGCCCCACCACGTCGGCCTTGATTTCGCAGCTGCGGCGCACCGCGCGGGCCAGCACGGCGGGGTCGCGGGCGCGAAGCGAGTCCAGGTTTGCCTCGATCCAGTCGAGGAAGGACAAATCGGCAATCGGGCCGTACTTGATCACCTCGGCCAGACCGGCGCTGAGTTCGCGGTCTGGCAGCGTGTTGAGCGTGTCGAGATCACACACCACCCGCACCGGCTGGTAAAACGCGCCGATCATGTTCTTACCCAGGGGGTGGTTGATGGCCGTCTTGCCGCCCACCGACGAATCGACCTGGGCCAGCAGTGTGGTGGGCACCTGCACGAAGGGCACGCCGCGCATGTAGCAGGCGGCGGCAAAACCGGTCATGTCGCCCACCACACCGCCGCCGAGCGCAAACAGCACCGTCTTGCGGTCGCAAGCGCGGGACAGCAGGCCATCGAAAATC
>JAUWAE010000248.1 GCA_030602185.1 Comamonadaceae bacterium
GAGGTGAGCGAGCTCGAAATCGGCGCCTTCTGCATCGCGATGCGGGTCAAAGGGGAAACGCCACACGAACTGGCCGGCTTTCTGGACGCCATTCACGCCCGCCTGCCGGCCCTGCCGCGCACTGACACGCCCACCGTGGTGGTGCCCAGCTACAACGGCGCGCGCAAGCTGCCGGTGCTCACGCCCTTGCTCGCCGTGCTGCTGGCCCGTCAGGGTGTGCGCGTGCTGGTCCACGGCCAGACGCAAGACCCTGGCCGCGTCACCACCTTCGAAGTGCTGGAGGCACTGTCGGGCGATCCGGCGCTCCCCATCCACCTGTGCACCGCCGCCCACACGGTGGGCACCCAGGCCGGCGTCCATTTCCTGCCCACCCACGGGCTGCTGCCCGCCCTGCAACGCCTGCTGGACGTGCGGCGTGTGATCGGGCTGCGCAACAGTGCCCACAGCCTGGTCAAGCTGATGCAGCCCGTGCCCGGTGCGCTGCTGGTCAGCAGCTACACCCACCCCGAATACCTGCACAGCATGGGGGCCCTGTTCGAACTGACCGGGCAGCGCGCCATGCTGTTGCGGGGTACCGAAGGCGAACCGGTCGCGGATCCGCGCCGCGCCCCGCAGATGGACCTGTTCGAGCAGGGCATACGTCAAACCGTGCAACCGGTTCAAAACGGTCCGTTGACCCATCTGCCCGAGCTGCCCGCTGGGCAGGACGCCGAGGCCACCGCGAGCTACATCCGGGCCATGCTGGCCGGGGACGTTGCCGTGCCCACGCCCATCACGCTGCAGGTCCAGCACCTCGCTGCCGCCTTGTCACCGTCGTTGCCCACCCTCTCTCCACTGGAGGCCACCCCATGAACACTGCACCGCTTGCCTCCTGTACCGGTTCGGTCACCCTTGTCGGTGCCGGCCCCGGCGACCCGGATTTGCTCACCCTGAAAGCGGTCAAAGCGATCGCATCGGCCAGCGTCATCCTGGTGGACGACCTGGTCAACGACGCCGTGCTGGCACACGCCCAAGCCAATGCGCGCATCATCCATGTGGGCAAACGCGGGGGCTGCGCCTCCACACCGCAGGCCTTCATCGAAAAGCTGATGGTGCAACAGGCCCAGGCCGGCGAGCGCGTGGTGCGCCTTAAAGGCGGCGACCCGTTCATCTTTGGCCGAGGCGGCGAAGAGGTGGAACACCTGCGCGCGGCCGGCGTCGCGGTGCAGGTGGTCAATGGCATCACCTCCGGATTGGCGGCCGTGACATCGTTGAACGTGCCGCTCACCCACCGCGACCATGCCCACGGGGTGGTGTTTGTCACCGGGCACGCCAAACCGGGCGACGCCGGGACCGATTGGGCCGCCCTGGCCCACTGCGCGCACCAGGCCCGGCTCACGCTGGTGATCTACATGGGCGTGTCCAGCGCGGCGGGGATCGAGCAAGGTTTGCTCAAGGGCCTGCCCGCCGACACGCCACTGGCCATCGTCCAGCACGCGACGCTGCCGCAACAGCGCCATGCCAGCGGCACCCTGGGCACGCTGTGCCAGACCTTGTCCGCCCACGGGCTGGGCAGCCCGTCCATCATCGTGGTGGGTGATGTGCTCAAAGGCTTGGCCGCGGCGGCGCTCGACGCCCCCACGCGGAACGAACCGGCACCCTGGCCCGCTGCGGCCTGATGCGGGTGGCTCGTCTTGCGACGGGCCCCGGCATCACCCCCGCGCAGCCGCCTGCCGCGCCAGGCGTTCTTCCCGCAACAGCGGGCGCATGGCCCACAGACCGATCACCGGGCCCACGGCCAACCAGGGTAGCACCTGGGCAAACGGCGCCCGTTGCACCCATTCCACATACAGCAAGATGCTGACGATCGAAATGGCAAACCCGATGCTGTTGGTGAGTGTGAGCACGCTGCCCACTGCCTGCGGTGGGGCGTTGCGCGCCGTCAGTGCCGAAAACTGCGGCGAATCGCCCGAGACGGTGATGCCCCACACCAGCAGCCAGGCGTAAAACCCCAGGTCGCTCGCGCCCAGGGCCCAAGGGGCCATGAGGCAACAGGCCCCGCTGGTGGCCAGCTGGAACGAGGCCACCCGGGCGCCACCCAGCCGCTGGACCAGCAACCCGCCGACCACACAGCCCAACATGCCCGCCCCCAGGATGAGGAACGCCGCCAGCGACAAGGCCTGACCTTGCAGCCGCGTGGCCAGTACCAATGGCACGAGCACCCACACGGTGTAGAGCTCCCACATGTGACCAAAGTAGCCAAACACCGAACTGCGCACGCGCCGGTCGGTCCAGATGGCGCCAACGTCGCCAAAGCGCAGCGGCGCCACGCTGCCGGGTCGTGCGGGCGGATCGCCCAGCGCCAAGTACAGCAACACACCCCCGCCGGCCGACAGCGCCGCCACCGCCCACATCAGCCGGTCCCACGGCAGCTCGTGCCCCCAGGCGCGCAGACCGTGCGCGCTGGCAGACCCCAGCACCAACGCCCCCACCAGCAAACCCAGGGCGGCGCCCAGCCCCTGCCGGTACCACTGCGAAGCGATCTTCATCCCCACCGGATAGATGCCTGCGAGAAAGAAACCGGTGGCGAACCGCCAGGCCATCAGCGCATCCTGGTCGCGCACCTGCGCCCAGGCCCCCAGCGTGCACAGGGCACCCGCGAGCGAGCAGACGAGGAACACCTTGCGCGCAGAAAACCGGTCGGCAATGGCAAGCAGGGCAAACACCAGCGTGCCGACGATGAAGCCAAACTGCAACGCCGACGTCAGCGTACCCAAGGTGGCATCGGGCCAGCCGAGTTCGCGCTGCAAATCGGGCATGACCGCGTTGACGGCAAACCACAACGAGGTGCCGGCAAACTGCGCGACCACCAGCACGGGCAGGACATGGCGGGGAACGGTCTCCATGGCGCCCACTGTAACCCCAGCCGCGAGCAGTCAACAAAAAAGCCGTTGCGTACGGGACAGCAACGGCTTGGATGTGTGGCGGAGTGGACGGGGCTCGAACCCGCGACCCCCGGCGTGACAGGCCGGTATTCTAACCAACTGAACTACCACTCCTGGCAGGTATATGGTTGGCGACCCTACGGGGATTCGAACCCCGGTACTCACCGTGAAAGGGTGATGTCCTAGGCCTCTAGACGATAGGGTCAAACCTAGAAACTTTGGTGGAGGTAAGCGGGATCGAACCGCTGACCTCTTGCATGCCATGCAAGCGCTCTCCCAGCTGTGCTATACCCCCAAAGAAAACTGGCGAAGTGGACGGGACTCGAACCCGCGAC
>JAUWAE010000305.1 GCA_030602185.1 Comamonadaceae bacterium
CGTACACTGGCTCCATGAGCGACATCTCCACCCTGCGCCACATTCTGGCCACCTGCCGCACAGTGGCGGTGGTCGGCCTTTCGCCGCAATGGCACCGCCCCAGTTACTTCGCGGCCAAGTACATGCAGGCCCACGGCTACCTCATCGTGCCGGTGAACCCAATGGTGGCGCGCGAGGGCGGTGACATTCTGGGCGAGCGCTGCTACCCCACCGTGCAGGCCGCCGCCCAGGCACTGGCGGCCCAAGGCCAGCACATCGACATGGTGGACTGCTTCCGCAAGAGCGAAGACATTCCGCCGCTGGCCGACGCGGCCATCGAGATCGGGGCGAAATGCCTGTGGCTGCAGCTGGGGGTGGAGCACGCCGAGGCCGAGGCCAAGGCCGCCAGGGCTGGCCTGCAGGTAGTGCACGACCGCTGCGTGAAGATCGAGCACGCACGCCTCTTTGGCGGCCTGAACTGGGCCGGCGTGAACACCCGGGTGATCTCCGCCAAACGCCCGCAGCAACTGCCTTACTGAACCTTGTTTTCGAAAGCCCCCATGGCCCAGGACCACCCGTACGGCTTTGGCACGCTGGCCATCCACGCCGGCGCCATCCCCGACCCCGTCACTGGCGCGCGCGCCACGCCCATCCACCAGACCACCAGCTTCGTGTTCGACAGCGCCGAGCACGCCGCCAGCCTGTTCAACCTGCAGACGTTTGGCAACGTGTACAGCCGCATCGGCAACCCTACGGTGTCGGTGCTGGAAGAGCGCGTGGCGGCGCTGGAAGGCGGGCGGGCCGCACTGGCCTGCGCCAGCGGCATGGCGGCGCAGATGACGGCGCTGCTGGCCATCCTGAAGGCGGGCGACCACATCGTGGCGGCCTCCACCCTGTACGGCGGCACCGTGGGGCAACTGGGGGTGGGGTTTGAGCGCCTGGGCATCAACACCACCTTTGTGGACCCGGCCGACCCCGAGAACTTCCGCCGCGCCATGCGGCCCAACACCCGGGCGGTGTACGGCGAGACCATCGGCAACCCGCTGGTGAACGTGCTGGACATTGCGGCCATGGCGCAGGTGGCGCACGACCACGGCGTGCCGCTGGTGATTGACAACACCGTGGCCACGCCCTGGCTGTGCCGCCCCTTCGAGCACGGCGCCGACATCGTGGTGCACAGCGCCACCAAGTACTTCGGCGGGCACGGCACCACCATGGCCGGCGTGGTGGTGGAGTCGGGCAAATTCGACTGGGGCAACGGCAACTTCCCCGACATGGTGGAGCCCAGCCGCGCCTACCACGGCGTGAAGTTCTACGAGACCTTTGGCGACTTTGGCTACACCATGAAGGCGCGCATGGAAGTGAACCGCACCTTTGGCGCGGTGCTGTCGCCCATGAACGCATGGCTGATCCTGCAGGGGATTGAAACCCTGCACCTGCGCATGCAGGCGCACTGCCGCAACGCCCGCCGTGTGGCGGAGTTTCTGCGCGACCACCCCCTGGTGGCCTGGGTCAACTACCCCGGGCTGGCCGACTCCCCCTACCACGCACTGGCAGCCAAGCAGTTCCGCCCCGTCGATGGGCTGCCTGGTGGCTCCGGCATCCTCACCTTTGGCATCCGCGCCGAAGACCCGGCGCGGGCCGGCGAGCGTTTTATCGACGCCTGCGAATTCCTCAGCCACCTGGCCAACATCGGCGACGCCAAGACGCTGGTGATCCACCCCGCCTCCACCACCCACCGGCAGCTGAGCGAGGACGAGCTGAAGAAAGCGGGCGTGGGCCCCGACATGATCCGCCTGAGCGTGGGGATCGAAGAGGTGGACGACATCCTCTGGGACCTGGACCAGGCGCTGCGCAAGGCTGTGGGCTGAAGGCCCCGGCCGCCCTGCGACAATGCGGGGTTATGAGCACGACCTTCGCCCCCCTGCAGAACGACACCTTCCTGCGCGCCTGCCTGCGCCAGGCGACCGAGCACACCCCCGTCTGGCTGATGCGCCAGGCCGGCCGCTACCTGCCCGAGTACC
>JAUWAE010000175.1 GCA_030602185.1 Comamonadaceae bacterium
CTCATGGGCGTGGGCACGCCGGAAGACCTGGTGGACGGCGTGGCCTGCGGCGTGGACATGTTCGACTGCGTGATGCCCACGCGCAACGCACGCAACGGCACCATCTTCACCCGTTACGGCGACCTGAAGATCCGCAACGCCCGCCACAAGGCCGACCCGCAGCCGCTGGACACCACCTGCACCTGCTACGCCTGCGCGGGCGCCAGCGGCGTGAGCTGGGACGCCGGTGGCCGCGACGGCTTTTCCCGCGCCTACCTGCACCACCTAGACCGTTGCGGCGAGATGCTGGGCCCCATGCTCACCACCATCCACAACCTGCACTACTACCTGAACCTGATGCAGGAGGTGCGCAACGCGCTGGACGCGGGCGCCTTTGGCGCACTCCGCCAGCAGTTCAAGGCCGACCGGGCGCGCGGCATCTGACCCGGCGGGGGCCCGGCGGTCAGGCCTCCAGCGGTCCGTCGACGAACACCGTCAGCACACCGGTGTAGCCGTACAGCCGGTGGTGGGCGATTTCTCCGCCCGCAAAAAACCCGACCAGGGGCACGTCGCCCAGCGCCCGGCGCACGATTTGCAGCTCGGCACTCGGGCCGCCAAAATGCGGGCCGCCCCGGCCACTGCAGCTCACGTACACCGCACCCACGATGCGCTGCGCCGGCGCCGGCCCCGCGGCGGCACTCCCTGCCAGGGACTGCGCCGCCTCCAGCGACAGCTCCTCCGGCTCCAGTTCCTCGCGGATCTCGGCGCAAATGCGCATCAGGTCGGCCCGGGCCGCCTGCACATGCCGCTCGCAGAACGACAGCCGCATGCCCACCTCCACCCGCTCGGCCACGGCAACGCCGCGGCGCCCGGGGTCGAGGCCGATCAGGTGGCGCACCAGCACGTCCTCGCCGAAGGCGGCTGGCACCCGGCCCGTGACCGCCGCCGGACTGGCGGACAGGCCCACCAGCGTCTGGCGCAGGCGGGCCACCGCGGCCTGCGGCTGCTCCAGCGAAATACCCAGGTCGTCCAGCAGCACGTCCAAGGCCTCGCGCCCGTCGAGCGCAAGCACGACGTGGCCATCGGCGCGGTCCACCCGGTGGACCGGCGACACCGGCCGCACCCCCTGGGTGACACGCGACATCCAGTGCACCTCCGGGCCAAAGGCCACGCCACTGAGGCCGCCCTGGAACACCCCCGCCGCGCCTTCGCGCCCACGCCCGGGCAAGGCTCCGCGGCTGGAGCGGGCAAACTGCACCGCCGCCCCGCGGCTGGACGACAGGCCACCGAACACGTAGCCGGACGAGGTCCGCTCGGCCACCTCGGCAATCAGCTCGGCCACTTCGGGCGTGGCGCCGTCGGCGTGCAACAGGGCCGTGTGCGCCGTGAAGCCGCCACCGCCCTGCGCCGCGGACAACGGCGCCAGGCCGCTGAACACCCGGAACTGGTCGGGTTGCAGGTCGCACAGCATGACGGCCAGGGCCGGCTCGTCAAAGTATTCGGCGTTGTTGGCGCAGATGCCCACCCCCACGGTGCCAACCCAGTCGGTCACTTCGGGCAGCTCGGCGCTCAGGTGGTCGAGGATCTCGGCCGCATGGGCCAGGTAATGGTCGGTGATGTAGAGCAGCCCGAGCGCCGGCTGGCGGGCGTGGTCGGGCAAGGCCATCTGCGCCCGCAGCTGGGCCAGCACCAGCGCCGCGGCCATGGGCCACTTGGGGTGGGTCGCGTGGGCGTGGGGAAAGCGGCGCATCGTCGTTCAACCAGAAGCGCGCCCACCGCGCCGTGCGGCCGGTGGTGCCGCTGGGGCAGCAGCGCGCTGGGGGGCCTTGCGCGCACGGCCGGGGGCGGCCGGTGCCGCGTCAGCCCCTGCCCGGGGCTTGCGCCGCGGTGCCGGCGGATTGGAGGGGGCCTCGGGCGCGGCGCTGCGTTGCGCCACCGCATCGGCGCTGGCCTGCACGGTCTGGGCGACCTGTTCGGCAGCGCGCGAGGCCTGGTCGGCCATGTCGCGCACCGCCCCGGTGGCGATGGTCTGGAACTGTTCGGTCAGCGCGTTCCACCACTGCATCGGGTCCACCAGCGGCGGCGCGGCAGAAGGTGAGGCCGCGTCAGCCGTCCCCGTCCCAGATTCGGCTGGTGCCGCTGCGGCCGCCGGCTTGGCCGCCGCTGGAGCCGCAGGGGCTGCCGCGGGCTGTTGAGCCGCCTCGGGCTTGACCGTGAAGGCTTCGGCCATTTCGGCCAGACTGACGTTCATGCCCTTGAGGGTAGCCAGCGTCATCTTCTGGACCTCGAGCGCCTGGATGGTCGCCGCGAGTGCCTTGGTGTTCTGGTCCAGCCAGAAATGCACCGCGCGCAGGTCCTGGATCCGCTTGTCGAGTTCCTCGACATCGAAGGTCGGCGCCACCCAGTGGCTCATCGACGGCATGCCCGGCACCGGGGAGGCCTCGCCCGAGCTGGCGGTGCCCGCCGCCTGGCGGGTGAGGTTGTGCAAAAACTCGAATCCGGGGATGTACTTGGCGAAGGCGTTCAGGTCGGGCGAGGTCATGGCGGGCTCCGATGGCATGGGCGTACCCTAGCATGCCACAGCTCGGCCCACTTGCCCATGGCCCAGGCCCGCC
The DNA here is from genome assembly GCA_030602185.1 of Comamonadaceae bacterium. Classification (GTDB taxonomy): domain Bacteria; phylum Pseudomonadota; class Gammaproteobacteria; order Burkholderiales; family Burkholderiaceae_C; genus JAUWAE01. The sequence goes on from JAUWAE010000175.1 coordinate 2,595, forward strand.
GTTGACCCAGGTCAACCACAGCCGCGCCGCGATCCGCCACAATGGGGTTCGTACATTCTTCGCCGGCCCGACCCATCTGGTCGTCCCAGGAGCCCCGCCATGACCCAGAACATTTCCGACACCTTCGCCTCGCAGCTGCAACAGATGCGCACCGACCTCATCGCCCAGATCCGCGCCCAGCGCGGCGGCAAGGTTGGCCGAGCCGATGCGGCACCCGACCGCCACGAGGAGCAAAGCGGCGACTGGGCCCAGGTGGACGCCGAGCGCGACCTGGCCATGGCACTGGACGAGCGCGAAACGGCAGAGCTCAACGCCATCGACGCCGCCCTCAAGCGCATTGCCAGCGGCGACTACGGCCTGTGCCTGGACTGCGGGGTCTCGATCCCCACCGCCCGCCTGCACGCCAACCCCACGGCGATGCGCTGCGTCGCCTGCCAGGGACGTGCCGAGCAAGCCGGCGGCGGCGCGACCCACCCCACGATGTGAGCCCGATGCGCAGCCTGTTTCACCTGGCCTTCCACGTCACCGACCTGGACGAGGCACGGCGCTTTTACGGCGGCGTGCTGGGCTGCACCGAGGGCCGCAGCACCGACACCTGGGTCGATTTCGACTTTTTCGGTCACCAGCTGTCGCTGCACCTGGGCCCCCCCTTTGCCACGTCAGACACCGGGCTGGTCGGTGGCCACCGGGTACCGATGCCGCATTTCGGCCTCATCCTGACGCTGCCCGACTGGCAGGCCATGGCCGAGCGCCTGCGCGCCGCCGGCGTGGCCTTCGTGCTCGAGCCGCAGGTGCGCTTTGAGGGACAGCCGGGCGAACAGTGGACCATGTTCTTCCGCGACCCCTGTGGCAACCCGATCGAGGTCAAGGGCTTCCGCTCACTCGATCAGGTCTACGCGACCTGAGCCGGCCCCGCCCCGCGGGCGGGCTCAGTCGAGCGGCACCACCTCCTGCTCGATGGCCCCGAACACGCTCTGGCCATCGCGGCCGGTCACCTCCACCGCCACACGGTCACCGTGGCCAAGGTAGGGCGTCAGCGGCTGCCCCTGCTGTGCAGCTTCCACCGCCCGGCGTTCCGCCAGACAGCCCCAGCCTTCGCCACCGCTCACCGGGCCGGCCCCCACCAGGCTGCCATTGCGCAGGGGCCGGGTGGCGCACAAACGGGCCAGCACAGCCCCGAAATCTGGGGCCATGCCCCTGGCATCGGCACAGCCCAGCAACGCCCCGTTGACCTGCACCCGCACCGGCAGGTGCAGCCGCCCGTCGCGCCAGGCGTCGCCCAGCTCATCGGGGGTGACCGCCACGGGCGCGAACGCCACCGCAAGCTGGTTGGGCACCCTGAGCCAGCCCCGGGCCTCCTCGGCAGGCTCCCAAAGCCGCAACTCCCAGGCATTCGCCAGCGTCAGCAGCCGCACACCGTCGAGCGCGCGTGCCGCGTTGGCCCCTTGCGGAATGTCGTCGGTCAGCACCGCCACCATCGGCCCCACGTCGGCCTCCCAAGCGTCCTGACCCAGCACGCAGTCGTCGTGCGGGCCCGTCAGATGGTCGCCACCCGCCAGCCGCAACGGCACCGGATCGGCCGGCACGCCGGGCCAGACCCGCTCGCGGTGCTCGGCAAAAGCCAGCGCCTGGGCCCACAGGCCGGTGCGTGGCAGCGGGGCCGCACAGCGCCGCGGCTCGAACGGGAAGGCGTGACGCGCCTTGCCCTGGTTGAGCGTGACGTACAGGTCCTGCAGCTGGGGGGCGATGAAGTTCCAGTCGTCCAGCGCCTGCCGCAGCGTGTGGGCCATGCCCGTGGCGTAGTGGGCAGTGCAGAGGTCGCGCGACACCACCACCAGTTGTCCGTCGCGCGAGCCGTCTTTGTAAGTCGCGAGTTTCATGCGGTTACCGTCCGAAAGTTCGGCCAAGTGTACGATTGGCCATGGCCGGTTCAGAAGCATCCTCCTACGGCACAGGCACCTGGCTGGCAGTGGCCGGCGCGGTGCTGGCCGTCCACGCCGGTGTCATGACCGCGCTCTGGGACACCGGCTCGATGGTGTCCGACGCGGGCGCACGCCCAGAAGTCATCCAGGTCGCGGTGCTGGGCGGCGGGGTCGCCCCACCAGCGCGAGCCGAAGCCCCTTCGGCGCCGACACCTGCCCCGCGGGTGTCACCTGCGCTCGCCACGCGGTCCGCGGCACCCATCGCCACGCCGCCCGAGGCGCCTCCACAGGACAGCGCACCCACGGCGACGGCGCTGGGCGCCACCGCCCCCACGGCCCCACCCGCCGACGCCGGCACCGGCGCTGACACAGGCATCGACGCACCCACCGTGGCGCAAGCGGCCACCGCACCCAGCACCCCGCCCGAACCGAGAGACACCGACACGCCCTCCGCGACCTGGCAGCCCCCTGTATCGGGCACCTGGACCTACGACGTGACGGGTCAGTCCAAGGGCCTGAACTACCGCGCCAGCGCCACCATGACCTGGGCCCAGGACGGCGCCCGCTACGACGCCCGCCTCGAATTGCGGGCGCTGTTCGTCGGCAGCCGGGTGCAACACAGCCAGGGCCGGCTCGGC
>JAUWAE010000239.1 GCA_030602185.1 Comamonadaceae bacterium
GCTGTGCAGACGCACCTGCGCCGCCTTGCCCCGCACATTGTCGGGCAAGGGCACGTCGCTGGTGCGGTAGACGCCGGCAATGGAGACCAGCTCCGCTTCCAGCGACTGGGCAAAGATGCGGGCGTCGGCATTGCCCCGTGCGCCGGCAATGGCTTTGCCGCGCAGCTGTGCGTAGACGTGGATGTGTCCGTCGGCAATGACTTCGGCGCCCGGATTGACCATGGCCAGCACCACCAGGTCGCGTCCGCGGGCGTAGACCTGTTGGCCCGACCGCAAAGGCCGATCGACCACCAGTGCCTGGGCGGGGCCGGCGGCAGGCGAAGAGGTGGGCGCCGGGGCCGGCTCGGCGGCCGGTTGGGCACGCACCGCGGTCGCGTCTTCGGCCGCCACCAGCCCATGGGCCAGGGCCGCCTGGCGCTGGCCCTCGTTGCCACCTTTGAATGCCAGTGGCTGCAGCCGCCGCTCCCGCAACAGGGGCAACAGGTACTCGAATTCCGGCACGCCGGCGTCGTCGGGCAAACCCGACAGGTCGATCAACAGCGGGTCGTTGTCGAAAAAGTCGGGCACATCGCCAAAGCGTTGCAGCAAGTCCTGTTGCAGCTGGGCGGTGTCGGTGCTGCGCAGCCACAGGGCCACCAAGGGCAGCTGGGCGCTCTTGATCTCGAATGTGGGACTGGCAGAGCCCTGGGTGACGGGTGGCATGCGCGGTATGGGGCGGAAAAGCCGGATCTTAACAGTCGCGCCACCCGGGTTTTCTCGTCGCGCCAGGCGCGGTGGCGAGCGGTTGTTCTTACTAACTGACTTTTTCAATGTTTAAAGATAGTCGTGGTAGTAGAGTCCGCCTTGTTGTGTGGACAAGCCGCTTTTGTCCTGACAGATCAGCCACTTGCATTGCCTCAAACCGTGTGGAACGAGGTCGGACGGATGGGCCGCGGCACGAGAACAAGTTGGGGATACGGCTGGTTGCTGTGGATAAGTTATGGGTTGTCCTTTTTTTATCCACAAAGTTGTTGATAAGAAAAAAAGCCAGCCCGCAGGCTGGCACACTGAATGAAAGGGTTTGCGACGCCGGAACTCAGCCGTGCAGGGGGCCATGACCACCGTGATGGCCGCCTTTGTGATCGCCTTTGCGGTCGCCGTGGCGGCCCATGCGCTGGTGTTGTTCGTCAAACGCTTTTTGCTGCTCGGGTGTGAGCGTGGCGTAGAACTTCTTCACGGCTTCCAGGCGCTGGTTCATCCGGGCTTCGCGTTCGGCACGCAGGGCCTGCATCTTTTCCATGCGCTGCGGCGTGGTCAGCTGGTCCCACTCGGCGCGGTCCAGGCGCTGGGCCGGGGCTTGGGGCGGCTGCATGGAAGCGGTGAATTCTTTCCACGCGCTTTCCTGGGCGGGTGTCAGCTTCAGGGCTTCCTTCAGGCGGGTTTCGTGTTCCGCCATGCGTTTTTGCATGCGTTCCTGCATGCGCTCGGCGCGGGGGCCGTCTTCCATGGCACAGCCACGGCCGCCGCCAAAGGCCCAGGCGGTGGCGGTGGTGGCCAGCACGCCAGCGGCAGCGGTGGCGATAAGCAGGCGTTTGGTGAGGGGTTTCATGGGGTTTCCTTTCCTGTGCGGTTGCGGTGAGGAAAGTGTCTGCCCCGCGTGTGTCGGGCTGCCCCTGGTTGCGTGACGCTTGTGTAAAGAAGCGTCACGGTTTGTCAAAGTCCGGCCAGATCGTCCAGGATGGGACAGTCGGGCCGGTCGTTGCCCTGGCAGCCGTGGGTGAGGTGCTGCAGGCTGCGCTCCATGGCCTGCAGCTGTTCAATGCGCTGGCGCAAGGCCTGTACATGGCGCTGCGCGATGCCCTTGACCTGGGCGCTGGCACGGCCCTTGTCGTGCCACAGGCCCACCAGTTCGCCAATGTCGGGCATGGAAAACCCCAGGTCGCGTGCCCGCTTGATGAAGCGCAGGGTGTGCACGTCGGCGGCACTGTAAAGGCGGTAGCCGCTGTCGGTGCGGCCCACAGGGGCCAGCAGCCCCAGCGATTCGTAGTGCCGCACCATCTTGGCCGACACTCCCGACAACGCCGCCGCCTGGCCAATGTGCACCGGCCAGCCGCTGGCAGGCAGCGGGGCCGTGTCGGCGTGGACGTTCATCTTTGAGGGCTCTGGTTCAGGCCGCCACCTGGTAGCCTTCTTCGGCAATGGCCTGGGCAATGGCGTCACGCGGCTGGGCGGATTCCACTTCCACCTGGTTCTGCTGGCGGTCAATGCGCACCTGTGCCTGGGGGTCCACGGCCTTGATGGCCTGGGTCACGGCTTTTTCGCAATGGCTGCAGGTCATGCCAGTCACGGTGAAGGTCTGGGTCATGGTGGTTCTCCTGTTGTAAAGAGGTTGATGTGGGGTTTGTGGAAAGAAGTATGAACCTTTCCATGGTGGGAAGGTCAAGGCCGGATTTTTGTGTTGAAACGCTTGACTCTGACATGGTGTCAAGGTTCATACTGCCCTTCATGAACACTGCAACCACCTCCCTTGATGGTGCCGATGGCACGGTCTGCGAACTGGACCTGGGCATCGGCGGCATGACCTGCGCGTCGTGCGTGTCGCGTGTGGAGCGTGCCTTGAAGAAGTTGCCCGGCGTGCAGGAGGCCACGGTCAACCTGGCCACCGAGTCGGCCCGTGTGCGCTGGACCGAAAACCCGGTAGCGGAAGAGGCTGGTGTTCAACCCGCGATGGCCGCGCGCATCCAGCGCGCGGTGCGCGACGCAGGCTACGAACCCCGGCCCATCGAGGTGGATGAAGCGGCCCGCCAGACGGGCGTGCTGGGTTTGCCGCGCGATGCCTGGCCGGTGGTGCTGGGTGTGCTGCTGTCATTGCCCTTGGCCGGCCCCATGGTGGGCGACCTGTTGGGCAAGCACTGGATGCTGCCCGCCTGGATCCAGTTCCTGCTGGCCACACCGGTGCAGTTTGTGCTGGGGGCGCGTTTTTACCTGGCGGGCTGGCACGCCTTGAAGGCCCGCACCGGCAACATGGAGTTGCTGGTGGCCATAGGCACCACCGCTGCCTGGGGCATGAGCACCTGGTTGTGGCTGCGGGCCGAACCCGACGAGATGGTGCACCTGTATTACGAGGCGTCAGCCGTGGTCATTACCCTGGTGCTGTTGGGCAAGTGGCTGGAGGCCCGTGCCAAGCGCCAGACCACCGAGGCCATCCGCGCCCTGCACGCCTTGCGGCCCGAGGTGGCGCACCTGCTGCCCGATGGCATCAAGCGTGAAGCCATGCAGGATGTGGCTGTGGCCGAACTGCTGCCGGGTGACGTGGTGATGGTGCGACCTGGCGAGCGCCTGCCCGCCGATGGTGAAGTGCTGCAAGGGCAGACACAGGTGGACGAGTCCATGCTGACGGGCGAGCCCATGCCGGTGGCCAAACAGC
>JAUWAE010000245.1 GCA_030602185.1 Comamonadaceae bacterium
CGTTGTTGCATCGAATCACTCCTTGAATGGCAAACGGCCCCAGCCGTGAGGATGGAGCCGTTGGATGGATGGTTCAGGCGTTGCGCCAGTGGACCATCAGGCGTTGAGCTGCTGCTCCAGCTGGTGCAGCACCTGGTAGCACGGCAGCACCTGGGCCAGGCTGCTGTTGGGCTCGCGGCCTTCGCGGATGGCGGCGAAGAACTCGCGGTCCTGCAGCTCAATGCCGTTCATGGACACGTCCACCTTGGACACGTCGATCTTCTCGTCCTTGCCGTTGAACAGGTCGTCGTAACGGGCAATGTAAGTGCCCGTGTCGCCGATGTAGCGGAAGAACGTGCCCAGCGGTCCGTCGTTGTTGAAGGACAGGCTCAGCGTGCAGATCGCCCCGTTGGCCGCCTTGAGCTGGATCGACATGTCCATGGCAATGCCCAGCGTGGGGTGGATGGGGCCCTGGATGGCGTTGGCCTTCACGATGGGGCTGCCCGCCTGGTAGGCAAACAGGTCCACAGTGTGGGCGGCGTGGTGCCACAGCAGGTGGTCGGTCCAGCTGCGGGGCTGGCCCAGCGCGTTCATGTTGGTGCGGCGGAAGAAGTAGGTCTGCACATCCATCTGCTGGATGTTGAACTCGCCCGCCGTGATCTTCTTGTGCACCCACTGGTGGCTGGGGTTGAAGCGGCGGGTGTGGCCGCACATGGCCACCAGGCCGGTCTGCTTCTGCAGGGCCACCACTTCCTCGCCTTCGGCCAGCACGTCGCACAGAGGGATTTCCACCTGCACGTGCTTGCCTGCTTCCAGGCAGGCCTTGGTCTGCGAGGCGTGCATCTGCGTGGGCGTGCACAGGATCACGGCGTCCACTTCCTTGATCGCCAGGCTGTCGGCCAGGTCGGTGGTCACGTGCTTGATGCCGTACTTGTCGGCCACTTCCTGGGTCTTGGCCAGGTCGCGGCTGATCAGCGACACGACTTCCACGTCGGGGATGTTCTTGATGCCGTCGAGGTGCTTGATGCCGAAGGCGCCAGCGCCGGCGAGTGCGACTTTGATGGTCATGGTCTTTCCTTTATGCGTTCTCTAGGATCAGGTGGCCCACGGCGGTGTTGGACGCGGGCACGTGGAAGAAGCGGTGCGCAAGCTTGGGCGCGGGGCCGCCAGCGACGTCGGCCATGGCGCCACGGGCAATCAGCCACATCACCAGTTCGATGCCTTCGCTGCCGGCCTCGCGCACGTACTCGATGTGCGGAATGGCGGCGGCGGCGGCCGGGTCGGCGATGAGCTTGTCGAGGAAGGCGTTGTCCCATTCCTTGTTGATGAGACCGGCGCGCGGCCCCTGGAGCTGGTGGCTCATGCCGCCGGTGCCCCAGATCTGCACATTCAGGTCGCCGTCAAAACTCTCCACTGCCTTGCGGATGGCCTGGCCCAGCTGGAAACAGCGGCGGCCCGACGGCACAGGGTATTGCACCACGTTCACGGCAAAGGGAATCACCTTGAAGGGCCACTTTTCGGGCTGGCCGCACATCAGCGACAGCGGCACGGTCAGGCCGTGGTCCACGTCCATCTTGTTGACGATGGTGAGGTCGAAGTCCTGCTGGATCACGCTCTGCGCGATGTGGGAAGCCAGCTCGGGGTGGCCTTCCACCACGGGCACAGGGCGCGGACCCCAGCCTTCGTCGGCGGGCTGGTACGACGCCGCCGTGCCGATGGCGAAGGTGGGAATCAGGTCCAGGCTGAAGGCGGTGGCGTGGTCGTTGTAGACCAGGAACACCACGTCAGGGGTGTTGTCCTTCATCCACTGCTTGGAGAACTCGTAACCCTGGAACAGCGGCTGCCAGTAGGCTTCCTGCGTCTTGCCCAGGTCGATGGCTGCGCCAATGGCAGGCACGTGCGAAGTGAAGACGGATGCGGTGATGCGTGCCATGGTGTCAGGCTCCTTTGTTCTTGCCAGCGGCGCCCTGGGGCTGGTTCTGCGGCTGGGCGTCACCGTTTTCGCCGAGGTAGCGGTTGCCCTCCACGGAACGCCCGCCGTTGATCATCATGTTGCGGTATTCCTCTTCGGTCATGCCGGTCATCGAGCCCGCCATCTGCTGGAAGCTCTTGCCGTCGGTGGCACCGATCTTGGCCAGGAAGTAGATGTTGCCGCCCAGGGCGATGCAGCGGTTCAGGTCGCGGGCCAGCACGGCCTGCTTCTGGTCTTCCGTCATGGCCCATTCGTCGAGGTAGGCGCGTTCGTTGGCCTTGAAGCGCTCGCGGTTTTCGGCCTTCATCAGGCTCATGCAGAACTGGTTGAGCCAGTAGCCTTTGCGGGACTGTTCGGCGTCAAAAATGGTGGTGCCGGGTACGTCCAGGTAGGGTTTGTCGAGTGCCATGATTTACATCTCCTCGGGCCAATAGAGGCGCATCGGGTTGTCCACCAGCAGCTTCTTCTGCAGCTCGGGCGTGGGGGCGATGTGCGGGATGAAGTCGACCAGCAGGCCGTCGTCGGGCATGTGGTCCTTAAGGTTGGGATGCGGCCAGTCGGTGCCCCACAGCACGCGGTCGGGGAACTCCTCGACCACCTTGCGGGCAAAAGGTACCACGTCGCGGTAGGCGGCCTGTTCGCCATCGAGCGCTTTCGGCCCCGTCGAAGAGAGTCGCTCGGGGCAGCTCACCTTGCTCCACACGTTCTGGTGCTCGCGCATGAACTTCAGGAACAGCTCGAACTCCGGGCCGTCCACGGGCTTGCTCACGTCGGGGCGGCCCATGTGGTCCACCACCACGGTGGTGGGCAGGCTGGTGAAGAAGTCCCACAGCTCGGGCAGGTCCACCGCCTCGAAGTAGATGACGACGTGCCAGCCCAGCTTGGCAATGCGGCCGGCGATTTCCATCAGCTCGTCCTTGGGGGTGAAGTCCACCAGGCGCTTGACGAAGTTGAAGCGCACGCCGCGCACGCCAGCGGCGTGCAGTTGCTGCAGTTCTTCGTCGGTGACGCTGCGCTTGACGGTGGCCACGCCACGCGCCTTGCTGCCGCTGGCCAGACAGGCATCCACCATGGCGCGGTTGTCGGCGCCGTGGCAGGTGGCCTGCACGATGACGTTGCGCGCAAAACCCAGGTGGTCGCGCAGGGCGAACAGCTCGGCCTTGGAGGCGTCGCACGGGGTGTACTTGCGCTCGGGCGCGTAGGGGAATTCGGCGCCAGGGCCGAAGACGTGGCAGTGGGCGTCCACCGCGCCTGCGGGCAGCTGGAATTTGGGCTTGCTGGGGCCGGTGTACCAGTCGAGCCAGCCGACTGTTTTGGTGAAGTCACCCGTGGTGGGTTTGGTCATGGGTTCTTCCTTCCGATCA
>JAUWAE010000056.1 GCA_030602185.1 Comamonadaceae bacterium
GTTGCGCAACACGCGAACTTTCAGGCGTTAGGTTCGAGTGTCGGAGATCAGCTTGAACAGTCAATGGTAGTGAAATGGCGAGTGTTCCCGCTCGGGTGGAAACGCTCACCTGCTTGGAAAGCTACTTGATGGGAAGCCAACCGTCCCTTGCTGAGCAGGCTACCGCACGGTACCCAGCGATCGTTGCATCCAGGCAACCATGGGTCCATCGGATGCGAGCACTTGTTCGATGGACGTTCGGGCTTGTTGAGTCACCGCTGCGGCCTCGATGGCGAATCGGTGGGCCTCCAGCACGTCCAGGCCGGTCAGTTCGAAACCGTGGCCCATCGACATCCAGTGCAAAGAGGCGAGCGCACATTGCATCGCGAAGTCTGGCTGGGTCTTGAGGTGGTCGCGTGCGGCGCGGTTCAGGGTCTTGGGGTCGCACGGGGAAGCCCAAGCCAGGCGGGTCGCCTGCTCGTACAGCTTCAGGGTCTTAGCGGTGGCGAACCACTTGCCCGGCTCACCGGGTGTGGATGCGATCAGGTGGTTCAGCAAGTTGTCTTTGGCCAGCTCGGGGTACTTCTTGGCGACGGCCCGGAAGGTGGCGATGTGGGTGTTGGCCTGATTGGCGAGCAGCGCGTACTGGTTGAACGCTTCGGCGCGGCGACCGGCTTTGAGCAGTTCTTCTTCAGCAAAGCGGGCGATGGAAGTTTCGCTGGTGGTACTCCCTGTTGACGCCGACCGAAAACTGACCATCTGAAGGCGGGAGTGCCGCTTCAAAATTGACCAGGGTGTATCACGCGACTGCTGAATTTTTTGGCGGGAGCAAACGAGGTGATCACCATGGACATGATTGGCAAGGTCAGGCGCATGAAGATGCGCGATGGGGTCTCGATCAGCGAGATCTCGAGGAAGACGGGTTTGTCGAGGAACACCGTCAAGAAGTGGCTGAAGGCGCCGGCGGCGATGGAGCCGCGGTATGAGCGGGCACAGAAGGTGGGCAAGCTCTCGGCGTTCGAGGCGACGCTGGTGGCGGCGCTCAAGACGGATGCCCACCGAGCTCGGGATCAGCGGCGCACGGCGCGTGCGCTGTTTGTGCAGATCCAGGCCCAAGGCTACCGGGGCGGCTACAGCGCGGTGACGGACTTCATCCGGACGTGGCGACAGGACTCGGGCAAGGACACCACGAAGGCGTTTGTGCCGCTGAGCTTCGAGCTGGGCGAGGCGTTCCAGTTTGACTGGAGCGAAGAAGGCATCGTGGTGGGCGGGGTGTACCACCAGGCGCAGGTGGCGCACCTGAAGCTGTGCGCCTCGCGCGCGTTCTGGCTGGTGGCGTACCCCAGCCAGGGGCACGAGATGCTGTTTGACGCGCACACGAGGTCGTTTGCGGCGCTCGGCGGCGTGGCTCGCCGGGGTATCTACGACAACATGAAGACGGCGGTGGACAAGGTCAAGAAGGGCAAGGGCCGGGTGGTCAATGCCCGGTTTGCGGCCATGTGCAGCCACTACCTGTTCGATGCGGACTTCTGCAACGTGGCCTCGGGCTGGGAGAAAGGGGTGGTGGAGAAGAACGTGCAGGACAGCCGGCGACGGGTGTGGCTGGAAGCGCGAGAGCGCAAGTTCACCAGCTTTGCCGAACTCAACGCGTGGCTGGCCGAACGCTGCAAGGCGGTGTGGGCGGACACGCCGCACCCGCAGCACCGGGAGCTGAGCATCGCCGAGGTGCTGCAGCTCGAGCGCGAGCACCTCATGGGCATGCCGGCGCCGTTTGACGGCTACGTGGAGCGCCCTGCGCGGGTCAGCAGCACCTGCCTGGTAACGGTGGCGCGCAACCGCTACTCGGTGCCCTGCGAGTGGGCCGGGCACATGGTGAGCACGCGGCTGTATCCCGGCCGCGTGGACGTGGTCGCTGGGGACGCGCTGGTGGCCAGCCACGAGCGGGTGCTCAACCGGGGGCAGACGGTGTTCGACTGGCAGCACTACATCGAGCTGGTGCAGCGCAAGCCCGGGGCACTGAGGAACGGCGCACCGTTTGCCGATATGCCCCGGCCGCTGGCGCAACTGCGTCATGCCCTGATGCGCCACACCGGTGGTGACCGGGTGCTCTCGGAGGTGCTGGCCCTGGTGCCTACGGCAGGGCTGGACACGCTGCTGGTGGCGGTGGAACTGGTGCTCGAACACGCCACGCCCAGCGGACACATCAGCGTGGAGCACGTGCGCAACGTGCTGGCGCGCCTGAGTGATCCGCAGCGTCCGCCACCGGCGGACACGGCCCTGGCGCTGCGCGAGGCGCCACGTGCCGACACCCACCGCTACGACCGGCTGCGCGCCGCCGACGCCCAGGAGGCTGGCCATGCGAACTGAGATTGCCAGCGAACTCAAGAGCTTGCGGCTGTACGGCATGGCCAGCGCCTGGGATGATCTGCTGGGGCAAGGGGAGACGGCGGCGCTGCAGAGTGCACGCTGGCTGCTGGAGCACCTGCTGCAGGCCGAAGGGGTGGACCGGGCGATGCGTTCGGTGTCCTACCAGATGAAGGCGGCACGATTCCCCATGCACCGGGATCTGGCCGGCTTCGACTTCGAGGCCTCGGCGGTGGAGCGGGTGCTGGTCAGTCAGCTGGCCAGCCTCGCGTTCACCGACCAAGCCCACAACGTGGTGCTGATCGGTGGCCCTGGCACGGGCAAGACGCACCTGGCCAGCGCGCTGGGCATTGCGGCCATCACCCAGCACGGCAAACGGGTGCGCTTCTACTCCACGGTCGATCTGGTCAATGCGCTGGAGCAGGAGAAAGCCCAGGGGCGTGCGGGGCGCATCGCTGCCAGCCTGCTGCATGTGGACCTGCTCATCCTCGATGAGTTGGGCTATCTGCCGTTCAGCCAGGCCGGCGGGGCGCTGCTGTTCCACCTGCTCAGTCGGTTGTACGAGCACACCAGCGTGATGATCACGACCAACCTGGCGTTTGCCGAGTGGTCCAGCGTGTTCGGCGACGCGAAGATGACCACGGCTCTGCTTGACAGGCTGACACACCACTGCCACATCGTAGAGACGGGCAACGAGTCCTACCGGTTCCGCCACAGCTCAGCCCAGGTCAAGGCCAAGGGCAAAGCACGTGAGCAGGCACGAGACAAAGGCAAGTCGGCTCTCCAGGCCACTACGCCCGAGCCATTCTGAATTAGTCGGCCCTGCAAAATTCATCTCGCGGCGCCGACGAGAAGCGCCGGACGTGCAAGAGTAGCGAGTCGACTCGCGGACGCGGCGAGCGCTGACAGCAGCCCAACCGAGCGCAAAAAGGCTGGAGCAATGCCCCGCCGGGCGATGGCACGCAGCAGCCAGCGGATGTTGAAGCCGGCTGCGCACAACACCGCATGCAGCGCGTCACCCTCAGCGCCCTTGAGCCAGCAGCGCTTCATGCCGTGATCGTGCTTGGCATGCCCGATGGCCGGCTCGACCGCCTGACGCCGCTTCAGCCAGCGCCGCTGGCTGCGCGTGAGCGAGCGGCTCTTGCCGCGATGGATCAATGTCACCCCGCCAATGTCGGCATCCGCCCCCCGGTAGCCCAGGTCGACGATGGCCGTGTGCGGCCTGACGCCCAGGTCCTGCAGCAAGACGGTGGTCTGCTCCAGTTGCTCGGCCAGCGTGTGGCCGTCATAGGGGTTGCCCGGCAGGCTGCGCGCACCGACCATCAAGCCCTGCTTGGCCGTGACGGCCACGCTGACCTTCACGCCGAACTCGTAGGGCTGGCGGGCCTTGCCCTTGCCGATGCACTCGACCTCCGGCGCATGCAGCGCGTACAGCTTGTGCTTGTCCTTGGGGCGCTGCGAGCGGATGCGCTCGGCGCGCTCCAGCCATGGCTGCAGGCGATCACGCACGTCTTGCGGCGCCTCCAGCAGGCGGCGTTGCACGTCGCGCAGCACGCGCCCGAGCACGGTGCGCTGGCGCTTGAGCACGCGCCGCAGCCGCTTGAACTGCTTGGCGTGCGCATAGCCGCCGGCACGCCGGCGCAGGCTGCGGCCCTCGCGCTCGAAGGTCTGCTTCAGCCGCAGCCCGGCGCGCTGCGCCAGTTGCACCACCTTGGCCCGCGCCACTTCCAGCAGCCGGCTGTCGGTGGGATAGGCCACCGCCTTCTCCTGCACCGTGGTGTCCACGATCACACGCTGCAGTTCGCTCTTGCGCACCGCCTGCATCTGCACGGCCGCCTCGATCGTCTTGGCCAGCAACTCCTCCACGCCGGCCTCGCCCAGCACCCGCCTGAAGCGCCCGATCTGCGTGGCATCGCACGGCAGGCGCGGCTCGTAGTACTCCTGCCCGCTGAAGAACTGCCACACCACGTTCTCGGCCCAGCGCTCGACCACGGCCTGGTCGCTCAGGCCATAGGCATGCTTCAGGTACAGCAGCGACACCATCAAGCGGATCGCCAGGCGCGGGCGGCCTGCCGCGCTCACGCCTGCGCCGACCACCTGCAGCGTGGGGCCGAACAGGTCTGCACCTTCGATGCTGCGCCCGCGCCGGTCCTTGCGCGCCAGCAGCGGCGCCACGCTCGCTTCGATCTGCTGCCACGGCATGCGTGTGGCCAGCACCGCCAGCGGGTGGCGCAGGTCGATCATCTGGTCCAGTCGGGCGCGGAAAAAGTCCGGCGTGCTCATCGAAATCCCTCTCCAAACTCCCAGAAATTCGCATCGAGCCGATTCATCTTCGGGAGTTCCAACCCCGCAACATCACCTCACCAACTCAGTGTCCATGCGGCTTCAGGGCGTTTTGCAGGGCTGACGAATTACCTGGCCGCCAGCAGGCTGCTGCGGGCTACGCCCTTCGCAGCTGGCTTGCGGCCATGCACAACGCAGCAAGAAGGAGATTCAAGAAGCAGCGATGACCGTATAGTTATCCACAACCGGGCATCAAAAAACCCGGTGCAGGCCCCTGGTCAAAATTCAATCGGCACGCCTGGTCAGATTTGAATCGGCGCCAACACCTGGTCGACAAATGCCAGCAGCGAAGCGGTGGGCTGTTTGTCGCGATGCACGACCAGGTGAGATTGTCGGAGCTGCCGCGGCAAGGTCGTGGAGATGCGGCACAGGCGGCCGGCCTCCAAAGCGTCGCTCACGACCCACGACGAAAGGCAGGCCACCCCCATACCCGCCTCGGCCGCATGTTTGATCGCCTCCGAACTTCCCAGCTCGATGCTTCGACGGTAGGAGCGCAAGTGGGGCAGCAGACTTTGGTCGGTGGCCTCGCGCGTTCCCGAGCCCGACTCACGCAACAGCCAGACCCCTTCACGCAGTGTCCGCATTGGCACCCGCTCGCCGGCCAGGCTCATTCGTGCCCACGCGCTGTCAGGCGATGTAACGACCACCATCTCGTCCTGGTGCCATGGCGTGACGGCCAGCGCCGCTTGGTGGCAAGGCCCTTCGATCAGGCCCACGTCCAGTTCAAACGCAGCGACCGCGTCACAGATGGCCGCCGTGTTTCCGATCACGACCTTTGAGCGCCAGGCACTGGCATGGCCCGGTTGCGCTGCGACAAAACGGGCCAGCAGCCTGGGCAGCACATAGTTGCCGATGGTGGTGCTGGCGCCGATGCGCAGCGACTGCGCCTGGGCGCTGCCATCGCGGGACATCAGCTCGATGCCGGCGGCACCGTCCAGCAGCGCCAGGGCCCGCGGCAGTAACGCACGGCCGTTGTCGTTGAGCAGCAGGCGCTTGCCCGCGCGGTCGAACAGGCGCAGCGACAGCAGCCGCTCAAGTTCATTCACGGCCGAGCTGGTGGCCGACTGCGACAGCGCAATCTCGGCGCTGGCTGCCGTGGTAGTGCCGCTGCGCGCAACCGCCACGAAGATCTGCAGCTGTCGCAGCGTGAGGCGAAGGGTATTCATGGCGGATTCGTTTGCAAAGCGATTAGATGGGTACATCTTAGCGATACAACCCGTTTGACGGGTCATCCATGAAGCCGGAAGCTTTGTCCTCACGAACTTCAACCGGAGGCAAGCAGCATGACCATCAACGTACTTCCTGAGCCACGCACATTGGCCTCTGCATCGGCTTTCGCACGCATGCTCCCCGGCCTGGCCCTGAGCGGCGCCTTGGCTGCCACCGGTATCGCGCTGGGCCGCATCGCCTGGCTGCAGGACCATGGCTTCAGTGCGCTGACGCTGGCCATCGTGCTGGGCATGATCGTGGGCAACACGGTTTACCCGTGGGCCCCGCGCTTGGCGGTAGCCAGCGGCGCCGGCGTCAACTTCTCCAAGCAGAACCTGCTTCGCCTGGGCGTGGTGCTGTACGGCCTGCGGCTCACCGTGCAGGACATTGACCATGTCGGCATCGCTGGTGTCGCCATCGACGCGATGATATTGGGTTCGACCTTCGCACTGGCCTGCCTCATCGGCACGCGCTGGCTGGGCCTGGAGCGCAAGACGGCGATGCTGATCGGCGCTGGCAGTGCCATCTGCGGCGCTGCTGCGGTGATGGCCGCCGAGCCGGTGGTCAAGGCGCGCGCCGAGCAGGTCACGGTGGCGGTGGCCACGGTGGTGGTGTTCGGCACGCTGGCGATCTTCCTGTACCCGGCGCTGTTCGAGCTGAACCGGCACTGGGCGCTGATCCCCGGCGGCGCCAACGGGTTCGGCATCTACGTCGGATCGACCATCCACGAGGTGGCCCAGGTGGTGGCCGCAGCACGTTCGGTGGGCCCGGACGCAGCCAACTCGGCCGTCATCGCGAAGATGGTTCGAGTAATGATGCTGGCGCCGTTCCTGGTGATGCTGTCGGCTTGGCTGGCGCGCGACAGCACCCTGCAAGCCCTAGTGGAGGCAGAGCATGCTCACGCCAAGGGTCAACTCGCTGTGCCCTGGTTCGCCTTCGGCTTCGTCGCGGTCGTGTTGCTCAATTCGCTGCAATGGCTGCCGGCGTCGGTGGTGGCAGTGACGACCGAGATTGACACCGCGCTGCTGGCGATGGCGATGGCTGCGCTCGGCCTGGCCACGCACATCGGCGCCATTCGCAAGGCCGGGGCCAAGCCGCTGCTGCTGGCGTTGATCTTGTTCGGCTGGCTCATCGTCGGAGGCGCGCTCATCAACCGCTGGGTGCCGGCCCTGCTGGGCTGAAGCCTCGAATTCACGGCCCAGGGCCCTGACCCTAAATTTCTTTGCACGCTCTGGAATAGACCGCATGCCGACGCCGTCTGCTCTTTTGTCGGGACCTATCTGACCCTTCGTCCCGCACTCACCCCCCTTCACTTCACACCAACCCTTCATCGGAGCCCACAATGTTCAAGACTTTCGCTTTCGCCGCCACCGCCCTGACGCTCGCCTCCGGCAGCGCCTTCGCCGCCCCCAGCGACGACGCCCGCACGCACTTCCAGGCCATCGCCTCGGGCGACACCCAGATCGTCATGCGTGCCTATGCCGACCAGGCCCAGCTGAACTGGGTAGGCGGCCCACTCGACGGCACCTATGCCACCACCGATGCCATTCGCGGCACCTGGGAGAAGTTCGGCAAGGCCGTCGGCCCACTGAAGCTCACAGTCGGCCAGATTGAAGAATCGGCCAACCCCAAGGGCGCCACCGTCTCGGCCAACGTCGTCTTCGAAGGCAAGATGCCCATCAAGGTGCGCTACGTGCTGACGTTCCGTGAAGGCAAGATCGTCAGTGAAACCTGGCAGATCGACCCCAAGCTGGCGGTGGCTGCGGCTTACTGAACGGCACGCAGCGTGGCTACTCTCCACCAGACCCCAAAGGACAACCCCATGAAGCACCTTTCGACTCTGGCCGCGCTGCTGATCACAGCGGCTTCCTTCGCGGCACCACTCACCGGCGCTATGGCTGCCGACGCGCCGGCCAAGCTCGCCAACGGCGCGCTGGTCGACGCCAAGGGCATGACGCTCTACACCTTCGACAAGGACGTGGCAGGCAGCGGCAAGAGCACCTGCAACGGCGGCTGCGCCGCGCTGTGGCCGCCCGCGATGGCCGCCGCCAGCGACCAACCCGCCGGTGCATACACGATCGTCATGCGCGACGACGGTGCGCGCCAGTGGGCCTACAAGGGCAAGCCGGTCTACACCTACCAGGCCGACCAGAAGCCCGGCGACCGCGCCGGCGACAACTTCAAAGACGTCTGGCACATCATCAAGGAATGACATTTGCTGTCGACTTCCGTCCAGTCCCTCAGGCCACGACCCCCCGATGCAAGACGACGCAAGCCTGCTGAGCTGGGTGCCGCGCCTGCGCCGCTATTCGCGCGCGCTGGTGAACAACCGTGACGACGCCGACGATCTGGTGCAGGACACGCTGGAGCGGGCCTGGGCCAAGTCGAACCTGTGGGGCGGCGTGGCCGACATGCGCGCCTGGCTCTTCAGCATCATGCACAACCTGCACGTCGATGGCGTGCGCCGTCCCAGGCTGCACACCGTGACCATGGACGACGACACGCCCGAAGTGCCGGTGGCGCCGACACAAACCGACAGGCTGGCTGTACTGGATCTGCAGGCTGCACTGGACTTGCTGCCCGTCGAGCAGAAGGAAGTGCTTCTTCTGGTGACGCTGGAAGACATGGCCTATGCCGATGTGGCGCAGGCCCTGGGTATCCCCATCGGCACCGTGATGTCGCGCCTGTCGCGAGGCCGTGAGCGCCTGCGCGGCCTGATGGAAGGCCGCGCAGAACCGGTGCGGCTGAAAGTCGTCAAATGAATGTATTGCGAAGCAACCCATGAATACCGACCGTCCGCCACCGTCCATTCCCCCGGTCACCGAGGCCGACCTGCATGCGTTCGTTGATGGCCGCCTGCCCGCTGAGCGCCAGGTCGAGATCGCCGCTTATCTGGCCGCACGCCCTGAAGACGCGCAGCGCCTGGAGGCCTACCGGGCGCAGAAGCGCAAACTGCACGCCTTGTTCGATCCCGTGCTGGATGAACAGCCGCCGCAGCGCCTGCTGAAATCGGCGCGCCCGCGCGCCGTGCCGCAGACGCCTTGGTACCTCCAGCGCCTGGCCGCTGGGATCGCCATCGCCGTCATCAGCGGCGCCACAGGCTGGGGCTTGCGGGGCGGCCTGCCCGCGGGGGGCGACGATGCCGGCCGCATGGCCGCCGCGGCACCCGCCGAGCGCGGCCTGACGCTGGCGTCAGCGGGCGGCTTCGCGCAGCGCGCGGCGGTGGCTCACGCGGTATACAGTCCCGACGCGCGCCGCCCGGTCGAGGTGGACGCGGCGCACGAGGACCAGTTGGTGGCATGGCTGTCCAAGCGCATGGGCGCGCCGATGAAGCCGCCGCACCTGCAGGCCCAGGGCTACACGCTGGAAGGCGGGCGCCTGTTGCCGGGTGGCCAGGGGCCGGTTGCGCAGTTCATGTACCGCAACGAGCTCGGCAGCAAGCTGACGCTGTACGTGTCCAACGATGTCGCCGACGTGGGCAGTGCCGCGGGGCCGGACAAGGCACTGCAGGCCGGCGTGAAGAACACAGACACGGCCTTCCGCTTCGCACGGGAAGGTGCGGTCAATGTCTTCTACTGGGTCGACGGTCCCTTCGGCTACGCCCTGTCGTCCGACGCCGACCGCAGCGTGCTGGCGCAGGTGTCGGCCGAGGTCTATCGGCAACTTGGCACCCCGCGCTGAAGGCCAGGGCGGCGTCGGCGCGACGCGCTGTCGGCTCGCGCCAGGGAATGAAACGGCCTGAGCCGCGCTCTTGACCTGAAGCAAGCGCTGGGCAGTGGTTCATCGGCGGCTGCCGGCCCACGACCCAAGCGATCACTCTCCACACCAACTCAGAAAGCAAACATGACCACCCAACGCCGCGACATTCTCAAGTACACCCTGGCCGCCGCGGCAGCCAGCGCGCTGCCCGCAGCACATGCCCAGGCCCCGTCCGGCGCTTCAGCGGGAGCCGCAGCCACCGGCATCGACCCGCGCGACCGCGTCTTCATCACCAATGAAGACTCCAACACGCTGGTCGTCATCGACCCGAAGACGAACACCGTCGAGAGCACGATCAACCTGACCAGCTTCGACGAAGACCCGCGCCCGCCGTTTCGCTACGTCACCGCCGGCGTGGCGCCGACACACGCGGCGATGATCCACAAGCCGCTGTACCACGGCTGCATCGACGCCCACGGCGCGGTGCCGTCGCCCGACGGCCGGCTGCTGGCCACCAGCGGGCGTGGCTCGAGCAACATCTACCTGATTGACGCCGAGCAGCGCCGCGTGATTGGCAACACGCCGAACCCGGCCGCCGGCCCCAGCACCAACCCCGAACGGTTGAGCAGCGGCCTGCTGCTGGGCCGCGAACCGCACGAGCCCACCTTCACCCGCAATGGCCGTGAACTGTGGGTCACGCTGCGCGGCGAAGACCGTATCGCCATCCTCGGCGTTGACCAGGCGGTGCGTCAGTTGAAAGGCGCCGACAGCCCGGGTTCAACCGCCATCCGCCAGTTCCTGCCGACGATCAACGGCCCGGCGCAGGTGTGGTTCAACCGCGAGGGAACACTCGCCTTCGTGGCCAGCCAGAAGGTGTCGCAGATCGACGTGTTCCGCGTCAACCCGGGCGCCGACGGCCACAGCCGGCCGCAGCGCGTGACAACCCTGGACATCAGCGCACAGGACAAGCCCGGCTTCACGCCCTTCATGAAGACCACGCCTGACGGCGCCGAGGTGTGGTTCTCGCACAAGCTGGCTGATGCGGTGTCTTGCCGCTCGACGCAGGGTGGCTTCGACCTGATCGACACCGTGCCACTCGGCATGGGCGCTCGGCCCAACCACGTTGAGTTCGTGCGCAATGCGCGCGGCAGCGTGGTCTATGCCAGCCTGGCGCGCATCGACGATGGTGGCCCCGGCGGCGTGGCGTCCAGCCCCATCGCCATCATCGACCGCAGCGCCCCCGGCGGCCAGCGCAAGGTGGTGGGTACCTTCTTCAGCCACGGGCGCGAGTCGCACGGGTTGTGGACCAACCCCGAGAACACGCTGCTGTATGTGGCCCACGAACAGGACGAGCTGCCCGGCACGCCCAACGCGGGCCAGACCGTGTGCAGTGCATTTGATGTGAGCGACCCGCTGCGCCCGACCTTCATTGCGCAGATCCCCCTGGGCAATCTGACGCTGCCCTCTGGCGCGCTGCGCAACAAAAAGAGCATCAACCTCGTCTACGTGCGTGTGGGCGAGAAGGGCCAGACGGCATGAGCGGCGCGCACACCAGCCACGGCGCCAGCGCCGCGCACACCAGCGCATTCCAGCGGGATATGGACGAATCGATGGCCCGCATGATGCAGGCCATGCACAGCCCGGGCTACGCAGGCCAGGCCGACCAGGACTTTCTGGCGATGATGATTCCGCACCACGCCGGCGCTGTGGACATGGCGCGGCTGGTGTTGCAGCATGGGCGCGATCCTGTCACCCGGCAGTTGGCCGAGGAAATCATTGCCGGGCAGACGGTGGAGATCCAGAGCATGCAACGCCGACTGCACACCCTGCAGCAGCGCACAGCCAAAGGTGCGGAAGCGGAATTTCCGTCGCTGGGTGGGACGCGGGGGCCTTGATCGACAGCCCTAGGGAAAGTACCGATGAGCGCCACGGAATGAACCAAGCCACGCAGCGCTCTTGATCACCATGCTGTTCCAGTCTGCCGAGTCCCGCTATAACCAATGGGTGCGTGAGCACTACCGTTTTTTGCTGCGCAGTGCGTGGGCGCTCACTGGTTCGCGCGCCATTGCCGAAGACGTGGTGCAAGACTGTTTTGCCAACGCCTGGAAGCACCGGGAGCAACTGCGCGACGCTGCGCTGGCACGGGCTTGGCTCTTTCAGATCATGCGCCGCGCCGCCTTTCGCCAGGCCGCACCCAGCATGCAGTCGCTGGACGATGAAGAGCAGCCCGAGCAAGCGGCGCCCGACGCGGGGCTGGACGACAAACTCGATGTCGTCAAGGCGCTCGCGCGCCTGGCGCCCATCCACCGCGAGGTGCTGGTGCTGTTTTATTTCGACGACATGCCCACCGCCCAGATGGCCGAGGCGCTGGAGATCGCGCCCGGCACGGTGTTGTCGCGCCTAGCCCGTGCGCGCGACGCTTTGAAGCTGGCCATGGGGGTACCTGCGACACCCAAGGCCGATGTCAACGTTACCCCGTTTCGCAGGACCAAGACATGAGCCCCGATACCGACGCGCCTTTCCTGCCCGACAGCGAATTCGATTTGCGCGCGCGCACCGAGTTGGCGATCGCCTTCGAGGCCAGCGACGCACCGGCACACCTGTACCGAAAGCCGCAGCCGCTGCTGGCGCGACGCGGCTTGCAGCGTTTTCTGGCGGCGCTTTTGCTGGCCGGTGGCACCAGCGGCGGGGTGCTAGCCGTGCGACCGCCAGCGATGGTGCGCGACGCGATCGACCACGAATACCACGAGCGCAGCTTGCGGGGCAGTTTCATGGAGCAGCGCCAGTTGCTCATGCACCTGGGCATGCGGGACGCCAACGTGGTGCCCGGGTTTCCCCAACTCATGCGGCCATGCGATATCGAAGGTCACCTCGCTTACCACCTCACCACGTTCTTCGAGAAGGGCGGCATGGTGACGGTGTATGCCTTTGACCAGCCTGTGGACCTGCGCGAGGCCAGCGGCTGGTGGAGCAACGTGCACTGGAAGGTGATCCGCTCGCGCGAGGGCAAGCCCTTGTTGCTGGTGGCCCAGAAAAAGAAGGCACTGGCGGTCGCGCAGACGGCACTGCAGGCACCTCCCGTGTCCGGGCCAGGCTGAGGCACCGCGTCCCTGTCAACGAATCAACCGCTCACCCCTTTCACCCCAACCGGCGCACGACGCCCAACCACCGGAGACCCCAGAAATGAACCAACAACCCACCTCGCTCCCCCGGCGCCACCTGCTGGCCGGCAGCGGCGCTGCTTTGGCTGCCGTTGGTCTGGCCAGCTTTGGCCGCACCGCAGCCGCTGCTGGTGAGACCGCGCCCGTCGCCGTGGCCGGTGCTGCCAAGCCTCTGCCAGCGTACGTGGGCTGGAAGGACCCGGCCAGCCTGATCGTGCACAGCAGCACCACCATTGAGACCAAGCGCAGTGTGTTCGGCACCAGCGTAATCACGCCGTCCGAGCAGCTCTACATCCGCAACAACCTGCCCGCGCCCGACGTCTCGATCCTGGGCAACCGCGATGCCTGGGAGATCAACATCGAGGGGGTGAAGAACCCGCGCAAACTCACGCTGGGCGACCTCAAGCGCATGGGCATCGAGACCACGGCGATGGTGTTGCAATGCTCTGGCAACGGACGCGGCTACTTCCCCAACAAGCCCAGTGGAACGCCTTGGCAAGTGGGCGCAGCAGGCTGTGTGGTGTGGAGCGGTGTGCCGGTGCGCTGGGTGGTGGATGCCCTGGGCGGCGTGGAGGCCGGCATGGCCTACCTCACCGGCACAGGCGGCGAAAAACTCCCCGATGGACTGGACCCCAAGAGCGTGATCGTGGAACGCTCGGTGCCTGCTGCCGCACTCGCCGATGCCCTGCTGGCCTGGGAAATGAACGGTGTGCCGATTTCGCTGGCCCACGGCGGCCCACTGCGCTTGATCGTGCCGGGTTACACGGGCGTGAACAACATCAAGTACGTCAAACGCCTGGCCTTCACCGCTCAGGAGACCGACGCACGCATCATGTCGCACGGCTACCGCATTTCACCGCCCGGCGCGAAGGGCGACCCGTCGCAGCCATCGGTGCAGGAAATGACGGTGAAGTCGTGGATCAACGGTCCCGGCACGGACGGCGCCCCGCTTAAAGCGGGTGACACACAGATCCATGGCGTGGCGTTTGGCGGCATGAACGCGGTGGCCAAGGTCGAGGTTTCTCTGGACGGCGGAAAAACCTGGCAGCTCGCGCGCATGGTGGGGCCCGACCTCGGCCGCTTTGCGTGGCGGCAGTTTGTTTTTGCGGCGCGCCTGCCGGCGGGCCAGTTCACCCTGGCGAGCCGAGCCACCGACACCGCAGGCAACGTGCAGCCCGAACAACG
>JAUWAE010000168.1 GCA_030602185.1 Comamonadaceae bacterium
GCGGGGAGCGAGGATGTGGAGGGCTGGCGAGTCATGGGACAATTGTGCGATGAAAATCACCCCGCAATGCGTCGTCGCACTGACCTGGACACTGAAGGACACTCTGGGCGAAGTGCTGGACGAACTCGACGAACCGACCGAATTCCTGGTGGGCGGTCAGGACCTGCTCGCCAAGATCGACGAAAGCCTGCAAGACCACCAGGCCGGTGACGTGATGGAGCTGCACCTGGAGCCAGAACAAGCCTTTGGCGACTTCGACGACCAGCTGCTGTACCTTGAACCACGCACCTGTTTCCCGGCCGAACTGGAGCCGGGCATGGCGTTCGAAGGCCTGCCACCGGGCTGCACGCCCTCCGCACCGGCCGACCGGCTCTACTTTGTGAGTGAAATCTACCCCGAGCACGTCGTGCTCGACGCCAACCACCCGCTGGCGGGCATTGCGCTGCGGCTCACGCTCAAGGTGCACGCCGTGCGCGAAGCCACGCTGGAAGAGGTGGGGCGCGGCACGCTGGGGGCGGGCTTCTTCCGCCTCGGCCCCAACGCCTGACGCCCCCTGGGGCTCAGCCCCTGCCGGTGGAGCCGTACCCGCCCGCACCCCGGGCGGTGGTGGTGTCGAAGTCGTCCACCACATTGAAACGGGCCTGCACTACCGGCACGATCACCAGTTGCGCAATGCGCTCCATGGGCTCGATGGTGAATGCCACGTCGCTGCGGTTCCACGCACTGACCATGAGCTGGCCCTGGTAGTCGCTGTCGATCAGGCCCACCAGGTTGCCCAGCACGATGCCATGCTTGTGGCCCAGGCCCGAGCGCGGCAGGATGAGCGCGGCGTAACCGGGGTCGGCCAGGTGAATGGCCAACCCCGTGGGCACCAATTGCCAGGCGTTCGGCGCCAGTGTCAGCGGCGCGTCCAAGCAGGCACGCAGGTCCAAGCCTGCGCTGCCGGGCGTGGCATAGGCGGGCGGCTGGTCTTTGAGCCGTGCATCCAGCACCTTGACGTCTATCTGCACCGCTCACCCTCCCCGCACCCGTGGTGCGCCATGGTCCCACACATCATTGCCCCTGCCTGGCCGCTTCTTCAATGGCCTTGATCGGGTCAACCGCCTCGTCCTCGGCAGGCGCGTCATCCGCCGGGTCGGCCTCGTCCTCGTCAGACGAGCCCCAGGAGTCGTCAGAACGGGTCTGCTCCAGCATGTCCATCACGGCGGACTCGTCCACCTCCGCCTTGTCGCCCAGATTGCCCGTTACCAGGCCCGGGAAAGCGATGATGGCGGAAACCATGATGACCTGCAGCACGATGAAGGCGATCGAGCCCTTGTAGATCTGGGTGGTAGTGACGGCCGGGATGCGCTGTCGCGTGACCCGGTCGGTGTAGTCCTCGCGGGCCGCAACGCTGCGCAGGTAGAACAGCGCGAAACCGAACGGCGGCGTCAGGAACGAGGTCTGCAGGTTCATCGCAATGATGATGCCGAACCACACCAGATCGATGCCCATCTTCTCGGCCACCGGCGCCAGCAGCGGGATGACGATGAAGGCGATCTCGAAGAAGTCGATGAAGAACCCCAGCACGAAGACCAGCAGGTTCACGAAGATCAGGAAACCGATCTGGCCGCCAGGCAGCTTGTCAAACAGGTGTTCCACCCAGATGTGACCGTCGGCAGCGTTGAACGTGAAACTGAACACCGTCGAGCCGATCAGGATGAACATCACGAAGATGGTCAGCTTGGTCGCACTTTCCATCGCCTGGGTCAGCAGGGAGCTGTTCAGGCGCTTGCGGGCTGCGGCCATGACCAGTGCCCCGACGGCCCCCATGGCGCCACCTTCGGTCGGCGTCGCAATGCCCAGGAAAATCGTCCCCAGCACCAGGAAGATCAGGATCAGCGGTGGAATCAGCACGAACGTGACCCGCTCGGCCAGCCGCGACAGCAGACCCAGCCGTGTCACACGGTTGACCATGGCCAGCACCAGCGCCGTGAACGAAGCCACGGCCACGGACAGGATCACGACCTCATCGCCAGGGGCTGCACCCTCACGTCCCGTGAGCGGGTTGATGATTGCCTCGTGGTTCAAGGCCCATACGTACCCGACCACACCAGCGATCAGCAGCAGCACCATCAAGGAGCGGTGGCCGCTGTCACCATTGGGCTCGTTGTAAATGCGGGCCTCGGGAGGCAGCGAGGGCACCCAGGACGGACGCAGCAGGGCCACTGCGGCAATGAACACCAGATACAGACCCACCAGCAGCAGACCGGGGATCAGGGCGCCGGCGTACATGTCACCCACCGAGCGCCCCAGCTGGTCGGCCAGCACGATGAGCACCAGCGAGGGCGGCAGGGCCTGCGCCAGCGTGCCCGACGCGGTGATGGTACCGGTGGCGATGGAGCGGTTGTAGCCGTAGCGCAGCATGATGGGCAACGAGATCAGGCCCATGGAGATGACAGCAGCAGCGACCACCCCAGTGGTGGCCGCGAGCAGGGCCCCCACAAGGACAACCGCCACGGCCAGGCCACCGCGGACCGGACCGAACACCTGACCGACCGTCTCCAGCAGGTCCTCGGCCATACCGCTTCGCTCGAGGATGATGCCCATCAACGTGAAGAACGGAATAGCCAGCAGCGTGTCGTTCTGCATGATGCCGAACACCCGCAACGGCAGCGCCTGGAACAAGGTGTCGGCAAACAGGCCGACTTCCATGCCGATGAAGCCAAAGAACAGGCCCGTGGCCGCCAGTCCAAAGGCGACCGGGAAACCGCTGAGCAGGAACACGAGCAGCCCCACGAACATCAGTGGGACGAAATTGTTGGTGATGAATTCAACCATGATGAGACCCAATCAGTGCTTGGCACCGCTGGTGGCGGCATTCGGCTGAGCTTTCAGTTTTTCGGTCTCAGCGATCTCTTTGGCCAGTTCCTGAGCCTCGCTGGGGCCGGTGTGGGCCAGCACATCGGGGCCCTTACCCAACAGGAACGCAAACCGCTTGATGAGTTCGCTGGCGCTTTGCAGCAGCAAAATGCTGAAACCGGCCGGGATCAGCAGGTACACCGGCCAGCGGATCAAACCGCCGGCATTCGACGACACCTCGCCCGACACATAGGCACGCATGAACAGCGGCCATGACAGGTAAATCATCATCACGCACAGCGGCACAATGAACACGACAATGCCGACGATGTCGATCCAGTTGCGGGTGCGGTCGCTGAATTTGCTGGAGAGGAAGTCGATGCGAACATGGGTGTTGCGCAGGAAGGCATAGCCTCCGCCGAGCATGAACACCGCCGCGAAGAGGTACCACTGGATTTCGAGAAACGCATTCGAGCTGACGCCGAACGCCTTGCGCACGACCGCGTTGGTGGCACTGATGAGCGTGGCAGCCAGAATGAGCCACATGCCCAGCTTGCCGATGCGGTCACTGAGCGCGTCGATGAGTTTGGAGAATTGAAGCAGGATGTTCATGGACGATCCTTTGTAGGTTGCGCACAAGCCGGGGCAGCAGTATAGCCACCCCAGCGTGCAGGGATCCCACTTGGAGTTCTACGACGGCGATCGGTTCAAACCGCAGACACTAAAAAACCCCGCCGAGGCGGGGTTGGCTGTATCGCCGTGGAGCTTTAGAGCTTGGCAGCCTGCATGTAGTCGTCGAAGGCCTTGTCGGCCAGACGCATCCACAGGTTCTGGTCCTTGCGGAAAGCCGAGTAATCGGCGTAGATCTTCTTCCAGTTGGGGTTCTTGGCGCTCAGATCTTCGTACGTCTGCATGGAGAGTTTGAAGGCTTCATCCATCACCGTTTTCGGGAAGCGCTGCAGCTTGGCGCCACCGGCAATCAGGCGCTTGAGGGCGGCCGGGTTGCGGGCGTCGTAACGTGCCTGCATTTCCACGTGAGCAAAGCCGGCAGCCGCTTCCACCATGGCCTTGTAATCGGCCGACAGCGCGTTGTACGCCGCCTTGTTGATGTAGAAGTCGAGTTGGGCGCCGCCTTCCCAGAAACCCGGGTAGTAGTAGTTCTTGGCCACTTTCTGGAAGCCCAGCTTTTCGTCGTCGTACGGGCCGATCCATTCGCACGCGTCGATGGTGCCTTTTTCCAGGGCTTGGTAGATCTCGCCGCCAGGGATGTTCTGGGGAACCGCGCCCATCTTCGACAGGATGGTACCGGCGAAGCCGCCCATGCGGAACTTCAGGCCCTTGAAATCTGCCGGGCTCTTGATCTCCTTGCGGAACCAGCCACCCATCTGGGCACCGGTGTTGCCACCGGGGAAGTTCACGATGTTGTACTTGTCGTAGAACTCGCGGAAGAGTTTCAGGCCGTTGCCGTCGTAGTACCAAGCCGTCAGGGAACGGCTGTTCAAACCAAACGGGATTGCGGTGCCGATGGCAAAGGTTTCGTCCTTGCCGAAGTAGTAGTACGGCGCGGTGTGACCGGCCTCCACGGTACCTTGCTGAACCGCGTCAACCACGCCCAGCGCGGGGACCAGCTCACCAGGCGCGTGCACTGTCACCTGGAACTTGCCACCGGACATGTCGCCAATGGTCTTTGCGAACACATCGGCGGCGCCGTGAATGGTGTCCAGGGACTTGGGGAAGCTGGAAGTGAGGCGCCAACGCACGGTGGCCTGTGCCTGCACCGCAGGCGCCACGCCGGCGGCCAGGATACCGGCCAAGCCTGCGTTCTTGATGACGGAACGACGGTCCATTAATGAAACTCCTTGGGTAAGAGAATGGTTACGCGGGGTCGTTGAACCCACTCACGCACCTGCGTCTGAACGACAGTGTACAAGTGTAGTAATGGCCATCTTTCAAAGTCCGCAGTGTTTTCCCCTAGGAACTCTGCAAACGCGTGAAATGTTTTCAAAAAGCGGTACAGACGACTATGTAAACTTCAAACCACCCTCAGGCTGGGGGCGGTTTGAAGTGCGGTAGCGAAGCGTTCTCGCACGCTGCGCTCGATGCCTACGGCATCCAGGCCCAGCATAGACAAGAGCTTGGCCGGATCGCCATGCTCGATGAAACTGTCGGGCAAACCGAGCTGCAGCACCGGTCGCGCAATGGCCATGGCCTGCAGGGCCTCGATCACCGCGCTGCCCGCACCGCCGGCAATGGCACCCTCTTCCAGCGTGACCAAAGCGTCGTGTGACTGCGCGACCTCGCGCAGCAACGCCAGGTCCAGAGGCTTGGCCCAGCGCATGTTCACCACGGTCGCGCCCAGGCCTTCAGCCGCTTGCAAGGCTGGGTAAAGCAAGGTGCCAAACGCCAGCAGGGCCACACCCCGGCCACGCCGGCGAACCTCGCCTTTGCCGTAGGGCAGCGATTCGATGTGCACTGGCAACTCGGTCCCTGCGCCCGCACCGCGCGGGTAGCGCACGGCCACCGGG
>JAUWAE010000219.1 GCA_030602185.1 Comamonadaceae bacterium
GCTGGGCTACACCACCGACAAGGTGGTCTCCACCGACTTCCGCGGCGAAAACTGCACCAGCGTGTTCGACGCCGAGGCCGGCATTGCACTGGACAAGAGCTTCGTCAAGGTCGTGGCCTGGTACGACAACGAATGGGGCTACGCCGCCAAGTGCCTGGAGATGGTGCGGGTGGTGGCGAAGTAAGCGACCGCCACTTCAGGCCGGCGCGACGTCCGACACGGCGTACCGGCCCCGCCCCGCGTCCTTGGCGCGGTACATCGCGTGGTCGGCTTGCAGCATCAATTCTTTGGCGGTCGAGTGGCCGTCGCCCAGCGCAATGCCGACCGACACCCCCAGGCGGCAATGGGTGTGCTGTACCTCGAACGGGGCGGCCAGCGCCTCGATCAGTTTCTGGGCCACTGCCTGCGCCGCCGCCAGCGTGGGCGCTGCGCTGGGTGGACTGAGCAGCACCACGAACTCGTCGCCGCCAATGCGCGCGACCGTGTCCGATTCCCGCACCGTCTGCACCAGCCGCTGGGCCACGGCCCGCAGCACCTGGTCGCCCCCTTCGTGGCCCAGGGCATCGTTGACGGGCTTGAAACCGTCCAGGTCCAGGTAAAGCAGGGCCACCGCCTGCCGCTGCCGCCGGGCCTGCGACAGGGCCTGCTCCAGCCGGTCGGCCAGCAAGTTGCGGTTGGGCAGGCCGGTCAGGGGGTCGTGGTGTGCCAGCCGCTGCAGCTCGGCCTGCTGCGCATTGAGTTTGACCAGCAAACGGTTGAACGCGGCGATCAGGTGGCCCACCTCGTCATTGCGCGCCACGGGCAAGGTGTTGAGCGGCAGTTCCCCCAGGGTCATGCGCTCGGCCAGGTCCGCGGCATGGAACAGCGGGCGCATCTGCCAATACAGCATCAACCCGAACACCACGGAGAACACCAGCACCGCCAGCACGGCGTTGCGCAGCACGAACGTCTGGATGCGGCCCACCGTGGCCAGCGCTTCCGACGTGGGGATGCGTGCCACCACGAACCAGCCGGTGCTCGGGACCGACACCATGGCCGAAATCTCCTCAACGCCTTGCGCGTTCGTCGTCACGCCGGTGCCGCGGTAGCCGGCCATGGCGCGGTCGTGCAAGGGGTTGACGCCCTCGGGGGGCGTGGGCTTGAGGACCATCTCTGGCCGCGACGAGGCGACGAACAGCCGGTCGCGGGGGGAGATCACCAGAAAGCCACCGCTGGCGCTGCCGATCTGGCTGTTGAGCAGGATGCCCATCAACCCCTGCGAGGACAGTGGCACCAGGCCGGTGAGCAGGCCGAAAGGGGCGCCGCTGTCGGACAGGATGGGCACGCTCAGCGGCAGCATGGGCTCGCGCGCCTCCCCCGCAGGCACGGGGGTGCCCACGTACGGTTCACCCTGGCGGGCGGCGGCCAGGGCGGCTGCATCGGGGCGCAGCGCCTGGGCCAGGCCTTGGGCCGCCCAGACGTCGCCGTTCAAGCCGGTGGCCACCAGACCGCCCATGAAACCCTCGGCTTCGGGCGGATGGTCGCTCAGCCAGCGCGTCCAGACCGGGTCTTGGGGGTCGAGGTGGCGCGGCGCGGCCACCGCGAGCTGCTGGAGCCGCTTGGTCCGCTGGACGATGCCCTGGTCAATGTCGGCGGCGGCGTAGCGTGCCAGCGAGAGTTGCTGCTCGGCCACCACCTTGCTCAGGTCCTCGCGCAGAAAGCCCGACAGCGCAAAGTACCGCACCACCACCGCTACGAGCACCAGCACGAGCCCCAGCAGCATGAGCCGCGTGGCCATGCTGTGGTAGAACTGGCGCCAGGCCCAACGCATGGGCCGGGTCAGTGCTGGTGGCCGTGCGCACCGTGCGCATGGCCATGGGCGATTTCTTCGGGCGCTGCGGCGCGCACGTCCAGCACCTTCAGGCCGAACTTCAGCGTCTTGCCGGCGTGCGGGTGGTTGCCGTCGAGGATCACCTCTGGCCCCTTGATCTTCACCACGGTGAAAATGCGCTCGTGCCCGTCGTCGGCCACGCCGCGCAGCGTGCCGCCCACCTTCACGCCGGGCGGAAAGTCGGCTTTGCTGATGGTCTGCACCAGGCCCTCGTCGCGCTCGCCGAAGGCGTCGGCCGGCGCCAGTTCCACCGTGGTGGCAAAGCCCACGGTCTGGCCTTCCAGTGCCGCTTCGATTTTCTCGAACGTGTTGCCGTAGCCGCCGTGCAGGTAGGCCATGGGCTGCTCGCTGGCTTCCAGCAGCTTGCCTTGGGCATCGCGCACCTGGTAGCTCAGGGTGACGACGGTGTCTTTGGAAATGTGCATCTCAGGTCCTGCGGGTAAAGGTCCGATTGTGCCTGTACGGCCCCGGGCTTTCAGGGGCAGCGCTGCAGCGGGCGGGCCCCCAGTACCCCGAAGCTTTCGATTTGCCGCCGCTGCGCTTCGGTCACCGCGGGCAGCCGCAGTGTATAGAGGCGGGTCTCGTCGCGTTCCTGCACCACGCGGGCGTTGGCCACGCCCCGTCGCCGCAGCTCGGCCAGGGCGCGTTCGGCCGCTTCGTCGCTCGAATAGGTGCCCAAGGCCAGCCCAGGCCTCAGCGCCGGCACATTCACCTCCCGCTGGTCGATGCCCGCCTGCCGCAGTTCGGCCCGGCGGCGCTGCAGGGCCGCCTCGTCGGCAAACTTGCCCAGGTACACGATCCAGCGCGCCGGCAGCACCCCGGCCTCGATGGTCCAGCGCCCGGCCAGTTCGGGCAGGTTGGACAAGGTGCCTCGCAGCAGCACGGTCTGGCTGTCGGTGAGGCCGCCGAGTTGCCAGCAGGCGGTCGGGGCGTTGGGCTGGGCGGAAGAGGGGGCTTGGAGGCCTGTGTTCACGGCGGCGTCCTCGCTGGGCGAGGGGCCAACCTGCGGGGTGCTCTCGGCCACCGCGGCAACATCTGCTGCCTCTGGCGGCAGCGTCTCGACCGTGCCCCCGGGCGCCGAAAGGCGGGGCGCATTCAGCACGGTCAGGGCTTCGGGGGCCACCTGCTGGGCGAGCCGTTGTGGCTCCCCCGTGGGTGCCGGGGCCACCCCCAGCCATGCCAAGTGGCCCCGCGTGTAGCCCCAGAAGGCCAGGTTGGCCAGCAGGAGCAGGGCCACCAGCAGCCTCAGCACGGGCGTACGCTCACTTCGTGCTGGACGACCGGCACGGTGGCCTGGCCGGTGTCGATGAGCAGCGCGCCGTCGGCGCGCACCCCCACGGCGGTGCCCTCGGTACCGTCCGACAGCCGCACCGGGCGCCCGTACAGGGCGTCGCGCGCCGCAAACCGGTCGCGGAAAGCGGCAAACCCTTCCCGTTCGAAGCGCTGCAGGTCACGCACGAGCGCGGGTATCCAGGCCTCCAGGCAGTCGGCTGGGTCGGCAGGCCGCCCAGGGGTGCCGAACACCTTGTCCAGCCCCACCGGCGGCACGCTGGGCGGCTGGTCGGGCGCGGCCGGTACCGGCAGCGGCATGTCTGGTGTCAGCAGGTTGATGCCCACACCCACCACCGCATACCGCTGTGGTCCCAGGCTGGCGGTTTCCACCAGGATGCCGCCGAGCTTGCGGTCTTGCCACCACAGGTCGTTGGGCCATTTCAGCCGCACCGCCGGCGGCAATGCCGTGACCAGGCTCGCCCCCACCGCCAGCGACAGGCCCGACCAGTCGGCGGGGGCCAGGGGCAGCCCCAGCGAGAACGTGAGCGAGGCGCCCGGCCGGCTGACCCAGTCGCGGCCCCGGCGCCCCCGCCCGGCGGTCTGTTCGGCGGCCAGCAGCAGCACCGGCTCCAGCCGCCCGGCACGGGCGCGGCGCATCAGCTCGGTGTTGGTGGAGTCGATGGTGGGCAGTACTTCCACCGTGAAGCCTGGGCAGGTGGGGGCCACTGCCTGCCACAGCGACTCGGCGCCGCGGGTCAGGGCCATCAGCGCAGGCGTCGGGGTCATG
>JAUWAE010000012.1 GCA_030602185.1 Comamonadaceae bacterium
GATGACCATGGCGCTGCCGGCAAATTCCAGCAGGGCTTCTTCCAGCGCGCGCAGGGTTTCCACGTCGAGGTCGTTCGACGGTTCATCGAGCATGAGCACGTTGCCGCCCTGAGCCAGCGTCTTGGCCAGGTGGAGGCGACCGCGCTCACCACCCGATAGGTTTTTCACCAGCTTCTGCTGGTCGTTGCCCTTGAAGTTGAAGCGGCCGATGTAGGCACGGCTGGGCATGACGAACTTGCCCACGGTGATGTTGTCGAGCCCGCCCGACACGTCTTCCCACACCGTCTTGTCGCCGTCCAGCGAGGCGCGGCTCTGGTCCACGAAGGCCAGCTTGGCGGTCTGGCCGATGACGATCTCGCCGCTGCCTGGGGTTTCGACACCCTGGATCATGCGGAACAGCGTGGATTTACCGGCACCGTTGGGGCCGATGATGCCGACGATGGCGCCTGCCGGCACGCTGAACGACAGGTCGTCGATCAGCAGGCGGTCGCCGAAGCTCTTGCTGACGTGCTTGAACTCGATGACCTGCGAGCCCAGGCGCTCGGCCACGGGAATGAAGATCTCGTTGGTCTCGTTGCGGCGCTGGTAGTCGACGTCGCTCAGTTCCTCGAAACGGGCCAGGCGCGCCTTGCTCTTGGCCTGGCGGCCCTTGGCGTTGGAGCGCACCCATTTCAATTCCTCTTTCATGGCCTTGACGCGGGCGTCTTCCGACTTCTGTTCCGCTTCCAGGCGGCGCTCTTTCTGGTCCAGCCAGTCGGAGTAGTTGCCCTTGTACGGGATGCCCATTCCGCGGTCCAGTTCCAGGATCCATTCAGCGGCGTTGTCGAGGAAGTAGCGGTCGTGGGTGATGGCCACCACGGTGCCGGGGAAACGCTGCAGGAACTGCTCCAGCCAGTGCACACTTTCGGCGTCCAGGTGGTTGGTCGGTTCGTCGAGCAGCAGCATGTCGGGCTTGCTCAGCAGCAGGCGGCACAGGGCCACTCGGCGCTTTTCACCGCCCGACAGGTTCTTGATCAGGGCGTCCCACGGCGGGAGGTTGAGTGCGTCGGCCGCGAGTTCCAGTTGCAGGTCGGCGTTCTCGGAGCCGCTGGCGGCGATGATGGCTTCCAGCTCGGCCTGCTCGGCGGCCAGGGCGTCAAAGTCGGCGTCGGGTTCAGCGTAGGCGGCGTACACCTCTTCCAGGCGCTGCTTGGCGGCCAGCGCACCACCAATGCCCTCCTCCACCGCTTCGCGCACGGTCTGCTCGGGGTTCAGCTCGGGCTCCTGGGGCAGGTAGCCGATTTTGATGCCGGGCATTGGCACGGCTTCGCCTTCGATCTCCTTGTCCACGCCGGCCATGATCTTGAGCAGGGTGGACTTGCCCGAGCCGTTGAGGCCGAGCACACCGATCTTGGCGCCAGGGAAGAAACTCAGGGAGATGTCCTTCAAGATCTGCCGTTTGGGCGGCACGGTCTTGGAGACGCGGTTCATCGAAAAAACGTATTGGGCCATGGCTCTTCTTAAGGGAAAACGCGGCACCCGAACGGGCGCGTAACCCCTGATTATCCCTTTATGCGACAATGTGTTCAGTGCGCACCTTCAGTCAGTGCCACGTCAGCGCCTCGCTGGGGCCCCCGCCCGCCACTTCGGCACCATGGTTGCGGCCCATTTTGTGTCCCATCAGCCTCCCTTGACTGGCCTGTTGCCGCCGTGCACAGGAAGCGGCCGATACCCCCAAGCGCCCAGGATGGGCGCCATCAATCACATGACTTTTGAAGAACTGAAACTGGCCCCGGCCATTCTGGATGCTGTGCGCGAGCAAGGCTACGACCAACCCACGCCCATCCAGGCCGAGGCCATCCCGGCCGTGCTGGAAGGCCACGACCTGCTGGCCGGCGCGCAGACCGGCACCGGCAAGACCGCCGCCTTCACCCTGCCCATGCTCCACCGCCTGCAGGACGGCTGGGAAGCGCCCAAGCGCGGCCAGGGCCGCCCGGTGCGCGCCCTGGTGCTCGCCCCCACCCGCGAACTGGCCGCCCAGGTGGAAGAATCCGTCAAGGCCTACGGCAAGCACCTCAAGCTCAAGTCGGCCGTGATCTTCGGTGGCGTGGGCATGAACCCGCAGATCGAAAAGCTCAGCAAGGGCGTGGACGTGCTGGTGGCCACCCCCGGCCGCCTGCTCGACCTGGCCGACCAGGGCCACCTGGACCTGAGCCAGGTGCAGATCCTGGTGCTGGACGAAGCCGACCGCATGCTGGACATGGGCTTCATCCACGACGTGAAGAAGGTGCTCAGGTTGTTGCCGGCCGCCAAGCAGAGCCTGCTGTTCTCGGCCACCTTCAGCGACGAGATCAAGGAGTTGGCCAACGGCCTGCTGCGTAACCCCAAGCACATCCAGGTGACGCCACCCAACACCACGGTGCAGCGCATCAAGCAGACCATCCACCCGGTGGGCCGCGGCAAGAAGAAGGCGCTGCTGGTGCACATCATCCAGCAGCACAACTGGAGCCAGGTGCTGGTGTTCACCCGCACCAAGTTCGGTGCCAACAACGTGGCCGACTACCTGAACAAGAACGGCATCACCGCCATGGCGCTGCACGGCAACAAGAGCCAGACGGCGCGCACCCAGGCGCTGGAAGGCTTCAAGACCGGCGCCATCCGCGCGCTGGTGGCGACCGACATTGCCGCGCGCGGGATCGACATTGACGACCTGCCGCACGTGGTGAACTACGAGATCCCCAACGTCTGCGAGGACTACGTGCACCGCATCGGCCGCACTGGCCGCGCCGGCGCCGAAGGGGAAGCCGTGAGCCTGGTGAGCCTGGACGAAGAAGGCTTCATGATGGCGATCGAGAAGTTCACCAAGCAGGAAATCCCGGTCCAGATTTTCCAGGAGTTCATGCCGGAGCCGGGCGAGAAGGCCGAGCCGATCGCCATGGGCCGCCAGACCATCTGGGGCGGTGCCGGCAAACCGCCGAGCCGCGAGGTGATGGCCGCGGCCGCCACGGCCGCGCGCCAGGAGATGATGGAGCGCATCCGCGACAAGAAAACGCAGGAACGCCAGCCCAAGCAGGCCCGCGCGCCACGCAACGACGGCTTCCCGGACGTGGACGGCGACGAGGCAGACGACAGCCAGCCGCCGCGCAACGACGGCCAGCCGCGCCCGAACAACAACGGCCCGCGCCGCAACAAGCGCCGCGGCGGCCGGGGTGGCCAGGAAGGCCGGGGCAACGGGCAGTTCCAGGGCCAGGGCCAGGGTCAAGGCCAGAACAGCCAGCGGCAAGGTCAAGGTCAACGCGGCAACCAGGGCCAAGGCGGGCAGCCGCGTCAACCCGACCCGCTGCGCACCGGCATCGACGCGCTGGGCGAGCGCGGCCGCAACCGCGGCCGTGGCGGTCGTCCCGGCGGCGGTCAGGGCAACCGGCAGGGTGGTGGCGGCGGCGGGATTGACCCGTTGCGCACCAGCTTCGGCCGCATCAAGTAAAGCGGCAGAAAAGCGGCAGATCATGGCGCCTTGGTGGCGCCAGTTGCTGGGCTTCGACGGGCGTCAATGGGCACTCCCGTCGCGGGCGGCTCCCGATGTGTCCAGCAGCTTGCCCAGCATGTCAATGGGCAGAGGCAGTATCACCGTGGTGGCGCGGTCGCCCGCCACCTGCGTCATGGTCTGCAGGTAGCGCAACTGCATGGCTTCGGGTCGCTGTGCCAGGGTGGCCGCCGCTTCCAGAAGGGCCGCTGCCGCCTGCTTTTCGCCTTCAGCGTGGATCACCTTGGCCCGCCGCTCGCGTTCCGCCTCGGCCTGGCGGGCAATCGCCCGCACCATCGATTCGTTGAGGTCGATGTGCTTGATCTCCACGTTGGTGACCTTCACGCCCCAGGCATCGGTCTGGGCATCGAGGATCTGCTGCACATCCAGGTTCAGGCGTTCGCGCTCGGCCAGCATTTCGTCGAGCTCGTGCTTGCCCAGCACCACCCGCAACGTGGTCTGCGCCAGCTGGCTGGTGGCCATGAGGTAGTTCTCCACCTGGATGATGGCCTTTTCCGGCTCCACCACCCTGAAAAACACCACCGCGTTCACCTTGACCGACACGTTGTCGCGGGAAATCACGTCCTGCGGCTCCACGTCCATGGTCACCACGCGCAGGTCCACCCGCACCATCTGCTGCAGCCCAGGGATCACCAGCACCAGGCCCGGGCCCTTGACCTTCCAGTACCGCCCGAGCTGGAACACGACGCCACGCTCGTACTCGCGCAGCACCCGCAACGCCGATGCCAGCAGGATGAGCAGCGCCGGCAACAGCACCCCGGTCAAGCCGATGTTGAAATCCATGAACATGAGCGCTCTCCTTGGTGGTTGCGTGGTGGTTCGGCCCGTCAGGGGGTAGGCGGGCCATTGGGGGGATCGGGCTCGACCATGAGCACCAGCCCGTCCACGGCCAGAACCCGCACCCGCTGCCCCACCGCCAGTGGCACCGCCGCTTTCACCTGCCAGCGTTCGCCACGCACGGTGACCCAGCACAGGCCGCTCTGTACCGCCGCCACCTGGCCGGTGGCGCCCACCATGTCCTCCCGGCCGCTGACCACGCGTGCGCGCCGGGCCCGCAAAGCCATGCCCCCGGTGGCCAGGACCGCCGCTGCCGCGGTGAAGGCCACGCCCAACAGCAGGGGCAACGGCACGCCCATGCCCGGCACCTCGCGGTCAAACAGCAGCAGGCCGCCTGCCAGAAACGCGATCACGCCACCCACACCCAGCACCCCAAAAGCCGGCGTGAGCAGCTCGGCCGCCAGCAAGGCAAACCCGAGCAGGATGAGCGCCAGCGCCGCGTAGTTCACCGGCAACATCTGCAAGGCGAACATGGCCAGCAACAGGCAGATGGCACCCACCGTGCCCGGCAGCCCGAAACCGGGCGAGGTGAACTCGAAAATCAGGCCATAAATGCCCACCATCAACAGCACCAGCGCGAAACTGGGGTTGGCAATGACGCTCAGCACGCGGTGGCGCCAGTCGGGCGGCTCGTCCACCAGCACCAGGCCGCGGGTGGCCAGCGTGTGTGGCCCGCTGGACAGTCGCACCACCCGCCCATCGATCTGTGCCAGCAAGTCGTTCAGGTCGACGGCCACCACATCGACCACGCCCTGTGCCAGGGCCTCCTCGGCCGTCAGGCTGACCGCTTCGCGCACCGCGCGCTCGGCCCACGCGGCGTTGCGGCCATGTTGCTGCGCCAGGCCGCGGATGAAGGCGGCCGCGTCGTGCATCTGCTTGGCCGCCATGGCGTCGGCGGGTGGGGGCGGTGTGGTGTCGGCCGGTGCGGCTGGCCCAGGGGAGCGGGACTCGCTGCCGTCGCCCACAGGGGCATCGCCCGGCTGGGGCGGCTGAGCCGGTTTGGGCACACCCGGCAGACCGATCGCCACCGGTGTGGCCGCCCCCAGGGTGGTGGCGGGCGCCATGGCAGCCACGTGGCTGGCGTAGAGGATGAACGTGCCCGCACTGGCAGCGCGAGCGCCCGACGGACTGACGTAGGTGACCACGGGCACGCGCGACGCCAGCAGGGCCTGGATGATGTCGCGCATGGAGGTGTCGAGGCCCCCGGGGGTGTCGAGCACCAACACGACGAGCGTTGCCCCTTCGGACTCGGCCTTGGCGAGGCCACGCACGACGTAATCGGCGCTGGCCGGGCCGATCGCGTCGTGCACCGTCAGCACCTTGGCAAAAGGGGTCTGGGCCACCGCCAGCAACCCCGAAGCCACCCACAACACTCCCCCCAGCAGGACCATGCCCCACAGCCACACCCCCGCCCGCCACCGCCGGGCGACTGTTGCAAAGAGCGTGGTTGGAGTACTTCGCATACCGTACCTTGCTCTCATTCCACATCAGGGCTTCGCCCAAGTCAAGCACGCCACAGGCCAGGGACCGGCACAATAGCGCCATGCGAATCCTTCACACCATGTTGCGCGTGGGCAATCTGCAGCGCTCGATCGACTTCTACACCCAAGTGCTCGGCATGACGTTGCTGCGCACGTCAGAGAACCCCGAGTACAAGTACTCGCTGGCCTTTCTGGGCTTCGATGGAGGCAACCCCGGCCAGGCCGAAATCGAGCTGACCTACAACTGGGGCGTGGAACAGTACGACCATGGCACGGCCTACGGGCACATTGCCCTGGGGGTGCCCGATGCCTATGCCGCCTGCGAGAAGATCCGCGCCGCTGGCGGCAACGTGACCCGCGAGCCAGGCCCGGTCAAAGGTGGCACCACGGTGATCGCCTTCGTGACGGACCCTGATGGGTACAAGATCGAGTTGATCCAGCGGGCGAACGAGCAGGCGGGGCAGGGTTTGCGTTGACCTAAAGCGCGCGGCGGGGGCACACCCCGCCACGCATGAAACTCAAAGCGTTTCCGCCCCACCCAGGTAGGGCCGCAGCGCCGCCGGCACGGTGATGCTGCCGTCGGCGTTCTGGTAGTTTTCCAGCACGGCCACCAGGGCGCGGCCCACGGCCAGGCCGGAACCGTTGAGCGTGTGCACCAGCTCGTTCTTGCCCTGGGCGTTCTTGAAGCGGGCCTGCAGGCGGCGCGCCTGGAAGGCCTCGCAGTTGCTCACCGAGCTGATCTCGCGGTAGGTGTTCTGCGCGGGCAGCCACACCTCCAGATCGTGCGTGCGGGTGGCGCCAAAACCCATGTCGCCCGTACACAGGGCCAGCACGCGGTAAGACAGGCCGAGCTTTTGCAGCACGGCCTCGGCGTGGCGGGTCATGTCCTCCAGCGCCTCGTAACTTTTCTCCGGGTGGACGATCTGCACCATCTCGACCTTGTCGAACTGGTGCTGGCGGATCAGGCCGCGCGTGTCGCGCCCGGCGGAGCCGGCTTCAGACCGGAAGCACGGGGTGTGCGCGGTCAGCTTGATGGGCAGGTCGGCCTCGGCCACGATCTCGTCGCGCACGAAGTTGGTCAGCGTCACCTCGCTGGTGGGAATCAGGTACATCGCCGACTCGTCGTCGCCCTCCTGCCCGCCCTTCTTGGCGGCAAACAGGTCGGCCTCGAATTTGGGCAGCTGGCCGGTGCCGCGCAGCGTGTCGGCGTTGACGATGTAGGGGGTGTAGCACTCGGTGTAGCCGTGCTCCTGGGTCTGCACATCGAGCATGAACTGCGCGAGCGCACGGTGCAGGCGGGCCACCTTGCCCTTCATGACCACGAAGCGCGAGCCGCTGAGCTTGGCCGCAGTCTCGAAGTCCAGGCCCAGGGGCTCGGCCAGCTCGACGTGGTCTTTGGGCGTGAAGCCCAGCTCGGGCGGGTTGGCACCCAAGCCACCTTGCGGTGCCCAGCGGCGCAGTTCCACGTTGCCGTGCTCGTCGGCCCCCACCGGCACGCTGTCGTGCGGCAGGTTGGGCACGGCCAGCAGCAGGGTCTGCAGTTCGGACTGGATCTGGTCGAGCCGCGCGGCAGAAGCCTCCAGCGTGCCCTTGATTTCGCCCACCTCGGCCATCACGGCGTCGGCCTCGGCGTGCTGGCCCTTGCCCTTGAGCATGCCGATCTGCTTGGACAGGCTGTTGCGGCGGGCCTGCAACTCTTCTGTCTTGACCTGCAAGGCCTTGCGCTCGTGTTCGAGCGACTGGAAGGCCTCCACGTCGAGGAAGGGCTGGGGGTTCTTGCGGGTCTGGAGGCGCGCGACGACCGCGTCGAGGTCTTTGCGCAGGAGGGTGATGTCTAGCATGATGCACCCGATTTTAGGCGGTGCGCCCACCGCCCCGGGAGATGGCCCGGCCCCCAGACATGCGCCGGTGCGGCACAATGTCCCTGCGGCAGCCCCGCCACAAGACAGATCTGAGGAGGACAGGTGCCATGAGCCAACTGGTTTCCCACGCCCATGTCCCCACCATGGTGCTGATGATCCTGATCATCTCGGGCGCCATGGCGGTGGCGGTGATCTATGTGGCCTGGGGCCATTCGTCGCGCGACAGCCTGCGCTGGTGGGGCTGGAGCATGACCCTGAACACGATGGCGTTCGTGGCATTCGCCAACGTGTCGCCCGCGGCATCGGCCTGGCCCCTGGTGATGGGCAACGGCCTGATGGTGGGAGCCATGGGCCTGGCCCAACGGGCAGTGACGGTGTTCGTGGGCCGGCCATGGCGGGTCAGCTGGCTGGCGGCCCCACTGGTGGTGGCGGTGCTGGCGTCCTACCTGTGGCACGACCAGCCTGCGTTGCGCCTGCCTGTGGTGGACGTCGCCGTGCTGCTGCAGGCCCTGTGGCTGGTGTGGCTCGCCCTGCCGCCAAAAGCACTCCGCACGCACTGGCCTGCCCGCATTCCGAGGGGACGGCGACTGCTCATCCTCGGCACAACGCTGATTGGCGCGCTCTACCTGCAACGACTGACGTTTGCGTTGATGCAGCATTTCTCGGCGCTGGACCTGACCACCCCCGGCCTGTCCCAAACGTTCAGCTACATGCTGGGATTGGTCGGGCTGGTGCTGTCCACACTGGGCTTCATCCTCATGCACAAGGAGCGCGCCGAAGACCAGTTGCAACGCATGGCCATGCAGGATGCCCTGACCGGCACCGCCAACCGGCGCGGCGTGCTGGCGATGCTCGAACGCGCAGTCGCGCAAGCCATCCGCCAACGCACGCCGCTGAGTGTGCTGATGGTGGACATTGACCATTTCAAGCACGTCAACGACACCCACGGCCACCCTGTAGGCGATGAAGTGTTGCGACAGGTGGCCCAGCGCCTGCAGGCTCGCTTGCGTGGGCAAGACGTGCTGGGCCGCTACGGTGGCGAGGAGTTCCTGGTGGTCCTGCCGCAGACCGATGTGGCAGGCGCCCTGAAACTGGCCGAAATCCTCCGGCGGCGGGTGGCCGAGTCACCCCTGCACGTGGACGGGTTGCGCATCCCGGTGACGGTGAGCCTGGGCTTGCACAGCGGTGTGCCGGCGCCCGGCAAGGGGTCGGGTGCCGAGATGGTGGAGGCCGCCGATCGGGCGCTCTACCGTGCCAAGCAAAATGGGCGCAACCAGACCCAGTGCGAACCCAGCCACACCGCCGAGGCAACCGTTATTCGATCTTGAGCCCCTTGGGCAGCGGGAACTTGGTCGTTTCTTTGATGCCATCCAGGCTGCGCACCGACACCGCACCCAGCGCCCTGAGGCGCTGCACCACCCCCTGCACCAGTTCCTCGGGCGCCGAAGCGCCCGCGGTCACGCCCACGCGGGTGCAGCCAGCGAACCATTCGTCACGCAACTCCGACGCATCGTCCACCATGTAGGCGGGCACGCCCAGGCGCTCGGCCAGTTCGCGCAGGCGGTTGGTGTTGCTGCTGGTGGGGCTGCCCACCACCACCACGGCGTCCACCTGCCGGCTCATCAGCTTGACGGCGTCTTGCCGGTTCTGGGTGGCGTAGCAGATGTCCTGCTGCTTGGGCTCGCGGATCTGGGGGAATCGCGCCTTGACGGCCGCGGCGATCTCGGCCGCATCGTCCACGCTCAGCGTGGTCTGCGTGACCACGGCGAGCTTGTCGGTCTGGCCCGGCTGCACCCGGGCCACGTCGGCCACGTCTTCCACCAGGTGGATGCCGCTGTCGAGCTGGCCCATGGTGCCTTCGACCTCGGGGTGGCCCTTGTGGCCGATCATGATGAATTCGTAGCCTTCCTTGTGCAACTTGGCCACTTTCACGTGCACCTTGGTCACCAGCGGGCAGGTGGCGTCGAAAATACGAAAGCCGCGCCGCTCGGCCTCGCGCTGAATGGCCTGGCTCACGCCGTGGGCGCTGAACACCAGCGTGGCACCGGCGGGCACTTCATCCAGTTCTTCGATGAAGATGGCGCCGCGGGCCTTGAGGTCGTTGACCACGTGGGTGTTGTGCACGATCTCATGCCGCACGTAGATGGGGCGGCCGAATTTTTCCAGCGCTCGCTCCACGATCTCGATGGCCCGGTCGACCCCGGCGCAGAAGCCGCGCGGCTCGGCCAGCAGCACTTCCTGAACGGCAGCCATCAAAGCACCCCGATGATCTGGACTTCGAACTTCACCGGCTGGCCTGCCAGCGGGTGGTTGAAGTCGAACAGCACGGCACCATCCTCGCG
Source organism: Comamonadaceae bacterium (assembly GCA_030602185.1). Lineage (GTDB taxonomy): Bacteria > Pseudomonadota > Gammaproteobacteria > Burkholderiales > Burkholderiaceae_C > JAUWAE01. Next base: position 10,046 of record JAUWAE010000012.1, read on the forward strand.
CACCTCGCGCACGGCGCCGGCGTAGCTGCCCAGGCCGTCGGGCGTGGGGAACTGCACCACGTCTCCGGCCGCGTACTGTTCGTGCGGGTCCCCCAGTTCGTTGAGCAGCTTGCGCGCCACCCACTGCACCATCTCGGGCTGGCGCTCGCCAAAGGCCTCGCCGGCGGTCAGTTCGATCACCGTGTGCGTGCCCTCTTCCAGGCCGATCAGCCGCTGCTCGATGGCGGGCGACAGCTCGCCCCCGCCCAGGCTTAGCGTGGCCGGCTGGGCATCGAAGGTGTTGATGAAATCGCGCCCGTCCGGCCCCGACAGGCGGTAGTGCAAGGTGAGGAAAGAGCCGGCTTCGACTTGGGGCATGATGGAGGGTGTCAGACAAAACAAAACGCGATTGTAGAAAACGGGAGGAATCGCATGACCGCCATGGCCACTCCGTCCATGACATTGAAAGGGCTGCCGCCCGACACCCGGCCGCGCGAGAAGCTGCTGCAACGCGGCCCCGGCGCGCTCAGCGACGCCGAATTGCTGGCCCTGCTGCTGCGCACCGGCATCCAGGGCAAGAACGTGGTGCAACTGGCGCAGGAGCTGGTCGATCGCTTTGGCGGCATCGCCGGATTGCTGCACAGCGGTGCCGAAACCCTGAAGGCCGTCAAAGGCCTGGGCCCCGCCAAGCGGGCCGAAATCATGGCCGTGGTGGAGCTGGCCCGGCGCGCTCTGGCGCAAGAAATCCAGCAGCGGCCGCTGTTCGACAGCCCGCAAGCCGTGGCGCACTACCTGCAGCTGCACCTCGGCCACAAGCCGCACGAGGTGTTTGCTGTGATGTTCCTCGACAGCCAGCACCGGCTGCTGGCCATGGAGGAAATGTTCAGGGGCACGTTGTCGCAAACCTCGGTGTACCCCCGCGAGGTGGTGCTGCGCGCCCTGCACCACCACGCCGCCGCCGTGGTACTGGCCCACAACCACCCCAGCGGCACGGCCGAGCCCTCGCGTGCCGACGAGATGCTCACGCAAACCCTCAAATCGTCCCTGGCGCTGGTGGACGTGCGGGTGCTCGACCACTTCATCGTCACCGCCAGTGCCTGCCGATCGATGGCGGAGATGGGACGGGTGTAGGGCCAGAAACCACAACCCTGCGCCTGCACCGGCTGGCGGCCTGCACGACAATATCGCCCATGAAAGCACACAGCCTGTCCGACCTCAAATCGCTCAAGAAAGCGATGGCGGCACGGGCTGCGCAGGTGGCCGCCCAGCGGGCCGCCGAAGAGGCTGCCCGGCGCGAGGCGCAGGAACGGCTGCACCGCGACCGGCTGCTGTTCGAGCGGGCGGTGGGCGTGGTGCAACGCCTGCCCTACCATGGCCGCCACGTGCCCCGGCGCGCCCCCTTGCTGCCCGTGCCGGTGCAGCGACAGCGCGACGAACAGGCCGTGATGCAGGAAGCCCTGAGCGACGAGTTCGACGCCGAAACCCTGCTGCACACCGACGAGCACCTGAGCTTTCGGCGCCCCGGGGTGGGGCCCGACGTGGTGCGCAAGCTGCGACAAGGCGACTGGAGCATCCAGGCCCAGGTGGACCTGCACGGCCTGCGTACCGACGAAGCCCGCGCCACGCTGGCCAGCTTCGTCCGCGAAGCCCACAAGCACGGCCTGCGCTGCGTGCGGGTGGTGCACGGCAAGGGCCTGGGCTCGCCGGGCAAGACGCCGGTACTCAAGGGCAAAGTGCACAGCTGGCTGGTGCAAAAGGCCGAAGTGATGGCCTTTGTGCAGGCGCGCCCGGCCGAAGGCGGGGCGGGGGCGCTGGTGGTGTTGCTGCGGCCTTCGCCGCGGATGCCCTGAACGGCGCAACCGCGGGTCGGCGGACTCACGCCGGGGTGTTGCGCATCCAGTCGGCGGTCTGGAAGAAGCTCTGGTTCAAGCGCTGACGCAGGTCGGCCGGCACACCCGTGTCGCCCATGGCCTGGTCCATGCAGGCCAACCACTGGTCGCGCTCCAGAATGCCGATCTTGAACGGCATGTGGCGCATGCGCAGCCGTGGGTGGCCAAAACGCTCCTGGTAGTGCTGCGGCCCACCGAGCCAGCCACACAAGAACCAGAACAGCTTCTGACGGGCGTCGTCCAGGGTGGTGCCGTGACTGGCGCGCAGTTCGCGGTAGCCCGGCTCCAGGTCCATCAGGTCGTAGAAGCGGTCCACGAGTTGCCGCACGGCGACTTCGCCCCCGATCCATTCAAAGGGGGTGGACGGTGCGCTGTCGGTGCTGCGCGGCGGGGAGTCCTGTGTCTGCATGGATGTGTATTGTGCCCGGGGCGGCCTTACTTGGCTTCACTCGGCCGCCTGGCGCAGCGTGGCCACCACCGGGGTGCGCAGGATGCCGCGCAGCCCCCACCAGCCGGCGGCGAGCGCGAGCACCGCCCCCGCCATCGCACCGGCCAGCGGCACCCATGGCTTGACCACCCACTCGAACTCGAAGGCGTAGCGCGCCAGGGCCCAGCCCACCGCCACCGCCACCAGCGAAGCCAGCAAGCCCGCCAACAGCCCCACCCCCATGAGCTCGGCCCGCTGCACCTGCCGCAGCAGCGTGGACTGTGCGCCCACGGCCCGCAGGATGGCGAATTCGCGCTCGCGCTCGGTGCGGGTGGCCGTGACGGCCGCGAACAGCACCACCAGCCCGGCGGCCAGCGTGAAGCCGAACAGGAACTCCACCGCGCGGATGACCTGGCCCAGCACCCGCTGCACCTGGGCGATGGTGCTGCTCATGTCCACGTTGGTGACGTTGGGGTAGGCGCGCACCAGCGCATTGTCGAAGCCGGGCGTGTCGGGCGCGCGGTAGGCGCTGATGTAGGTGACCGGGACCCCCTCCATGCGGGCCACCGGGAACATGGCAAAGAAGTTCACCCGCATGGAGCCCCAGTCCACCTTGCGCAGGCTGGTGATGGTGGCCTCGGTGGGCACACCGGCAATGTCAAAGGTGAGGCGGTCGCCCAGTTGGAGGCCCAACGTGTCGGCCAGGCCGTCTTCCACACTGATGGCCCCGACCTCGTCGGGTGTCCAGCGTCCGGCCACCACCTGGTTATGGACCGGCGCCTCGGCACTGTGCGACAGGTTGAATTCCCGGTCGACCAGGCGTTGCGCGCGGTCGCCCTCGAAATCCTCTGGCACCACGGGCCGCCCATTGACGGCGACCAAGCGGCCACGGATCATGGGGTACCAGTCGTAGTGCGTCACCCCTTGCTGGCGCAAGGTGGCCTGGAACGGTTGCGCCTGCTCGGGCTGGATGTTGATGACGAAGCGGTTGGGCGCGTCGGGCGGGGTGGCCTGCTGCCAGCTGGTGATGAGGTCGGTGCGCAGCAGCACCAGGAGCACCAGCGCCAGCAACCCCACCGAGAGCGCACTCACCTGCACCACGGCATAGGCCGGACGGGCGCACAGCTGGCGCGTGGCCAGGCGCAGCCAGCGCGGCGCCGTGGACTCGTTCACCGACGCACGCAACAGGCGCACCGCGCCGTAACTGACGGCGGCGAACACCGCCACCGCGGCGGCGAAGCCGCCCACCGCGATCAGGCCGAGCGTGAGGTCGCGGCTGGCAGCCAGCAGCAGCACCGCGAACCCGGCCGCCCCCAACCCCAGCACCGCCAACGACGCCGGCTTGAGGTTGCCCACCTCGCGGCGGATCACGCGCAGCGGCGGCACCTGCGCCAGCTGCAGCACCGGCGGCAGGCCAAAAGCCAGCATCAGCGTCAGCCCCACCCCCATACCGAACACCGCCGGCCACCAGCCCGGTGGCGGCAACGCCGTATGAACGAGCTCGGCCAGCAACCACACGAAGCCGTGGTGCACCGCGTAACCCAGCGCCACACCCAGCAGCCCGGCCAGGGTACCCACCAGCACGAAAGACAAGGTGTAGGCCCTGGCCATGGTGCCCTGAGACAGGCCGAGCACCCGGAGCATGGCGCAATCGTCCAGATGGCGGGCGGCGTACACGCGGGCGGCAATCGCCACCGCCACCGCACTCAGCAAGGCCGCCAGCAAGGCCACCAGGTTGAGAAATTTCTCGGCCCGGCCGAGGGTCTGCTGCATCTCGGGCCGGCCGGTTTCAAACGATTCGAGCTGGGCGCCGCGTACGCCCGCGCGCACGAGCTCGGCCTCGGCCCACCGGGTGTAGCGCTGCACCACAGCGTCGTCACCAGCCACCACCAACCGGTAGCTCAGCCGGCTGGCGGGCTGCACGAGCCCGGTGGCAGGGAGGTCGTTGCGGTGGATCATCACCCGCGGGGCAAAGCTCATGAAACCCGCGCCCCGGTCGGGCTCGATGACGATGACACGGTCGATGCGGAAAGCACGATCACCCAGCCAGAGCGTATCGCCCACCGCCAGGTCCAGCGCCACCAGCAGCGGCTCGTCAACCCACGCGCTGCCCGGGGCCGGCACACCGGCAGCGGCCCCTTCGGCGGCCCCGGGTGCGGTGGCCACACGCAACTGCCCGCGCAAAGGGTACCCGTCGGCCACGGCCTTGAGTGCCACCAGCCGGGCGGCACCGCCATGGGCATCGTCGGCGCGGCCCATGGTGGGGAAACTCACGTGCTCCGTCAACTGCAGGCCCAGTGCACGGGCCTGCTCGGCAAAGGCAGGTGGGGCGGGCTGGTCGCTGCGCAGCACCGCGTCACCACCGATGAGCTGGCGCGCGTCACGGGCCAGGCCACTCTGCAGCCGGTCGGCAAAGAACCCCACGGCGCTGAGCGCCGCCACCGCCAGCGCGATGGCCAGCACCAGCACCCGCAGCTCACCGGCGCGCCAGTCGCGCACGAGCGAGCGCCAACCCACCGACCAGAAACTTGCCGTCACAGTAGTCATGCCGAGAGGTTAGCGCAAACCCTGATCCCGGCACCAACGCGAGGGTATGGGCCGACCGGCGGCGCCGTTGGCTCAGCGGCTTGAGCGGTTACAGCGGCTCACTTGGTGCCGAAGATACGGTCGCCCGCGTCGCCCAGCCCGGGCACGATGTAGCCGTGCTCGTTGAGGCCCCGGTCCACGGCGGGGGTGTAGATCGGCACGTCGGGGTGGTGCTGGTGGAAGGTGGCAATGCCCTGCGGGCAGGTGACCAGACAGACGAACCGCAGCGACTTGGGCTTACACGCCTTGAGCCGGTCCACCGCCGCCACCGCCGAGTTGCCGGTGGCCAGCATGGGATCGAGCACGATCACGTCGCGCTCCTCCATGCCCGAAGGCATCTTGAAGTAGTACTCCACCGCCTGCAAGGTTTCGGGGTCGCGGAACAGGCCAATGTGCCCGACGCGGGCGCTGGGCAGCACTTCCAGCATGCCGTCGAGGAAACCGTTGCCCGCCCGCAGGATGGACGCCAGCACGATCTTCTTGCCGTCGATCACACGCCCGGTGGTCCGCTCCAGCGGGGTTTCGATCTCGACCTCCTGCATCGGCATGTCGCGCGTCACTTCGTAGGCCAGCAGGGCGCTGAGTTCGTGCACCAGCTGGCGAAAGCTCTTGGTGGACGTGTCCTTGCGGCGCATCAGGGTGAGCTTGTGCTGCACCAGGGGATGGTCGATCAGGATGACCTGGGACTGTGCGGGAGTGTTCATGGCAATCGGGTGCCCGGGGCACGCAGTGGTTCGGCGATGGTTCGACAATGGACCGTATGCTAACGGCTGCGGCGCGGCCCACCGCTGGCCACGCACGCGTGGGCGCCCGTTACGGGGCCAGCGCCTGTGGCGGGCGCGGCGGCACCACGTCGTGCACCAGCCGCTGGGGATGGGTGAAACACAGGAAACGGTGGTGCGTGGCCCGGCCGATGGTGCACAGCCCCACCCGCTCGGCCACTTCCAGCCCCATCTGCGTGGTGCCACTGCGCGAGACCACCACCGGCACCCCCATCTGGGCCGACTTGATCACCATCTCGCTCGTCAGCCGGCCGGTGGTGTAGAACACCTTGTCCGCACCGTCCATCTCGGCCGGGTCCTGCAGCCACATCCAGCCCGCAATGGTGTCGACCGCGTTGTGGCGCCCCACGTCCTCTACAAACAGCAGCATCTCGGCGCCGCGGAACAGGGCACAGCCGTGCACCGAACCGGCCGACTTGTACACCGACTCCTGCTCGCGGATGGCCTTGACCACCCGGTACAGGTCCGACTGGCGCAGCTGCGCCGAAGGAGACAGGCGGATGCGGTCGATGTCGTCCATCAGGCCGCCGAACACGCTGCCCTGCCCGCAACCGGTGGTCACCACACGGCGCGCGGTCCTCTCCTCGATGGCGTCGATGCCGTGCCGCGTCTTCACCGAGGCGGCCCCCACGTCCCAGTCCACCGTGACCGATTCGATGTCGTGCACCGATTCGATCAAGCGCTGGTTGCGCAGGTAGCCCAGCACCAGCCACTCGGGGTGGGCGCCCAGGGTCATCAAGGTCACCAGCTCGCGTTTGTCCACGTACACGGTGAGGTCACGCTCGGCCGGGATGGCGGTGGTGCGCGATTCGCCGAACTCGTTGACCACGCGCACCTCCCGCGTCAGCGGCGCACACGCCGTGGTCAGCCGCGGGAGGGGCGGCCGGAAGGCCGCGTGGTGGGGTTCAGTGAGCAACATGAAGGCAGATCATGCCTTGACCGGGGTGGTCGGTGTGGCAGTGCCCGACTTGACGCTGCGCACCGCAGGGATTTTGCCCGCCTTGATGTCGTCGTACCACAGCTCGTGGTGCTCCTTGGCCCAGGTTTCGTCCACATAGCCGGTCTTCATGGCGTTGTAGGCGCCCTGCATGCCGATGGTGCCCATGTAGATGTGTCCCATGAACATCACCATCATGATGACCGCCGCGCTGGCGTGGATCATGTGGGCGATCTGCATGTCAGACCGCAGGTAGGCCATGCCCGGAATGACCTTGTCAAGCACCAGGCCCGAGGCCACCACGATGAGCCCGAACAGGAACACACCGGCCCAGAACAACACCTTTTCGCCGGCGTTGAAGCGGTGCGACGGCACTTCGTGAGCGCCCAGCAGCCCCCCGCCCTTCAGCAGCCAGGTGATGTCTTCCTTGCGCGGCAGGTTGTCCTTCACGAAGGTGAGGATGACCACCACCAGCGACACCGCAAACAGCGGCCCGGTGAAGTTGTGGATGTTCTTGAGCGCGTAGGTGAGCCAGCCAAACAGCGTGGTGCCGATGACCGGCAGCAGGAAGAACTGCCCGAATGCCATGACGATGCCCGACACCGCCAGCGCCACGAAAGCAATGGCGTTGACCCAATGGGCCGCACGCTCGAACGCGGTGAAGCGCTCGATCTTGCGCCCGGTTTCTGCGCCGTGCAGCTTGAGCGTGCCCTTGCTGGCGTAGAAGATCCCTATCGCCACCAGCACGATCAACATCAGCGAGCCGCCATAGGGCAGGATCAGGTTGTTGCGCACCTGCCGCCAGGCCTCACCGGCGTTGGTGTAAGCCGAGCCCGGGTATTGCACAAAGGGCTGGATCAGCGTGCCGTACTCGGGGTACGGAAAGTTGGTCACCCCGGTCACGCCCTGCCCGACCTGGCGCCACATGGGCGCGTTGTTGCCAGGCTGCACCTGGCCGCGCTCGGCGTTGGTCTGCTCGGCGTACTTGGGGTCGGTGCTGGCGTCGGGCGCGATCTGGAAGATGTTGGCGCTCTGCACGCCCGGCAGGGCCGCGGGGGCCTGCGCGGCAGCGGCAGCCGGCTCTGGGGCCGACTGCGCCTGGGCCACGCCCAGGGCGGCAGACAGGCCACACACCATCGCCGCCCCAGCCAGCCAGCGCCGCCAGGGCACTGCGTCACGGGTGTCGCTGTGGGTCATGACAGACCTCCGTGTCATTGGGTGGAACGGGAGTACTCGTGCTGGCCGTAGGCCGCACGGGCACGCAGGTGCTGTTCCCAGCTGTTGCGGTCACCGGCCTGCCAGCCGGGTTTGGCGTACTGGCTCGCCCCCACGCCCTGGTAGGCGGGGCTGTCCTGCTTCACGCCAGAGGCGCCCAGCGTCTGCGGGCGGTCGCCACAGGCCGACAGGCCCAGGCCCGCGGCCAGCGCGGCCGCCACGGTCCAGGTGGTACGCATCATGCCCCCCCTTTCGCGCTGCCGTAGGCAGTGCCCCAGCCCCACACCTCAGCGCCCTTGCCGCGCTGCACCACGCGGGTGCGGAAGATGTCGGCCACCACGTCGCCGTCACCGGCCAGCAGGGCCTTGGTGGAGCACATCTCGGCACAGGCCGGCAGCTTGCCTTCGGCCAGGCGGTTGCGGCCGTATTTCTCGAACTCGGCCTGGCTGCCGTTGGCCTCGGGGCCGCCGGCGCAGAAGGTGCACTTGTCCATCTTGCCGCGCACACCGAAGGTGCCCTGGCTGGGGAACTGCGGCGCACCGAACGGGCAGGCGTAGCTGCAGTAGCCACAGCCGATGCAGACGTCCTTGTCGTGCAGCACCACGCCCTCGTCGGTGCGGTAGAAGCATTGCACCGGGCAGACGGCCATGCAGGGTGCGTCAGAGCAGTGCATGCACGCCACCGAAATGGACTTTTCGCCCGGCACCCCGTCGTTGATGGTGACCACGCGGCGGCGGTTCACGCCCCAGGGCACCTCGTGCTCGTTCTTGCAGGCGGTGACGCAGCCGTTGCACTCGATGCAGCGCTCGGCGTCACACACAAATTTCATTCGTGCCATGTTGGTGTCTCCTTACGCTTTCTCGACGTTGCAGATGGTGGTCTTGGTTTCCTGCATCATGGTCACGATGTCGTAACCGTAGGTGGTGGCGGTGTTGACCGCCTCGCCGCGCACGATGGGCGCCGCCCCCTCGGGGTAATGCGCCTTCATGTCCACCCCCTGCCAGCGGCCGGAGAAGTGGAACGGCAGGAACACCGTCTGCTCGTCGACCCGGGGGGTGACCAGGGCCTGGACGTTGATGCGGGCGCCGGTGGGAGTGCTCACCCACACGCGCTCGCCGTTGCGGATGCCACGCGAGGCCGCCGTGGCAGGGTTGATTTCCACGAACATTTCCTGCTGCAGCTCGGCCAGCCAGGGGTTGGAGCGGGTTTCCTCGCCGCCGCCCTCGTACTCCACCAGTCGCCCGGAGGTCATGATCAGCGGGTACTTCTCGTGCACCTTGTCGTCCACGTTCTTCTGCTGCAGCGTCTTGTAGAGGATGGGCAGGCGCCAGCGGTTCTTCTGGTCGTCGTGGCTGGGGTACTTGGCCACCAGGTCGGGACGGATGCCGTAGATCGGTTCGCGGTGCTGCGGGATGGCATCGGGGAAGTTCCACACCACGGCGCGCGCCTTGGCGTTGCCAAACGGGTGGCAGCCGTGCTTCATGAACACGCGGATCATGGCGCCGGTCGGGTCGGTCTTCCAGTTCTTGCCCTCGGCCTTGGCCTTTTCCTCGTCGCTCAGCTCATTCCACCAGCCCAGCTTCTTGAGCAGCTCGTCGGTCAGTTCGGGGTAGCCGGTGGTGATCTCGGCACCCAGCGAGTGGGAGCCGTCGGCCGCCAGCAGGCTCACGCCGTCCTTCTCGACGCCGAAGTTGGCGCGGAAGTTACCACCGCCATCCATCACGTGCTTGGAGGTGTCGTACAGGTTGGGCGAACCCGGGTGTTTCATCTCGGGCGTGCCGTAGCAGGGCCAGGGCAGGCCGAAGTAGTCGCCGGTCATGTCGTAACCGGTCTCCTTGTCCACCACGGTGCCCTTGCACTTCAGGGTCTTGATGTCGAAGGCGTGCATGTGGCGCATGTGGGCCTTCAGGCGCTCCGGGCTCTGCCCGGTGTAGCCGATGGTCCAGACGCACTTGTTGATCTCGCGCAGGATGTCCTCGGGCACGGGCTCGTCCATGCCTTTGACCTTCTGCAACTTGATGTTCTTGACCAGCTCCTTCTCGAAGCCCAGCCGCTGCGCCAGCTGGTACATGATCATGTGGTCGCTGCGGCTGTCCCACAGGGGCTCGATCACCTTCTCGCGCCACTGGATGGAGCGGTTGGAGGCGGTGCAGGAACCGCTGGTCTCGAACTGCGTGGCGGCGGGCAGCAGGATGACCGTGCGGTTGGGATTGAGGTCTTCCGGCTTGCCGGGCATGGCGGCCATGGCGGCGGTGGCCGACGGGTAGGGGTCGATCACCACCAGCAGGTCCAGCTTGTCCATGGCGCGCTTCATTTCCAGCCCGCGCGTCTGCGAGTTGGGCGCGTGGCCCCAGAAGAACACGCCGCGCAGGTTGGACGCCTGGTCCACCGCTTCCTTCTCTTCCAGCACGCCGTCGATCCAGCGCGACACGGTGATGCCCGGTTTGGTCATCATCCCTTCGGCGTACTTGGACTTGATCCAGTCGAAGTCCACGCCCCAGGTGGCCGCGAAGTGCTTCCACGAACCGTCAGCCAGGCCGTAGTAGCCGGGCAGCGAGTCGGGGTTGGGGCCCACGTCGGTGGCACCCTGCACGTTGTCGTGGCCGCGGAAGATGTTGGTACCACCGCCGCTCTTGCCCACGTTGCCCAGGGCCAACTGCAGGATGCACGAGGCACGCACCATGGCGTTGCCGATGGTGTGCTGCGTCTGGCCCATGCACCAGACGATGGTGCCAGGGCTGTTTTCGTGCAGCATCTTGGCCACCTTGGCCACCTGTGCTTCGGGCACGCCACAGGCCTCTTCCACCGTCTCGGGTGTCCACTTGGCCAGCACTTCCGCCTTCACGGCGTCCATGCCGTACACGCGGTCGTTGATGTACTTCTTGTCTTCCCAGCCGTTCTTGAAGATGTGGTACAGCACCCCGAACAGGAAGGGGATGTCGGTGCCGGAGCGGATGCGCACATACTCGTCGGCCTTGGCCGCGGTGCGGGTGAAGCGCGGGTCCACCACGATCATCTTGCAGCCCAGTTCCTTGGCGTGCAGCATGTGCAGCATGGACACCGGGTGCGCCTCGGCCGCGTTGGAGCCGATGTACAGAGCGACCTTGCTGTTCTGCATGTCGTTGTACGAGTTGGTCATGGCGCCGTAGCCCCAGGTGTTCGCCACGCCAGCCACCGTGGTGGAGTGGCAGATGCGCGCCTGGTGGTCGCAGTTGTTGGTGCCCCAGAAGCTGACGAACTTGCGCAGCAGGTAGGCCTGTTCGTTGCTGTGCTTGGAAGAGCCGACGAAGTACACGCTGTCGGGGCCGCTGGCCTCACGCAGCGCGTTCATCTTGGCCACGATCTCGTTGTAGGCCTCGTCCCAGGTGATGCGCTGGTACTTGCCGTTGACCAGCTTCATCGGGTAGCGCAAGCGGTATTCGCCGTGGCCGTGCTCGCGGATGGACGCGCCCTTGGCGCAGTGCGCGCCCAGGTTGATGGGGGAATCGAACACCGGCTCCTGCCGGGTCCAGACGCCGTTTTCAACCACCGCGTCGATGGCGCAACCCACCGAGCAGTGGGTGCAGACGGTGCGCTTGACTTCGATCTTGCCGGTGCCGTCAATGGAGCCGCCTGCGGCGGCCTTGGCCTTCTTGACCAACGTGAGCTGCGATGCCGCCAAGCCGACGCCGACCCCCAGGCCGGAGCGGCGCAGGAAGCCGCGCCGGTCCATGGTGGGCAGCGCGTGGGCGAAACCGCGGCGCAGGCTGTTGACAAAGCCGCTGGCGGCCGCATCGGTGCGGCCGCCGTGAGGGGATTTTTTGGTCAGCAACATGGTGAGTGCCTCGAAAAAGTGGGCAAAGACTCAGACGCGGGTGGTCTGGTAATAGCGCTTGACGTGCTCGGACACGGTGTAGCCGCCGCCTTTGGCGGGCGCTGGGCGGGGTTCTGCCGTGGCGGCGGCCGGTGCGCTGGGCAGGCCGGGCATCACAGCCGTGACGGCAGCGACAGCACCGACGGTGCCCGCGCCGGCGAAGAGGCGACGGCGGTTGAGGCGGGATGTGGGCGTCTGGCTCATGGATGTCTCCTCGATAAAACGGCACGGGCGACCGACACAGGTCGACTCGTTCATAACCCGGACTCTACGCCCGAGAACGTCCAGGCGCAACCGGGTCGTCCCGCTCGTCTTCACTGCAGCGCGGCACACGACATCGCATCGACAATAACCCACTTGTCTACGACAAAAAAACAAGCAATAAATGAGCCAAAAGCAAGTACTTATATAGTTTGTGATGGACCTTGGTTCGGTTGACAGGCGATGGAGCCGACCGCCCCGTCAATGCGTCGATTTGTCGCCCATCAGTGCGACAAAGTGTCGCTTGCAAGGGCCTCCAGCCCCGCCGCCCGGTGGTGCCACCACTGTGGGGAATCCGCCAATAGCCGACTAAAAAATTAAGGAATTTCCGTAGAATCCCCCGCTGTGAACGCGCCATTCCACCCCTTACCACTCGATCAGCCCGCCCCCGCCAGTGGCTCCAGCACCACCGACGGCTGGCCGCACTGGTCCATCCTGGTGGTAGACGACGAGCAGGGCATGCGCAACTTCCTCATCAAGGTGCTCGCCCCGCGCTGCCGTTTCGTGGCCAGCGCCGCCAGCGCAGAAGAAGGTGCCGAGTGGATGCAGTCGCAGCGGGTGGACCTGGTGATCCTCGACATTTCGCTGCCCGGGCTCAATGGGGTGGAATGGCTCAAGGAACTGCGGGCGCAGGGCTACAGCGGCGAGGTGATCCTGATCACCGCATTCGCCGACCTGGACACGGCCATCGAGGCCCTGCGCGCCGGCGCGTCGGACTTCATCCTCAAGCCGTTCCGCGTGCCGCAGATCCTCAACGCCATCAAACAGTGCTACGACCGCGCCCAGCTGCGGCGCGAGAACTACGTGCTGCGGCGCAATGCCCGGCTGCCGCGGCCCAGTGCGTCGCCACTGGTCGGCCGCTCCGAGGCCACGACTCGGCTGCGCGACGCCGTCGAGCGCGTGGCTCCGATGCCGAGCACCGTGCTGCTCCAAGGCGAGTCGGGCACTGGCAAGGAACTGGTGGCGCGGCAGTTGCACGCACGCAGCCCACGCGCCGAAGGCCCCTTTGTGCCCGTGAATTGCGCCGCCCTCTCGCCCGACGCGATCGCCATGGAGCTGTTTGGCCATGTGCGGGCCGGCTCACAGGGGTCAGCCCACGCGCGCGACGGCCTGTTCTATTACGCCCAGGGCGGCACGCTGTTCTTTGACGAGGTGGCCGAACTGCCGCTGCCGGTGCAGGCCACGCTGCTGCGGGCGATAGAAGAACTGCAGATCCGCCCCGTGGGCAGCCAGCAACTGCTGCCAGTGGATGTGCGCATCGTGGCCGCCACCAACCGGCAGCTTAGTACCGAGGTGGCGGCCGGCCGCTTCCGCTCCGACCTTTACTACCGGCTGCAGGTGGTGGACATTGCCTTGCAACCCCTGCGCGACCACCGCGACGACATCCCCGACCTCGTGCGGCACTTCGTGTGGGAGCTCGCCCCTGCGCTCGGGGTCGACCCCATCGAGGTGAGTGACGAGGAAATGCGCTTCCTGATGGACTACCCCTGGCCAGGCAACGTGCGGGAGCTGCGCAACTTCATCGAGCGCTCGCTCATCCTGGGCGGACTGAACGTGTCGGCCCTCTACCCTGCCCTGCGCGCCAGCGGTGGCGACGCGGCCCATGGCCGACCGGTTGACCTGCAGACGCTGGAGAAGCAGCACATCTTGTCGGTGCTGGAGTCGGTGCAGGGCGACAAGACGCGGGCCGCGCAGTTGCTGGGCGTGTCGCGCCGCACGCTGGAGCGCCGGGTGGCCGAATGGGGCCAGCGTGACCGCTGACCGTCGCCCGTCATGACCCCGTTCCACACCCCGGCCTGGATGGCCGGCTCCGTACGCAACAAGCTGCTGGCCATGGCCCTGCTGCCCCTGGCCGTGGTGTTCCCGCTGCTGGTGCTCGCACTCATGGCCTGGTCCAGCGTGGCTTACGACCGGCTGCTGATTACCAAAGTCCGCTCCGACCTGGCGGTGGCGAGTGGCTACTTCCACCAGGTGCTGCAGGAAGTGGGCTCCGGCACGCGGGCGGTGGCCCAGTCGCATGCCCTGGCCCGCTCGGTCGAGGGGCTGGCGGGCACCCCCGGCCGCTTGCTGCTGCCGCTGCCGGCCGATGACGGGATGCCCGCCGACCTGGCGGCACTCAACGGCCTGCTGCAGCGCGAGCGCGAGCGCCTGGGCCTGGACTTTCTGGTGCTGGAGCGCGGGCCGCAGCACACGCCGCGCCAGCCCAAGGCTGGCCCCAGCCTGGAAGCCCTGGGCCGGCTGCAACCACCGCAACAGGCCGCCGGGCAGCCGCACACCGCACGGCTGGTGTTGCTGCCCTCCGGCGTGGTGCACAAGCTGGCACCCCACCTGGCGGGCCGGCTGCACATCCCGCTGGTGCCCACACGCAACGCCATGCCCACCCAACGGCACGAAGAAGACCGCGCCATGGTCATGCTCGCCAGCCTGCCGGTGCTCGACGGCCGGGGGCGCCAGTGGGGCACCCTGCACGGTGGCACCCTGCTCAACCAGAACCTCGACTTCATCGACCACATCAACCGCATCGTCTACCCCGACGGGTCTCTGCCGTTTGGCAGTCGCGGCACCGCCACGCTGTTCCTGGAAGACGTGCGCATCACCACCAACGTGCGGCTGTTCCAGGACCAGCGGGCCGTTGGCACCCGGGTGTCGCAGGCCGTGCGCGAGGCCGTGCTGGCGCGTGGCCAGACCTGGCTCGACCGCGCCTTCGTCGTGAACGACTGGTACGTCAGCGCCTACCAGCCGCTGCTCGACGCCCAGGGCGACCGCATCGGCATGCTGTACGTGGGCTACCTGGAGCGCCCGTTCCGCTGGGTCAGCTACGGCATGCTGGCCGTCATGGGCATGATCTTTCTGGGCGTGATGGCACTGGCGGCGGTGTTTTCGGTGCGCTGGGCGCGCAGCATCTTCAAGCCCGTGGAGCAGATGAACCTGACGATGCAACGCGTCGAACAGGGCGACGGTTCGGCCCGGGTGGGCGAGGTGGCCGCGCGCGACGAACTCGGTGCCCTGGCCAACCACCTCGACCAGCTGCTGGACGTGATCGACGACAAGACCCGCCGCCTGCGCGAATGGGGCGAGACGCTGGACCGCAAGGTCGCCGAACGGACCCGCGAACTGGAGGCGAGCAACGCATCGCTGCAGGTGGCACAGCAGCAGCTGGTGAAGTCGGAAAAGCTCGCTGCCATCGGTCAGCTCACGGCGAGCATCGCCCACGAGATCAACAACCCGATTGCCGTGATCCAGGGTAACCTGGACCTGATCCGCGAAACCCTGGGCGAGCAGGTGGCACCCGTGCGCGGCGAGCTGAAGCTGCTCGACGAGCAGGTGGAGCGCATGCGGCTGATCGTGACCCAGTTGCTGCAGTACGCACGCCCGACCGAGTTTGCCGGCTATGTGGACGTGCAAGATCTCAACCAGACCGTGGCCGACTGCCTGGTGCTGGTGACACACCTGCTGCAGGAGCGCCGCATCGAGGTGCAGCGTGACCTGCAGGCCCGCACACCGGTGGCCTGCAACCGCCAGGAGTTGCAGCAGGTGGTGATCAACCTGATGATCAACGCTGTGCAGGCCATGCCCGAAGGCGGCCGCCTGCGCCTCGTCACCCGCGACTGGAGCGACGAGACCACCGGAGCACCCGGCGGCTGCATCGAGGTGGTGGACGAGGGCTGCGGCCTGTCGCCCGAGGTGCGCTCGCGGCTGTTCACGCCTTTCTTCACCACCAAGAACGACGGCAACGGCCTGGGGTTGTGGATCAGCCTGGGGCTGGTGGAGCGCTACGGTGGCCGGCTGGAGGCCGACAACCGGACGGACCGCACGGGTGCGGTGTTCCGCGTGCGCCTGCTGGCAGAGCCGCAGGTGCCGCAAGCCGCCCAGGCCCGTACGCAGGACGGGCGTCCGGGCCGCGCGACGGCCTGAGCGGCCGGGCGACGCGGCGCGTCAGTCCAGCATGTCGAAACCCTGGGCCTCCACACCCGCGAAGGCCCGGGTGAAGCCAGCCAGCGCGGCGTAAAAGCGCGCCCGCGGGTGGGCCTGCAGCGCGTCGCACAGCGCCGGTACCCAGGGCTGCAGGTGCGTCGAAAAGAAGGCGTGCTGGCGGCTCAGGTTGGACACCGTCACGTCGTCGCCCGCGATCAGGTAGCGCATCACCTCGCACAGAAAGGCGATGTGGTCTTCGGTTTCGGGCATGGCCTCGTCGCGGCCCAGGCCGAGCTCGGCCAGGTCGTGGCGCAACTGGGCCAACGGCTTTTCATTCAGGAAGCCGCTGAGGTAGTGCGAGCCGAACACGTAGACCTCGGGCTTGCCGACGCCCGCGAACAGGGTGTTGAACTCATCGGCCACGGCGGCGTCGCTCATGGACCGGGCCGCGGCCACCAGCTCGCGCCAGGGTTCCTCGAGGAATCCACCACTGGCCGGCGCCTCGGTCACCGCCGCGCGCAGGCTGGCCAGCAGCTCGGGGGCGGGTGGCGCATAGTACAGGGCCGACAGCAGGCCGTAGAGCTCAGCGCGGGCGGTCTCCTCGTCGAGCGCGGAGCGCACAGGAATCTCGGGTGTCATGTGGGTGGCTCCCTCAGAGGTCGGTGATCTTGACTTCGCGGCTGGTGTGGATGTCGATGACGCGGCAGTCGCCGCACATCTTCAGCCGTTCGGCCGCCACCCCCTGGAACATGCTGTGCCCCGACAGGCGCGCGAGCATCGCCTCCACCCCCTTGAGGGTGCCAAACGGTTTGCCGCAACGGATGCAGTGGTAGGGCGATTGTTCGTTCACCACCCGCGGCTGCTTGCGTTGCGCGTCCAGCCACAGCCGCGGCTGCAAGGACAGGGCATTTTCCGGGCAGGTCTTGACGCACAGGCCGCACTGCACGCAGTTTTTTTCGATGAAGCGCAGCTGGGGGGCCTGCGGGTTGTCCTGCAAAGCCTGGGCCGGGCAGGCGCTCACGCAGCTCAGGCAGAGAGTGCAAGCATCGCGGTTGACCACCACGCTGCCCAGCGGCGCGCCGGCGGCGGGCAGCGCGATCGTGGCCTCGACCGGCGGCTGCGGGGCGTGGCGCACCAGGTGGTCCAGCGCCAGCTCCAGGGTGGCGCGCTTGTCGGCCAGCACGGCGTGGGTGGCTGGCTGTGCCACGGTGGCAGCAGCAGGTACCCGCACCATCGCATCCACCGCCGCCAGGTCGCGCGCGTCACGGGCCTCGATCAGGCGGAAATGCTCGCCCTGGTAGCCGAGGCCGTTCAAAATGGCTTCGGCCACCGCCATCTGTTCGGCCAGGGCGCGGCGGTAGTCCGGGGCCTCCTCGTCGGTGAGCAGCACCCAGACCTGGCTGGCCCCGTAGGCGATGGCGCTCAACCACATCTCCAGCCCGGTGCTGGCGGTGTGCCACAGGGCCACAGGCAGCACGCGCGCGGGTACACCCCGCACCGAGGCGTCCAGCCGCGCGGCCCGGCCCCAGTCGTCGATGAAGCGCTGCCCGGCGCCCTGGCTGTGCAGCAACAGGGCCGCGTCGCGGCCGCCGGCGCGTGTGTAGGTGGTGAGCAGGGTGCGCCAGTGGCGGCCCTGGTGGTCGGCCCCCGGGTAGGCGTAGCCCAGCGCACCGGTGGGGCAGACGGTGGTACAGGCGCCACAGCCCACGCACAGGTGCGGGTTGACGTGGATCTGCTGGCGCTCCACCTGGCTGCTGATGGCCGAGGCCGAGCACACGTCGACGCAGGCACGGCAGCCCACCTGCTCGTTGCGGCCGTGGGCGCACAGCTTCTGGCGGTACTGGAAAAAACGCGGCTTCTCGAACTCGCCCACCAGCTCGCGCAGCTTGAGCACGGCGTCGAACTGCGCCTCGACCCCGGCCTGGGGCAGCAGGTGGAAGTAGCCCTGCGGCAGGGCGTGCTGGGTGAAGGCGGGCTGTGGGCGCAGGTCGAGCACGAGGTCGAACCGCTCGTCGTGCGCCACCGGGTCGCGCTGGAAATCGATCGCACCGGGGGCTTCGCACACCCGCACGCAGTCGCGGTGGCTGCGGCACGCGGCCAGGTCGATCTGGTAGTCCAGCCCGATGGCACCTTCGGGGCAGGCCGCCACGCAGGCGTTGCAGCGGGTGCACAGGTCCAGGGCAATGGGGTTGTTCTCGCGCCACTGGACCTCGAAGGCGCCGAGCCAGCCATTGACGCGCTGCAACTCGCCGGCCAGCACCGGGTAACGGTGGTCTTGCCGGCCCGCACCGCCCGTGGCAAACAGGGTGACCGAGAGCACGTCGTCCAGCCGCGCGGCGAGTGCTTCAGCCCGCTCCAGAGGCCCGATCACCAGCAGGCGACCCGCACTTTTGAAAGTGACGGTGGGCACCGGATCGGGCTCCGGCAGTCGGGCCGCGGCCAGCAGAGCAGCCATCTTGGGCATGGCCTGCGCTGCGTCGCGGCTCCAGCCACCGGTCTCGCGCAGGTTGACGAAATGGATCGGTCGCTCGTCCAGTGACGGAGCGCCTTCGGTCTGTTCGGCCAGTTCGGTGAACAGGCGCTGTTCCTGAGTACACGCCACGGTGAGGGGCTCACCCGTGCGGGCGGCGCGCTGGAACAGCGGGGCCTCGCGCCGGCACAAGGCGGTGTGCACGGTGAGCGCCTCTTCGCCCAGCGCGCGGCCCAGGGCAGCGCCGTCCAGGGGCATGGTGCGGTTGCAATTGCAGATCAGCGTGGTCATGGGGCGTCCCGGATCGGTGGGGGCTCGTCGGGCTCGGGGGCACCCGGCCCGGTGGCAGGTGGTTCGGCCGCGGGCCGCTCGACCCCGGCGCTGTCAACGGTCGCAGCAGCCGGCGGCGCGGGGCGGGCCTCTGTCCCCGTCGGGGGCTCGGCATCGGCAGCACGGGGTTCGTCGAACAGCTGCATGAACTGGGCACTGACCAGCCGGCGGGCCAGGTCGGTGGGCAATGGGTCGGGGCGAGAGTAGTCGTCGATGTAAATGTCCAACCCGTCCATCACATTGAACTTGGGGTCGGCAAACAGCTTCTTCAGGGCGGCATTGCGCACCTCGGGCGCAACGTCACTGGCGACGAACGGGCTGTAATCGGAGTCAGCCCCCAGCCGACGCACGTCGTCGAGGGTCAGCGCGGGCCGCTCGTCCGGCGCAGCAACCACCTCTGCCTGCGGTGGGGCGTCACGCCCCTCCACGCTGGCTTGTCGCACCGGCGGCACCGGGGTGGCAGGCGGCACCAGCGCGGGCGCTGCCGGTGTTGCTTCGGGTGAAGCCACAGGCGTGGTGCTGCGGGCCTCGGCCTTGCGGCGGGCCCAACGGCCGAAGAAACTTTCGGCCTCAGACATCGGCCGCCCCTCCTGCGCCTGGTCCCTTCC
The DNA here is from genome assembly GCA_030602185.1 of Comamonadaceae bacterium. Lineage (GTDB taxonomy): Bacteria > Pseudomonadota > Gammaproteobacteria > Burkholderiales > Burkholderiaceae_C > JAUWAE01. The sequence goes on from JAUWAE010000012.1 coordinate 29,298, forward strand.
GCCGCGGCTCGGCGCCCGAGACCCGGGCGGGTTGCCCGAATCGGTCGGTCAGGGGCTCGAAACTTTGCGGGCGTTTGCGGCGCTTGGGCTCGGGCTGGTAGTGCTGGTCCACGAATCCGGCCAGCCACTCGCACACCGCGGGCGGTGCCGGCACCTGATCGACGCGCTCCTGTGCGTCGAGCCAGCGGCCCGCATCGTGGTAACTCAGCGTCACCACCTGCGGCGCCGGCAATGCCTGCGGGTCGTCGGACTCCGTGGCACGCCACATGACCCAGAAACACGGTTGTGGCGACACGAGGTTGAGGTAGTAGCCTTCCGCGTCGTCCCGGAACAAGATCACCGGAAAATGTGGGAACAACCAGTGCGCCACGGCATCGTTGGCAGGCGTTCCCTCAGGCTCGATGGGTACGGCGGTGACGGGGTCACCTGGGGTGACACCGACCGTGGGCCCGGGCGGCAAAGCAGGCAGTTGGTCGTGAGGTACCACGTCTGCCAGGCACCAACGCCAACGCTGCCAGCGGCTCATGGGCCCCGTGACAGGCTCGCGCCGCATCACCACGCCCACCCATAGGGTGGGACGTTCAGTGCCCGTCAGTGTCTCCGGAATCTGCGCCATTTCACAACAGACTGTACGGCAATGGCCGCGACAAATTGTCGCGCATCCGGCGTTTTCCCTCGGGAATGCGGGATAGCCCTGAAACAAAAATGGGCATGTCGGACGACCCGACATGCCCCAACCCAGCGGCGATCGGCCAGATCGCCAGGGAATCAGTAGGTTTCCAGGTGCAGGCGGCCCTGCTTCTTGAGTTCGGCGCCGATGGCGTCCCAGTCCAGCCCGGCAGCCTGGACCACGTCACGCAGCGCCATCACCACGCCCTCTTCCATGCTCTTCAAGCCGCAGACATAGAAGTACGCGTTCGGGTCCTGCAGCAGCGGCAGCAGGTCGGCGGCGCGCTCGCGCATGGCGTCCTGCACATAGCGCTTCGGCTGGCCGGGCACCCGGCTGAAGGCGAACTCGATGTCGATGAAGTCTTTCGGCAGCTTGTTCAGCGGGCCGAAGTACGGCAACTCCTGCGGCGTGCGCGCACCGAAGAACAACATCAGCTTGCCGCCCTCGAACTTGCCGCTGGCGCGCAGGCGGCGACGCCACTCGGTCATGGCGCGCATGGGGGCGCTGCCGGTGCCGGTGCAGATCATCACGATGCTGGACTTGGGGTGGTTCGGCATCAGGAAGCTGGCACCGAACGGGCCGATCACTTCCACCTTGTCGCCCACCTTCAGGTCGCACATATAGTTGGAGCCAACGCCGCGCACGGGCTTGCCATCGTGGTCTTCCAGCACCCGCTTGATGGTGAGCGACAGGTTGTTGTAGCCAGGGCGCTCGCCGTTGCGCGGGCTGGCAATGGAGTACTGCCGCGCGTGGTGGGGCTTGCCCCGCTCGTCCAGCCCGGGCGGGATGATGCCGATGGATTGCCCTTCCAGCACCGGGAACGGTGTGCTGCCGAAGTCCAGCACGATGTGGTGGGTGTCGTAGTCGGAACCCACTTCCGTCACGCGCACGTTGCCGGTGACGGTGGCGGTGATGGTCTTCTCAGCCGCCTTGGGGCCGTAGAGGTTGGTGTAGGCGTGTGCGGCCGACCAGGGCGGCACGGTGGCGCCGTACGTGGCGCTGTTGAAGCCCGCTCCCTGGACCGCTGCACCGACCGACGCAGCCGACGAAACCGCAGCGGACTGCACCGCCGCTTGTGCTTCCTGTGCCGCAGCCTGCACTTCGGCCACGGAACCACCCAGCGCGGCCAGTTCCTCGTCGCTCAGCGCGGCGGGCAGCTCGTCCCAACCCAGCTGCTCGTCGATGCTGTAGGCCTTGACGCGCGGCATGGTGCGCCAGTTGTCGATGGAACCGGTGGGACACGGCGGCACGCAGGCCATGCAGAAATTGCACTTCTCGGCGTCGACCACGTAGTTGCGCGAGTCGTGGGTGATGGCACCCACCGGGCAGGTGGCCTCGCAGGTGTTGCAGCGGATGCAGATCTCGGGATCGATCAGGTGCTGCTGGATCAGGGGGGATTCGGTGCTCATGGTCGGGCAGGTAATTGGGATGATGGACGGCGTTGCCTGGCAGGGTAACGCAAATCCCTGGCCAACGAAAAGGGGCCGGCCCTGTGCAATGTCAGGGGCCGGCCCCTCGGCCTGAGTGCCGGGCACTCAGATCAGGCGCATCAGTTGAAGCGCACGTACTCGAAGTTCACCGGCTGGCGGTTGATGCCCATGACCGGCGGCGCGATCCAGTTGGCGAACTTGCCGGGCTCGACCACGCG
>JAUWAE010000119.1 GCA_030602185.1 Comamonadaceae bacterium
CAGGTTCCTGAGTTTGGTATCTGTGAGCATGGGTCCTCCTGCGTGAAACGCAAGAATACCATGTTTCAAAACGTACCATATATACGTATTTTTCTCTTTAAAATCAACGGCTTGTAGATTTTTAGTACCATCCGCGCAACAAAATTGCTACATGGTACTTTTCTTTGCTATGCTCTGGCATCAACGAGATACCAAACACCGAACCATGGAAACAAGCTGCTCAATCCCGCTGCATGCTGCCTGTAGCTGCCAGACGCCGGAAATAAAAAAGCCCTTGGAATCAAGGGCTTACGGGTGTTTTGGAGGATTTAATGCCTGCGGTTGCCAGTCATTCAATCATTCCCACTCGATGGTCGCCGGCGGCTTGGAGCTCACGTCGTAGGTCACGCGGTTGATGCCGCGCACTTCGTTGATGATCCGCCCCGACACCCGCTTGAGCAGGCTGTACGGCAACTCGGCCCAGTCGGCGGTCATGAAGTCGCTGGTCTGCACGGCACGCAGCGCCACCACGTAGTCGTAGGTGCGGCCGTCGCCCATCACGCCCACGCTCTTGACCGGCAGAAACACCGTGAAGGCCTGGCTGGTGAGGTCGTACCAGCTCTTGCCGGAGTTGTGGTCGATGGTGGAACGCAGCTCTTCGATGAAGATCGCGTCCGCGCGGCGCAGCAGGTCGGCGTATTCCTTCTTCACCTCGCCCAGGATGCGCACGCCCAGACCCGGCCCCGGGAAGGGGTGGCGATACACCATGTCGTGTGGCAGGCCCAGGGCCACGCCCAGTTCGCGCACCTCGTCCTTGAACAGGTCGCGCAGCGGCTCCAGCAGCTTCAGGCCCAGCTGTTCGGGCAGGCCACCCACGTTGTGGTGGCTTTTGATGGTCACGGCCTTCTTGCTCTTGGCGCCGCCAGACTCGATCACATCGGGGTAAATAGTGCCTTGCGCCAGGAAAGTGGCACCCTTGTGGCCTTGGCCGCTGGCCTTGAGCTTTTCCGCTTCGGCCTTGAACACGTCCACGAACAGGCGGCCGATGATCTTGCGCTTCTGCTCGGGGTCGCTCACCCCGGCGAGTTCACGCAGGAACAGCTCGCTCGCGTCCACACGAATCACCTTGGCGTGCAGCTTGCCTGCGAACATGTCCATCACCATGTCGCCTTCGTTCAGGCGCAGCAGGCCGTGGTCCACGAACACGCAGGTGAGCTGGTCGCCAATGGCGCGGTGGATGAGTGCCGCCGCCACCGAAGAGTCCACCCCGCCGGAAAGGCCCAGGATGACCTCCTCGTCACCCACCTGGGCGCGGATCTTTTCCACCGCCTCGGCGATGTGGTCGCGCATGATCCAGTCGGGGTGGGTGCCGCAGATGTCCAGCACGAAACGCTCGAGGATGGCGCGGCCCTGCACGGTGTGCGTCACCTCGGGGTGGAACTGCACGGCATAGAAGCGGCGCGCCTCGTCGGCCATGCCGGCGATGGGGCAGGAGTCGGTGCTGGCCATGAGCTTGAAGCCCGGCGGCAATTCGGTCACCTTGTCGCCATGGCTCATCCACACCTTGAGCATGCCGTGGCCTTCGGGGGTGGTGAAGTCCACGATGTCCTTGAGCAGGTTGGTGTGGCCGCGCGCGCGAACCTCGGCGTAACCGAATTCGCGGGTGTGCGAGCCTTCCACCTTGCCGCCCAGCTGAGTGGCCATGGTCTGCATGCCATAGCAGATGCCCAGCACCGGCACGCCGAGCTCGAACACCGCGTCGGGGGCGCGGTCGTCCACCTCGTACACGCTGGCGTGGCTGCCCGACAGGATGATGCCCTTGAGCAGACCATCGGCCGCGTATTCACGCACCCATTCGCTGGTGACGTCGCAGGGGTGCACCTCGCAGTACACGTGGGCTTCGCGCACGCGGCGTGCAATCAGCTGCGTGACCTGGGAGCCGAAATCGAGGATGAGGATCTTCTGGTGTTGCATGGCAAGGTGGGCCGGGCCCATTCAAAATGCAAAAGGCCGCCGGTGTGGCGGCCCCTGGATGGATACGGGTCAATCGGCCCGGTAGTTGGGCGCTTCCTTGGTGATCTGCACGTCGTGCACGTGACTTTCGCGGATACCGGCCGCGGTGATCTCCACGAACTCGGCCCGGTTGCGCATCTCTTCGATGGTGCCACAGCCGCAGTAGCCCATGGACGCGCGGATGCCGCCCGCCATCTGGAAGATGATGGCAACGACCGAGCCCTTGTAGGGCACGCGCCCTTCGATGCCTTCGGGCACCAGCTTGTCGGCATTGGGGTTGCCGGTGCTGGATTCCTGGAAGTAGCGGTCGGCACTGCCTTGCTGCATGGCGCCGATGGAGCCCATGCCACGGTAGCTCTTGTAGCTGCGGCCCTGGAACAGGATGACCTCACCCGGGGCCTCTTCGGTACCCGCGAACATGCCCCCCATCATGACGGTGCTGGCGCCAGCCGCAATCGCCTTGGCAATGTCACCGCTGTAGCGAATGCCGCCGTCGGCAATCAGGGGCACGCCGGTGCCCTGCAGCGCGGTGGCCACGTTGTCGATGGCGGTGATCTGCGGCACGCCCACGCCCGCCACGATGCGGGTGGTGCAGATGGAGCCCGGGCCGATGCCGACCTTGACGCCGTCGGCACCCGCTTCCACCAGCGCCAGCGCGGCCGCCCCGGTGGCGATGTTGCCGCCAATGACCTGCACCTGCGGGTAGTTCTGCTTGACCCAGCGCACGCGGTCGATCACGCCCTTGCTGTGCCCGTGCGCCGTGTCCACCACGATAGCGTCCACGCCGGCCTTGACGAGGGCTTCGACCCGCTCTTCGGTACCAGCGCCCACACCCACCGCCGCACCCACGCGCAGGCGGCCGGCGGCGTCGCGTGCCGCATTGGGGAAGTTGAGCTGCTTGGTGATGTCCTTGACCGTGATCAGGCCCTTGAGCTCAAAGGAATCGTTCACCACCAGCAGGCGTTCGAGTTTGTGCTTGTTGAGCAGTGCCTTGGCTTCCTCGGGCGTGGTGCCCTCGGGCACGGTGATCAACCGGTCCTGCGGTGTCATGATCTCGCGCACCGGCAGTTCGGTGCGGGTCTCGAAACGCAGGTCGCGCCCGGTGACGATGCCGACCACCTTGCCGCCGTCGACCACCGGGAAACCGGACACGCCCAGTTCGTCCGACAGTTGCATCACCTGGTACACCGAGGTCTCGGGGGTGATGACGACGGGGTCGCGCAGCACGCCCGACTCGTAACGCTTGACCTTGGCCACGTGGGCGGCCTGCTCCTGCGCCGACAGGTTCTTGTGCACGATGCCGATGCCGCCCTCTTGGGCAATGGCAATGGCCAGCCGGGCCTCTGTGACCGTGTCCATCGCCGCCGACACCAAAGGCAGGTTCAGCGTGATGTCGCGGGTGAATTGGGTGGCAAGCGAGGTATCCTTGGGCAGGACCTGGGAGTACGCCGGCACCAGCAACACGTCGTCGAAGGTGAGCGCTTTTCCGAGTAGGCGCATGAGTAAAGCTCCAAAAACACTATTGTAAAGGGGCCGCAGCCCTTAACATTCGCAACACAACAGACGGGAGCCAAGATTGCAGCATTTTTGCCGACGGGCCTGTGCGGCCTGGATACTGGGTGTGGTGGCATCCGCGGCGGTGCCCACCTGGGCGGCCACCCCGTGGGTGTGGCTGGATGAGCGGGGTCAGAAGGTGTACAGCGACCTGCCACCGCCGACCCAGGTGCCGAATCAGAAAATCCTCAGCCGCCCTGGGCAGGTGCCGCTGCGGCTCGAAAGCGAACCGGGTGAAGCGGCAGCGACGCCGCCAGCCCCGGCCACCAAGCCACCGGCGACCGAAGTGCGCCCCACACCGGCCGACCCTGCGGAGGCGGCCAAACGCGCCGAAGCCGAGCGCAAGGCCGAGGCAGAACGCAAAGCCATCGAACGCCGCAACGCCGAAATCCGGGCCGACAACTGCCAACGGGCGCAGACCAGCCTGGCCACGCTGAACACCGGCGGGCGCCTGGCCACGGTCAACGAAAGCGGCCAGCGCATCGTCATGGACGAGGGCATGCGCGCCGCCGAACGCGCCCGCCTGGAGCAGATCATCCGCGACAACTGCCGCTGAGCGCGCCTGGGCGGTTGGGCGGGTCAGTACCCGGGCTTGGCGCCCGGGCGTCGGCTGGCAAACAGGCCGGCGCCCCGTGCCCCCTGACGGTTGAAGCGCTCGCGCCGGGCCACCTTGGGGTCCACCCGCAAGGGGCGGTAGAGCTCGACACGGTCACCGTCATGCAACGCCGTATCGGGCGGGGTGCGCCGCCCCCAGATACCGCAATCCCAGTCTGCTTCGGGCAGATCTGCCAGCCAGCCACTGGCCGCCAGGGCATCGCGCACGGTGGCACCGGCGGGCAGTTGCAAGGTCGTTTCGCGTACCTCGCGCGGCGCGGGCGACCATATCAACGTCACCTGCATGTCATTCGCCATAGACCTGGTCGGCCCGTTTGACGAAGGCGTCCACCAGGCTACCGGCAATCTTGTCGAACACCGGCCCCACCAGGGCGGCCAGCGTGGTACTGGAGAAACCGTAATTCAGCACGAACTCCACCTTGCAGGCCCGCTGCCCAGGTTCACCCACCGGGGTGAAGTTCCAGGTGCCGTCCAGGCGCGAAAAAGGTCCGTCCACCAGCTCGAGGTGGATACGCCGGTCGGTTTCGTGGGTATTGCGGGTGGTGAAACTCTTGTGCAGCCCGCCAAACGACATGCCGATGGAGGCGACCATGCCGTTCGGCGACTCCTCCAGCACCTGGCCGCTGCTGCACCAGGGCAAAAACTCCGGGTAGCGGACAACATCGGTCACCAGCGCAAACATCTCGTGAGCGCTGTGCCAGATCAGGACGGACTTGTGAACACTTTTCATGGCAAACGGAGGCCCATCGGCCAGGGCTTGGCAGCTTACATACAATCGTGGACCGTGCCCGGGATTGTAGAGTTCGCGGGCACCCCCATCTGTTTGCCATGTCTTCCCCCAAAAAGCCCTCCTCCCAAGCGCGCGACAGCCGCATCGCCGACAACAAGAAAGCCGCGTTCAACTACCACTTTGAGGAGCGGTACGAATGCGGCCTGGTGCTGCAGGGCTGGGAAGTGAAGGCGCTGCGGGCTGGCAAGGTGCAGCTGACGGACGGGTATGTCGTGATCCGCGACGGCGAGCTGTTCCTCATCGGCTGCCTGATCAACCCGCTGCGCACCGCGTCCACCCACGTCAGCGCCGACAGCGCCCGCACCCGCAAGCTGCTGATGCACAAGGCCGAGATCCAGCGCCTGATCGGCAAGGTGGAACAAAAGGGCTACACGCTGGTGCCAATCAACCTGCACTGGAAGAGCGGCCGCGTGAAGTGCGAAATCGCCCTCGCCAAAGGCAAGGCAGAGCACGACAAACGCGACACCATCAAGGAGCGCGAAGGCAAGCGAGAGGTCGAGCGCGCCATGAAGCAGCGCGCCCGCTGAGCCAGTCAGGCCAGGCCGCGCAGGGGGTGGGCGTGGGCCGGCCAGGGGCTGACGAAGAACGGCGCCACCATCTCGGGCGTCACGTCTTCGATGCGCGCCGGGTTCCAGCGCGGCGTGTGGTCCTTGTCCACCGCCAGGGCGCGGATGCCTTCCACCGTCTCGCTGCTGTGGCCGCTGCGCTGCAGGTGCGCGGTCTGGAAGCAGTGGCGCACCAGGTCGCGTTCCATCCGAAGGTCGTCGGCCAGGCCCATGGTACGGGCCCGGCGCACCTGCTCCAATACCACGTGCAGCATCAAGGGGCTGCGTGTGCGCAACAACTCCAGCGTGCGCTCGGCACCGGCCGTCGGGGTGCGTTGCAGGGCGGCCACGATGGCGGGCACCGTAGGCTCGCCAAACGCCGCTTCCACATCGGCGGTGAGCAATCGGGCCTCAGCGCCCACCTGCCGGCGCCAACCGGCCTGGGCCATCCAGTCCTGCCAGGCCGCACCGAAAGCGGCGCTGTCGGGCGCCTCGAGGCGCTGCAGCGCCGCCCAGGCATCGGGCAGTGCCGCTGAGGGTGCGACCACATCGGCCAGCCCATAGGCCACGGCTTCGTCAGCGCCAATCACATGGCCCGTCAGCGCCAGGTATTCACCCACGTGCCCCGGACAGCGGCTCAGGAAGTAGCCACCGCCCACGTCGGGGAACAAGCCGATGTTGGTTTCGGGCATCGCCATCTTGGTGTGCTCGGTGACGATGCGCACCCCTGCCCCCTGGCTGATGCCCATGCCGCCCCCCATGACGATGCCGTCCATGAAAGCGATGTAGGGCTTGGGGTAGGCAAAGATGAGGTGGTTGAGGGCGTATTCCTCGGTGAAGAAATCTTCCAGCGCCGGGTCGCCGCCGGTGGCGGCCTGGTGGAAGAAGCGGATATCGCCCCCCGCACAGAAGGCGCCAAAGTCACCGTGCTTGCTGGTACCTCGGATGGCCACCGCCTTGACGGCGGGGTCGTGTTGCCAGGCCAACAGCGCCTCCGTGAGGGCGCGGATCATGGGCAGGCTCAACGCGTTGAGCGCCTTGGGGCGATTCAGTGTGAGCAGCCCCACGCCATTGGCGCTGAGTTCAACGGTGACGTCCGGTGTCGTCCAGTTCATGGTGGTCTCCTGAGTCTTCGACTTCGAGTGTTTGGATGCGGTAATGCCCCTGGCGCTCACGCCAGCCCAGCCATTCGTTGGCCACGAGCGCCCCCAGCACCAGCACGCCGCCCTGCAACACATAGGGTGACGGCACCTCGTTGGCACCCACCCAGGCCAGTGCGATGCCAAACAGCACCTCCAGCAAAGCCAGCAGCGACATTTCTGGTGGGGTGAGCGAGCGGGCGCAGACGACCGCCAGCACACAGGGGATGGCCAATTGTCCCAGGCCCAGACCAGCCAGCAGGGTCACATCGTGGACACTGGCGCTCAAGGGCCAGGCCATGGGCAGGGTCACCAGAGACGACAGCAGCGCCCCGATCAGCACTGCAGGCACCAGATCGACGTGCCGGCCGGCCTGCTGGCTGCGCTGCACCAAATTCCAGTTGAATGCCCCACCGATGGGGGCCGCCAGCGCCACCAGGCTGCCGAGCCAATGGCCCTCGCCCAGTTGGCGGGCAAACATCCAGGCAATCCCGAGGCCGGCCACCACGATCGCGCCCCAGGTGCGCGCGGCCAGGCGCTGACCAAAAAACAGCCGCGACACCAGCGCGGTGAACAACGGGCCTGCGGCCAGCGTGATCAGTACGTTGGCCACCGACGTGAGTGCCAGGCCCAGCATGAAGGCAGTGAACATGGTGGCCCAGCAGGCGCCAGACACCCACAGCACCGCGCCTTCCTGCCGCATCCGTCGCCACACGCCCCTGCCTTGCCACAGCGGCAGGATGACCAGGAGCGACAGCAGCGTGAAGAAGCTGCGCCAGAAGGTGATTTCGAACGCCTGGGCCTGCTCGAGCTGCCGGGTCACCACCCCTGCGGTGGACCACAGGAAAGTGACCAGCACCATCAGGGCCACGGCTTGACCGTGGCGGACGCTCATGCCGCTTCGCGGCTGGCGCGCTTGCGCTCGTGTTCCTTCAGGTGGCGCTTGCGCAGGCGGATGCTCTTGGGCGTGATCTCGACCAGCTCGTCGTCGTCGATGAAGTCCACGCCGTATTCCAGCGTCAGCTCGATCGGCGGCGTGATCTTGATCGCGTCTTCCTTGCCGCTGACACGGAAGTTGGTCAGCTGCTTGGTGCGGGTGGCGTTGACCACGAGGTCGTTGTCGCGGCTGTGGATACCAACGATCATGCCCTCATACACCGGGTCGCCCGGCTTGACGAACATGCGGCCGCGGTCGTCCAGCTTGCCCAGGGCGTAGGTGAAGATTTCGCCATCGTCCATGGAGATCAGCACGCCGTTCTTGCGGCCGCCGATGTCGCCCTTGTGCGGCTCGTAGCCGTCGAAGATGGAGGCGATGAGGCCGGAGCCGCGGGTCAGGT
>JAUWAE010000220.1 GCA_030602185.1 Comamonadaceae bacterium
CGCGCCTTGGCATAAGGCTCGTCGTCGTGGTTGGCAAACACCGCCTGCACGCCCAGTTGCGCGGCCAGGCGGGGGATTTCCTCCGTCGCCGCCCCGTGGCGCACGATCAGCCCCACCCCCTCGGCCCCGTTGGAGCGGCCCAGCGCGCGCAACTGCTCGTCCAGGTCGATCAGGCTCTCGTGGATGAACTCCACCCGCCGGTCGGCCGTCAGGCCCCGGTCCCGCAGCGGCTGCAGGATGGCGGTGTCGAACACAAAAACACACCACACTTTCTTGCAGCGCTTGAGCGCGTGGTACAGCGCCGCGTTGTCCTCGGCCCGCAGGTCGCGACGGAACCACATGAGGCCGGTGTTGTAGGGGATGGACGTGGACATGGACATCGTGTTCAGAGCCTACCATGCAGGCCCCCTGTGTTGCACGCCCACGCACAGGCGGCACACGCGTCGCGGGGGTCTTGAAGGTGACTGGGTCTGCGGGGTGGCCGGGTGACAATCGTCACCACCACTCAGGAGACGCACCCATGAACGCTCGCGCGACTTTCACCCGCATGGAACAGTGCACCAAGGAGGACTGGAGCCTCATCGTGCCCGAGGCCATGAAGATGGCCCGGTCCTTGCCCGACCGGGTGCTGGACCACCTGCGGCTGCTGGACGGGGATTTTGGCGGCTTCCCGGTGGACCGGCTGACGCACAGCCTGCAAACCGCCACGCTGGCCTTGAACGATGGACGAGACGAGGAGTACGTGGTGTGCGCCCTGTTGCACGACATCGGCGACACGCTGGGCAGCTACAACCACCCGGACATTGCCGCGGCCATTTTGAAGCCGTTTGTGAGCGAAGAGAACCTGTGGATGGTGCAGCACCACGGCGTGTTCCAGGGCTACAACTTCTTTCACCACATCGGCCTCGACCGCCACATGCGGGATGCCTTCAAGGCCAGCCCGCATTACGACCGCACGGCCGAATTTGTGGCGCTGTACGACAACCCGGCGTTCGATCCGCAGTTCCGGGCGCTGCCGCTGAGCGAGTTCGAGCCGATGGTGCGCCGCCTGATGGCGGCGCCCAAGCAGAGCATTTACAAAGCAGCGATGCAGTGACCCCCGGGCCAGGGGCCGTTCCAGAGGGGTGCCCACCCATTAAAATCGGGCGATGCCTCTGGACCCCGCCGCCATCAACCTGACCCACCATTTCCTCATTGCCATGCCGGGGTTGAACGACGAACTGTTCGGCCGCAGCGTGGTGTACCTGTGCGAGCACACCCCCAAGGGGGCGCTGGGGCTGATCATCAACAAGCCCAGCGACATCACCGTGGCCGACCTGTTCGAGAAGGTGGACCTGCCGCTGCGCCGGCCCGAGCTGGCCGGCCTGCCGGTGTACCGTGGCGGCCCGCTGCAGACCGAGCGCGGCTTTGTGCTGCACGAGGCCATGGGCGATGCCGAACCGGTAGGGGCTGACGAAACCCCGCCCGCCGTGGCCCGTGCCATCCGCGAAGCGCTGTCGGGCATGGAAGAGGGCGAAGCCGCCGAGGGCGACAAAGCCTCTGACGAGGTTGAGTCACCGCCGCCGCGGCCTTCGGCCTATGCGTCCACCCTGCGCACGGGCGAGGGGCTGGAAATGACCACTTCGCGCGACGTGCTGGAAGCCCTGTCCTCGGGCCACGGGCCGCGCACGGTGTTCCTCACGCTGGGTTACTCGTCGTGGGGCGAGGGGCAGCTCGAGTCGGAAATCACCGAAAACAGCTGGCTCACGGTGGAGGCCAACCCGCAGGTGATTTTTGACACGCCGGTGGAGCAGCGCTACGAAAAAGCCATGGCCCTGCTCGGCCTGCAGCCGTGGATGCTGGCGCCCGGTTCGGGGCACGCATGAGCGCGGCCGACCAACCTGTGGTGGCGCCGGTGCCGCCGGTGCCGCCGGGGCACCAAAGCTTTCTGGCGTTTGACTTTGGCCTCAAGCGCACCGGCGTGGCCAGCGGCAACCGGCTCACGCGCACCGCCACGCCGCAGGCCACCATCCAGGCCGAGGGCGACGCCCGCTTTGCCCACATTGCCGCCCGCCTGAAAGAATGGCAGCCCGACGCGCTGGTGGTGGGCATCCCCACCCACCCCGACGGGGCGGCGCACGAGAACACCGCCCGCGCGCAGAAGTTCGCCCGCCAGCTTCGCGGGCGTTTCAATAAAGTGGTGTACGAAGTGGATGAGCGCTACAGCACCACCGAGGCGCACAGCCTGGGGGCGAAAGACGCCGACGCCGCGTCGGCCTGCATCATCCTGGAACAGTTTTTGAGGAGTCTGCCTTGAGTCAATTGCAACTGGACGCGGAGGCGCTGTACGCCGAGCTCAAACGCGGGGTGCAGGGCCTTCTGGCCGGTGCCCCGGTGCGGCTGGTGGGCGTGACCAGCGGCGGCGCCTGGCTGGCCGAACGCCTGCAGCGCGACCTGGGCCTGCCCGGCGAGATCGGTGTGATTTCGTCGGCCATGCACCGCGACGACTTCGCCCAGCGCGGCCTGAGCGCCACCGCCGAACAGACCCGGCTGCCGTTCGACGTGAACGGCGCCCACGTGCTCATCATCGACGATGTGCTCTACACCGGGCGCACGCTGCGTGCCGTCATCAACGAGCTGTTCGACTACGGTCGCCCGGCCAGCGTGAAGCTGGCGGTGCTGGTGGACCGGGGCGGACGCGAGCTGCCGATGGCCGCCGACTTTGCCGCCACCCGCCTGCCGCTGCCCCAGAACCAGTCGTTCGAACTGGCACGCAGCGAGGCGGGCACCTTCAGTTTCGTCGTTGAACACCGCCAGGAGGCCTGACCGCATGGCCCGCAACCCCCAACTCAACAAGAACGGCGAGCTGATCCACCTGCTCTCCACCGAAGGCCTGCCCAAGGCCATCCTCACGCAGATACTCGACACGGCGGACAACTTCGTCAGCGTGAGCGACCGCGAGGTGAAGAAAGTGCCGCTGCTGCGCGGCAAGAGTGTGTTCAACCTGTTCTTCGAGAACAGCACCCGCACCCGCACCACCTTCGACATCGCGGCCACGCGGCTCAGTGCCGACGTGTACACGCTCGACATCGCGCGCAGTTCCACCGCCAAGGGTGAAAGCCTGCTCGACACCATCGCCAACCTCAGCGCCATGGCGGCCGACATCTTCGTGGTGCGCCACAGCGAGTCGGGTGCGCCTTACCTGATCGCGCAGCACGTGGCGCCGCACGTGCACGTGATCAACGCCGGCGACGGGCGCCACGCCCACCCCACCCAGGGGCTGCTGGACATGTACACCATCCGCCACTACAAGAAGGACTTCACCAAGCTGTCGGTGGCCATCGTGGGCGACGTGCTGCACTCGCGCGTGGCGCGTTCCGACATCCACGCGCTGACCACCCTGGGCTGCCCGGACGTGCGCGTGGTGGGCCCGCGCACCCTGGTGCCCAGCGACCTGTCGCACATGGGTGTGCGCGTATGCCACACGCTGGAAGAGGGCATCAAAGACTGCGACGTGGTGATCACCCTGCGGCTGCAGAACGAGCGCATGAGCGGGGCGCTGCTGCCGTCCAGCCAGGAGTATTTCAAGAGCTTTGGCGTCACGCCCGAGCGCATGCGCTGGGCCAAGCCCGACGCGATCGTCATGCACCCCGGCCCCATCAACCGGGGGGTGGAAATCGACTCCACCGTGGTCGATGGCCAACAGAGCGTGGTGCTGCCGCAGGTGACCTTCGGCATCGCCGTGCGCATGGCGGTGATGGGCATTGTGGCCGGCAACGTGGCTTGAACGACGGCGACATCGGAACAGCAACATGAAAATCCTGATTCAAAACGGCCGCCTGATCGACCCCGCCAGCCAGACCGACACCGTGGCCGACATCGCCATTGC
>JAUWAE010000104.1 GCA_030602185.1 Comamonadaceae bacterium
ACAATGGCCTGCCGCACCCGGTCACGGTCGATGTCGCGGGTCAGCGCCATGTCAAGCTTGACGATGTGCGGCTGGAACTCGGCCAGCAGGTTCAGGCCCGAATAACCCGCCCCGAAATCGTCAATCGCCGTCAGGAAGCCCAGCATCTGGTAGTCCTTGACGATGCGCAAGGCATGGGCCGGGTTGTTGATGCGCTCCGCCTCGGTCAGCTCGAAAATCAGCTTGTCGGGCGGAAACCCCACCTTGTGCGCCGCCAGCAGGGTCAGCCGAATGCAGGTGGCGGGCTCGTACACCGCATTGGGCAGGAAATTGATTGACAGGTACTCTTTCATGCCCAGGCGCTGCGCTGTGTCGATCGCGAGCACCCGGCAGGTTTGGTCGAAGGTGTACGTTTGGTCGGGCTGCACCGCCGCCAGCACGGTGGCGGCCGATTCGCCGTTGGCGCCGCGGATCAGCGCCTCATAGGCAAATACCTCGCGCCGCGTCACGTCCACGATGGGCTGGAACGCCACCTTGAGGCGGTGGGGAAACGGCTGGGCGTTGCGGCAGCGGATGCACCCCTGGACGTCGTCGTCGAGCCCGGCAAAAAATTCTTGCAAATACATCCGCGGCTCCTTGGTTCTTTTGGGTCCACGGCATCATACAAGCGAGGCCATGGTGTTGCCCACCCGCTCGCGCGACCCCAGGCGCTCAGGCCACACCGTGCTGAGCGAACCAGGCCAGGCAACGCTTCCAGCCGTCTTCGGCCGGCCCCTGGCGGAAGCTGGGCCGGTAGTCGGCATGGAAGGCGTGTGGCGCATCCGGGTACACCACAAACTGCGACGCCCGCGCCGCAGCATTGCCCTTGGCCAGCGCCGCCTTCATCTGCTCCACGGTATCCAGCGGAATGCCGGTGTCGGCCCCGCCGTACAGCCCCAGCACCGGCCCCTTCAACTGACCCGCGACGTCCACCGGGTGCTTGGGTGTGAGTTCACTCGTCTGGCCCACCAGGCGACCGTACCACGCCACCCCGGCCTTGATGCGTTTCTGGTGCGCGCTGTACAGCCACGTCTGCCGCCCCCCCCAGCAAAAACCTGTCACTCCAACCCGATTCACATCGCCTCCATTTGCTCCTGCCCAGTCGATGCATGCATCGAGGTCGGCCGCCACCTGGGCGTCGGGCACCTTGGATATCACCTCGGCAATCAGCTTGGCCATTTCGCCGTAGCCCTGGGCGTCGCCCTGCCGCACGAACAGTTCGGGCGCCAGCGCCAGGTAGCCGGCTCGGGCAAAACGGCGGGCTGTGTCGGCAATGTAGTCGTGCACACCAAAGATTTCGGACAGCACCAGCACCACAGGCAACCCGGTCTTGCCGGCCGGTGCGGCCCGGTACACCGGCACCCCAAAACCCTTCACATCCACGGTCACCTCGCCCACCGTCAACCCGGCGGACGGCGTCTGTATGGCGGTTTGCGCGACGATGGGCAGAGCGGCCGCGGCATACCCGACGCCCAGCGCGGCTTTCAGGGCGGTGCGGCGCGTAGCGCCTTCGGCCGTGCTGTGCCCGGGCAACAGGGCGCCCAGATCGGTACCCAGGTCGTTCAGATGCGTCATGGTCGATTCTCCTAGGGGTTTTCAGGGGATGTGAGACTGCGCGACGGGCCCCACGGTTCCCAGTTTGATGTAAGTCAATTGCGCCAGCGAAAGGGCGGGACAGGGAGTCATTGGACAAGACTTCGGTCCAAAACGGGGAAATTACGACTTCATAATGATGGAATTATTGTCCGCACAGTCTTGCACGCATGAATTTCGATCGTTTCAAGCTCACCCAGCGCGTCTGGGCGGTGGTGGTGGTGTACTGGTTGGTGCTGGTGGGCGTGATGGCCACCGGCGCCGTGGGCATGATGAAAGCCCGCGACAGCCTGGAAGACGTGCACGACGACCACATGAGGCCCACCCTGTTGCTGGGCGACATGCTCAAACAGTACTACGACAGTCGTCTGCACGTGCTGCTGTCGTTTCAACACGACCCGACCGGCCCCCTCTACGCCATCCATGACCACCCGCTGGACCTGCACACCGGCGCGGTCCAGCGCAACGGGCAGGCCAACGACGAAGAATGGAACAAGCTGACCCAGATTCCTAACGACGCGCAAGCCGCCGCGCTGATGCAGGAGCTCGAAGCCCGGCGCACCGTTTGGCAGGCGAAACTGCGTGAGGCCATGCAGGCCATCGAGGCGGGCAACTTCTCGCCGGCGGTGATGCAGGCCTTTCTGGTGGCGGGACGCACCGAAGGAGATGCACTCCTGCAGGCCATGACGGCCTTGCGCGACCACCACACCGAACGCGCCGATGCCGAAACCGCTGCCGCCGAAAGCCGTTACCACCAGGCCCTCATGATCTTCACGATCGCCGCGGTAGCGGGTGTGCTGCCCATGACGTGGTTCATGCTGCTGACGTTGCGCCGGATGTCGCAAGGCTTCCGCCAGGCCGATGCCGCGGCCACCGCCATTGCCCAGCGCGACCTGTCCAGCAAGATCCAGGTGTCCGGCGAAGACGAAATCGCCACCCTGTTGAAGCAGATGGCCGCCATGCAGGTGCAGTTGCGCGAACTCATCGGCCAGGTCATTGCCGGGGCCGACACCATTGCCAGCGCGGCCAGCCAGGTGGCCAGTGGCACGATGGACCTGTCCCAGCGCACCGAACAGCAAGCCAGTTCGCTGGAAGAAACCGCCTCGGCCACCGAACAGCTCAACAGCACGGTGCGCATCAACGCCGACAACGCCCAGCAGGCGAACACCATGGCGCACAACGCCTCGGAAGTGGCCGAGCGCGGCGGCCGGGTGGTGTCCGACGTGGTTCAGACCATGAACGACATCAACACGTCGTCACGCCGCATCGTCGACATCATCGGCGTGATCGACAGCATCGCATTCCAGACCAACATCCTGGCGCTGAACGCCGCCGTGGAAGCGGCCCGCGCCGGCGAACAGGGCCGGGGCTTCGCGGTGGTGGCCAGCGAAGTGCGCAGCCTGGCCCAGCGCAGCGCCGAAGCGGCACGCGAAATCAAGGGACTGATCGACGACTCCGTCAGCAAGGTGGCGAACGGCACCCAGCAGGTGGATGCCGCCGGCGCCACCATGGGCGAGATCGTGCGCAGCATCCAGCAAGTCACGCAGCTCATGCGCGACATCGCATCGTCCAGCGGCGAGCAGGCCGAAGGCCTCACCCAGATCAATGGCGCAGTCGCCTTGATGGATGGCGTCACGCAGCAAAACGCCGCGCTGGTCGAACAGGCCTCGGCCGCCGCCGCCTCACTCAAAGAGCAGGCCGAACAGCTGGCCCAGCTGGTGGGCCGCTTCAAGCTGCATTGATACCCAACCCGTGCTTGAGCGCGAAAGCGTACAGCTCGACGCGGTTGGACACCCCCAGCTTGCTGTAAATGGAGGTGAGGTGGTTGCGGAAGGTGTTCTCGCTGATATGCAAGCGCTGAGCCAGCACCTTGCCGGGTGACGCAGCGTCCTGCGCCAGCGCTTCCACCATCTGCCGCTCACGTGGGGTGAGCTGTGCGATGCGGGCCTTGTCGGGGTCTTCGCGGCGCACGCCGGTGCGCTGACGCGCCAGCTCCATGAAAATGCGGCCGGTGGCACTGCGGTCGATCCAGATCTCGCCCTGGTACACCTTCTCCAGCGCCTTGAGCAGCACCTCCGGCGCTTCGCGCTTGTCCACCACCCCGCGGGCACCGGCCAGTATGGCCGCATCGTGCTCCGCCGTATGGGGCGAACTTGTCAAAGCCAGCACTTTGGCCTGGGTGCTGGCGTGCAGATCGGCGAGCGATTCGGTGCCGTCCTCGCCGTCCAGATCGAACAGCACCACGTCGGGCCGCCAGGCATCGACCTGCAACACCGCCTCGGCTCCCGAATGGGCCACACCCACACAACGCAGGCGCGAGGCCGGAGCGCCCATCAGACGCTCGAGGCCCCATGCCGTGAGGGGCAAGGCCACAAGCGCCACGCGGACCAGTTGAGGGGCTGAGGACGTGGCGGTGTGCGAATGAGCAGGGCGTGTCACAGCAGGGGTGAGGTAAGGCGAATCTTTGGCAAACAGTTCCATGCCATTGAATACTGGGAAAAAGCCGGTTTGGATTCAAGCCGAAACCTCCCAGGATATTTGCACTATAACAAATAACCAAATACCAGGATTGCAAGCCCACAAAAAGCCCATAAAGCCACCATATTTTTCAGCTTGGTAGCCGGCACACTGCCGTTCATGTTTTCAGAACACCGGAAAGCGCGGCGAGAGCCACTGGTTTTGCCAGTACTGCTGCACAGCGGCGAGCAGGGTGTGACGCAAAACATCAGTGCTTCGGGCGTGATGTTCGAATTCGACCGGGTTCGAAAGATCGGCAGCGCGGTGGACTTTGATGTCCACCTCGACACCCCAGGCGGCGGCGTGAAGCTGGTGGCGCACGGCAAGGTCGTGCGTGTGGGCACCCACGGCAGTCGCACGGGAGTGGCGGTGCAGTTGATCGATTCGCGGCTGGAGACGGGAGGCCTCGACATCCAATTTTCACCCAGGAACCATCTATGAGCTTTACTTTCACATTCGAAACTGCGTTGACGGGCGGCGCTGCCCAAGGCGAACTGTCCTCGGCCTACAGTGCAGCACTGTCCCAGTTTGTGACGCAAGCGGCCGACTATCTGGCTTCGACGCAAGCAGAAGCACTGGGCATTGACGCGGCACTGGCGCTGAAGAGCAAGCTCGAAGCCGGCGAGTTCACCCTCCATGATCTGTTTTTGGCTGCCCAGACCAAAAGCCCTCTCGCAAACCCAGACGCCAATGTCATCGATGACATCGCGGGCAACCCCAACCCCTATCTGATTGTTGACGGACAAACCATCTACCTGTCCTCGATCCTTTCCGGCACAGACACCTTCACGTGGGATACGTTCACCAAGAAGGAGGTGATCAACCACACCCGCGAGTTCTACACGGACGGAAAAGTCCCTTCCTATGATACCAACTGGTCTGTGGCCAATACAAATACTGCACCTCAACCTGTAAAACTTGAACCAGAACCCATCACCGAATGGGACGTCAAATCCAACCCAACCGCTGAAGCTCAATGGATATCATTCGACCTCCGTGGCGGTGTAGAATTTGATGAAGACAACGACCCAATCAATGTCGTCGCCAACTCGGTCACCGTGAGTGGAACTCTGGATGGAGACTATAAAGATCTATTCATGGTGGAGGGCAACACCCTCAAAATCAACACCAACTCCGAATATTTCAAATTACTATTTGATGGCGAAAAAACCGAACTGACCGTCAGTTATAAAATCACCGACGGGGTCAATGAACCCGTCGCCAGCGGAGGGACTATCACTGTGCTCGGAACTGCAGATCAGTTCACCGACACAATGAAGTTCACTATTGAAAAACTTGGAGACGGTGAATACACCACCAGCGATTCATACGAACTGCTGGGTTTTGGCTGGAGCGATGGCAAAGTTGAAGTCACAGGCATTGGTGACTATGACTTCAAAAATGAATCCTTCAAAGTTACCGGCGATGCCTTATCGGAGCATACTGGAACAAACGAAGGTGGTAAGGATGGATCCCGGAATTTCGAGAATGAATTTATCGAAGTCAATCCAGAAGCAACACTTTTCGTCAATTGGTCTGAGAACCTAAAATTTGACTATACCGTTTCATTCTCAGGCCCGGTTGACGGATTCACCACTGAAGAGCCAGACGCCTCAAATATCACCATACAACTTTCTTACAACTACTGGATGTAACATCGGACTGCAGTTTCAGGTCCAAGAGAGTCCTAGAACCCGCCGGGCATCCCGGCGGGTTTTTTCATAATACTCGCACCCTCTACAGTAATTCAACCAGTAACTCCGGTTACCCTGATAGACATATGGCCCATCCCAACCATTTAATCAGCTTCCTACGTACCTTCAAAGGCGGTCTGGTCATGGTGGCCACGTTTAGTTTGGTCATCAACCTGCTGATGCTGGCCCCGACACTGTATATGCTGCAGATCTACGACCGGGTGCTGTCTAGTCGCAACACTACCACTTTACTCATGCTTACTCTCATACTGTTGGGGCTGTACGTGCTAGACGCGCTGCTGGACTGGACCCGAGGACGGGCACTGATTCGCGGCAGCGCAGCGCTGGACCAACAACTGGGGCGAGTGGTGCTGGAGGCCAGCTTTAAACGCACCTTGCGGGGCAACACAGCAGTCACGTCACGGGCTTTAGGCGATCTGGCCAGCCTACGCCAATTCCTTACAGGCAAGGGGCTGTTCGCCTTCCTCGATGCACCGTGGACACCTATTTACATTGCCGTTATTTTCCTGCTACACCCCAACCTTGGCGTTTTTGCCGTAGTTGCGGCCCTGTTGTTGGTGGTACTCACATGGGTGAGCGAAAAGCTCACCGGCCCGCCCCAGAAGGCGGCTAGCGAAGAAGCTCTGCAAGCCTCGCAATACGCCAGCGCCAGCGTGCGCAATGCCGAGGTGATCGAATCCATGGGCATGTTCGGCGCCATTCGCCAACGCTGGCAAGTGCGTCAGAACGCGGCAATTTCATTGCAAGGCGAGGCCAGCGACCGAGCCACCGACGTGGGTGCCGCCACCCGTTTTGTCCGCATGGCCGCACAATCGGGCGTGCTGGGTCTTGGTGCGCTGTTGGTGATTGACCAGCAAATGACCCCAGGCGGCATGATCGCCGCCTCCATTCTGCTCGGCCGTGCTTTGTCCCCCGTGGACGCTGTCATCGGCCACTGGCGCAGCCTGGTACAGGCGCGTGGGGCCTACCAACGCTTGAATGAACTGCTCCAGGCCCACCCCGAACCCAAACCCCGTACCTCCCTGCCCCGCCCGCAAGGGTTTGTGACGGTGGAAAACCTCGTCGCTGGCCCGCCCGGTGCGCGCACGCCGGTGCTCAAAGGCATCAAGTTCGGCGCCACGGCCGGCATGCTGGTGGCCGTCATTGGCCCCAGCGCCTCGGGCAAGTCCACCCTTGCGCGTGCGCTGGTGGGTGTGTGGCCGCCCATGAACGGCACGGTACGGCTGGACGGGGCCGACGTGTCGCAATGGAACAAGGACGAACTGGGCCCCTGGCTGGGCTACCTGCCGCAAGACGTGGAACTGTTTGAAGGCACCGTGGCCGAAAACATTGCCCGCTTCGGCGTGCCCGATTCGGCCCGTACCGTGTCCGCCGCCCAGCGCGCCGGCGTGCACGACATGATTTTGCGGCTGCCGCAGGGCTACGACACCCCCATAGGGGAAGGCGGCATGGCCCTGTCGGGCGGACAGCGGCAGCGCATTGGCCTGGCGCGCGCCATGTACGGCGACCCGGCCCTGGTGGTGCTGGACGAACCCAACGCCAACCTGGACGAAGCCGGCGACGCCGCCCTGCTGGGCGCGCTGCGGGTGATGAAGCAGGAAAAGCGCACGGTGTTCGTCATCACCCACCGCATGAACCTGCTGGCCGAGGCCGACGCCATTCTGGTGCTGGCCAACGGCACCATCCAGGCCTACGGCCCGCGCGATGCGGTGATGGACACCTTGCGTCCGCAACGCAAGCCCACCGTGGCCGCCTCCACCCCCGATGCCCAACTGACCCACGAGGCCCAGGCATGAGCCCCGAAGCCCACACACCCGCCGTGACCGCACCCAACACGGTGGCCGCTGCCGCACCGCCACCCACCACCCACTTGACGCTGGACGCCCTGCCGCCCAGCACCACGCCTCACGCGGTGCCCGACACCGACTACCAGCGCATCCTGCGCCGGGGCCTGTGGGTGCTGGCCATTGGCTTTGGCGGCTTCATGGCCTGGGCCACCCTGGCCCCGCTGGACGAAGGCATACCCGCGCCCGGCGTGGTGGCCGTGGAAAGCAGCCGCAAGCGCATTGACCACCTGTACGGCGGCATCGTGGAACAGATTCTGGTGCGCGAAGGCCAGAAAGTGAAGGCCGGCGACGAACTGCTGGTGCTGAATGAAACCCAAAGCAAATCGGCCCTGAACGCCACGCAGACGCAGCACTACACCGCGCTGGCCACCCTGGCCCGCCTGCGTGCCGAGCGCGACGGCACCACCACCGTGAACTACCCACCCGAGCTCACCGCCGCCGAAAAGAACCCCGAAGTGGCGGCCTTGATGCGGGCGCAAGACGGCCTGTTCCGCTCCCGCCGCAGTGCGCTGGAAGGCGAGTTGCGCATCGTGCGCGAATCGGTCAAGGGGCTGGAGGCGCAACTGGCCAGCCTGTCGCAGCTCAAGGCCGGGCGCGAAACACAAATCGCCCTGTTCACAGAACAGCTCAACTCTTTCCGCAACCTGCGAGAACAAGGCTTTGTCTCACGCAACAACCTGCTGGAGTTGGAGCGCCAACTGGCCGAGGTGCAGAGCAAGCAGAGCGAGGATTTGTCGAACATCGCCGGCATCAACGCCCGGCTGGCCGAGTTCCGTATGCGCGCCGCCCAGCGGGAGGTGGAATACCGCCGCGAGGTGGAAACGCAGCTGGCAGAGATCCAGCGCGAGGTCGCCACCCTGGGCGAGCGCCTGAACGCCCAGCAGGACACCTTTGACCGGCTCGTGCTGCGCGCGCCGGTAGACGGCACCGTCGTGGACCTGACCGCCCACACCGTGGGTGGCGTGGTCAAACCGGGCGACCGGCTGATGGACATCGTTCCCGAGGGCGACAACCTGGTGGT
>JAUWAE010000274.1 GCA_030602185.1 Comamonadaceae bacterium
GCCTGGGGCGCGAACGGGGCCTGCACCAATGCGTGGAATTCATGCTGCACGACCTGGGCTACGCGGCCCCGGTGCCGGTGGAGCCGCTCGATGAACTGGCCGAACTGCAGCGCCAGTTCCTGGAAGCCACCCGCCAGATGCAGGCCGTGGCCCACCGCATGGAACACCTGAACCGCGCTGTACCGGTGGTGAACCAGCCCATGGCCCGCGCCAACCTGAGGGCCGCTGCATGAGGCCCGCCGGAGACCTGCGCCACGCGCTGCTGAAGGCCGCGCACGATCTGCGGCAGCAAGGGCAGCAGCCCACCCTGCGCGATTTGGCCCACCATGCCCAGGTGGGGGTGGAAGCCGCCACCCACACGGTGAAGAACCTGCGCCGTGCCGGCCTGTTGGCCGTGGCCGGGCACCGCAGGGTGGAGTACCGCAACAAGCCCGTGGCCGTGTACACCCCGGCCGAAGCAGCGCAGCAAGCCTTCGTTGACCTGGCCGCCGTATTCACCAACTGGGGCCACTGACCGATGTTGCCAACACCTGTGCCGCCGGCGGTGGACACGCCGGCATGGGATAGCTACCCCCTTACACAGCGGGGCCGTGCATGACGGACCGCGCACCCCTTCCCCCTATCCGCTTCGAGGCCCTGGCCGAAGCCCTGCTGGCCCGCGCCGATTACTACGTGGCTCAGTGGCTGCCCGGTGGCCACATCAAGGGCCACGAGTACGTCTGCGGCGGCCTTTCCGGCGGCGAGGGCAGCAGCTGCTCGGTCAACCTCAAAAGTGGGGCTTGGGCCGATTTCGCTACCGACGAAAAGGGCGGTGACCTGCTCAGCCTGTACGCGGCCATTCATGGCTTGAGCCAAGCGAAGGCCGCCATCAGCGTGGCGCGTGACGAAGGCCTGGAAGACGTGGCCGGTGTGATGCCCGACACCCGCCACCAGCGCCCCGAGCGCCCGCCCGCCCCACCGGCCCCGGCACCCAAGCCCCGCGAAACCGAGGGCTGGACGACCGTGCGCCCAGTGCCCGCCATGGCGCCACAGCCCACCTTCAAGCACCATCACCGCGTGCCCGAAGACATCGTGCGCACCAGCATGTACCGCCTGGGTGACGAGGTGCACGGCTACGTGGTGCGTTTCCGCACCAGCGACGGCGGCAAGGACGACCTGCCCTACACCTGGTGCAAGAGCGCCCGCGACGGCGCCTGCAAGTGGCACTGGAAGCAGTTCGACGAACCGCGCCCCCTCTACCTGCCCAACGGCCACCTGCCGGGCAACCGCCACACCGTCATTCTGGTGGAGGGCGAAAAGAAAGCTGACATCCTGCAGGCCCTGCTCGATGCGCACTCGCCAGGCGTGTACGTGGTGGCGAGCTGGCCCGGTGGCTGCAAGGCATGGCAGAAAGCCGACTGGGCCTGGATCAAGGGTGCCGCGGTGCTGGCCTGGCCAGACTGCGACAGCAAACGCGAGCCCCTGACGGCCAAGGAACGCAACGCCTGTGCTGACGAAGCCGCCCGCGAGGCCGCCCAGTTGGCCAAGCCCTACCTGCCCGCCCACAAACAGCCCGGCATGAAGGCCATGCTGGGCATTGGCCACCTGCTTGCCCGCGAACATGGCTGCACGGTCCAGTTGCTGGCCATCGATGGGCCTGGCGTCAAGCCCGACGGCTGGGACGCTGCCGACGCCATCGAGACGGACGGCTGGGACTTCGACCGCGTGGTCCAGTTTTTCGCCACGGCCTACGCGCTGCCCCCAGAGGAAGGCGCCGCGGGCGAGGTGTTCCCAAAAATCGAAGGCCCCGTTGACACTGAGGGCGGAGATTCTGCCCCTGCAGCCGCCGGCGATGGGGGTGAGGGCGATGGAGGCATGCCGGCCTGGCTGCGCCCGTTCTGGGATGCCGACAAAGGCCGCTGGCTGGTCAGCCGCAAGCTGGTCATCACCGCCCTTCGCCGCGACCCAGAGCTGCAGGGCGTGCTTGGCTTCAACGAGTTGAGCAACACCATCGAAGCCCGCCGCGCCTGGCCGTTCCCGCACGGGCGTGTGGGCGCCATCACCGGCGCCACCGACCTGCTGCTGGGCAACTGGCTCAGCAAAAAGTACGGGCTGCCCGCCATCACCCGCCAGGCCATCATGGAAGGCATGGAGACGGTGGCCTACGAGAACCCCTGGCACCCCATCCGTGAATGGCTGCTGGGCCTGCAGTGGGACGGCAAGCCCCGCCTGGCCAAGTGGCTCATTTGGGTCATTGGCGAAGACCCGGAAGCCCTGGCGCCCAACCTGGCCGAATACCTCACCCTGGTGGGCCAGTTCTGGCTGGTGGGCATGGTCAAGCGCGTCATGGAGCCCGGCTGCAAATTCGACTACTGCCCGGTGCTGGAGGGCAAGGGCGGCTTGGGCAAATCCACCCTGGTGGAAACGCTGGCCGGCAGCCCCTGGTACAGCGACACCCCGTTCGAGATCGGCAAGGGCAAGGAATCGCAAGAGCAAGTGCAGGGCGTGTGGGGCTACGAGTTGGGCGAACTCAGCCAGATGGGCAAGGCCGTGATCGAGGCCATCAAGCAGTTCATCAGCGCGAAGGTCGACCGATACCGCCCCGCC
>JAUWAE010000213.1 GCA_030602185.1 Comamonadaceae bacterium
CTGCACCAGCTGGAGCAGCAGCTCAACGCCTGATGGTCCACTGGCGCAACGCCTGAACCATCCATCCAACGGCTCCATCCTCACGGCTGGGGCCGTTTGCCATTCAAGGAGTGATTCGATGCAACAACGCCAATTGGGCCCCTTCAGCGTCAGCGCCATCGGCCTGGGCTGCATGAACATTTGCCACGCGTACGGCGCACCGGTGTCTGAGCAACAGGCCGAGCGCGTGCTGCTCGCCGCGCTGGACGCGGGTGTGACGCACTTCGACACGGCCGCGCTCTACGGCTTTGGCGCCAGCGAGACGCTGGTGGGCAAGGTGCTTAGCCCCCACCGTTCCAGGTTCACCCTGGCCAGCAAGTGCGGCATGACCGGCGTGGACGTGAACGGCGACGGCAAGCTCGTGCGTGTCATCGACGGGCGGCCCTCGACCCTCAAGGCCACCTGCGAGGCCGCCTTGCAGCGCCTGCGCACCGACGTGATCGACCTGTATTACCTGCACCGCTGGGACAAGCAGGTGCCCATTGAAGACAGCGTGGGTGCGCTCGCCGATCTGGTGCGCGAGGGCAAGATCCGCTCCATCGGCTTGAGCGAGGTGTCTGCCGCCACGCTGCGCCGCGCCCACGCCGTGCACCCGATTGCCGCGTTGCAGACCGAGTATTCGCCTTGGACACGCAACCCCGAGATCGCGGTGCTCGATGCCTGCCGTGAATTGGGTGTGGCCTTTGTGGCCTTCAGCCCGGTGGGGCGTGGCTTCCTCACCAGCACGCCGCCCGACGTGAGCGCGCTGGACCCCAAGGACATTCGCCGCGCCATGCCGCGCTTTGCGCCAGCCAACTACGCGCGCAACCTGGAACTGCTGCCCGCCTACAACGCGCTGGCGCAAAAGGCGGGTTGCACGCCCGCGCAACTGGCCATTGCCTGGCTGCTGCACAAGGCGCCGCACATCCTGCCCATTCCGGGCACCACCAGTGTGGCGCACCTGCAGGAAAACCTGGCCGCCGCCCATGTGCGGCTGTCGCCCGAGGTGATGCAGCAACTCGATGAGGTGATGCACGACCGGAGGGTGGTGGGTGGCCGCTACAACGAGCAGGGCAGTCGAGAGGTGGACACCGAAACTGCCTGACCCCACCGGACGGGCAGCCAGACGCCGCAGTGGCTGGCTGGCCTCAAATCGGGTCGCAGAGCAATTTCGACAGCGCAGCGATGTTGGCCGGGCTGGGCACCAGGGGTTTCATCTCGTCTTCGGCTGCGGTCGCGTTTTCATGCGCCTGGATGGCGCGAACCATCTCGTACTGGTTCTCCCAGGTGATGGTCTTGCCGGGCGGGCACAGGTCGCGCAGCGTGCCGAACCAGTAGTAGCCGTCGTTGCCACCAAACAGCTTGTCAATGCCGCTGGCATCGCCTGTGCTCAAGCCCTGGGCTTGGAGGATCAGTTTGAGCTTGTGGTGGGAGACTGAATAGCGCATGGGTGTGTGGCAGTGGTCAACGGTGACGACCGACGCGCGCCGCGTGCCGGTCATGGGGGCCGGCGATTGTACTGAATGGGGCGCAGCGCCTTGCCGCCGTCCACCGCCAGCTTCAATTTCTGAGCAGAGTCATCCAGGAGGCGTACTCCAGCTCACCCGCAGTGGGGGTGGGCTCACACAGTTCCTGGCGCAGCTGTTCGAGGCCCTGGGCCAGCGCCTGTTCCAGTTCCGGCAGGTGTGCCAGCGTCGGCGCCGACGACAGGCTCAGGACCGCCTGCCCCTCGTGGGGCAAGGGGAGGATCAGCAGTTGGGTGGTCATGGTGTGCTCCTTGCTAGAAGACAGACCGGTGTGTGCGGGCCTGTCGATGCCAGCATGGCAGCGCGGCGTTCCTCGAACGTTCCTGGCGTGCCCTGTACTTGCCAGTGGGGCTCGCGAGGCACATACTGCGCCGCATGGACGCCGTCGCACTGTCCCGGCAAGCCGCCGAACCACCCCCACGGCTCGACGTGCGCCTGCTTGGCGGTTTCGCGGTGGCGGTCAATGGCGTTGGCCTGCCAGGTGATCGCTGGACGGCCATCCGCGCCACGCACCTGGTGCAACTGCTGTGCCTGCAGCCGCGGCACCGGGCCTCGCGCGATCTGGTGATCGACGCCTTGTGGCCGCAGTTGGAGCCCGAGGCCGGTGCGGCCAACTTGCGCAAGGCCCTGTACCACGTGCGCCAGACCCTGGGCCGGCACGATGCCGTTGCACAGCAAGGCAACGAGCTGGCGCTGTGGCCCTGTGGCGACGTGCAGGTGGACGCCGACGACTTTGAACATGCGGCGCTGGCGGCCTTGCAGTTGCATGACGCCGCGGCCTGCGCCGACGCTGCCGACCTCTACGCGGGCGACCTGCTGCCGGGGTCGAGGTACGAGGCGTGGACCGAGCCTGCCAGGGAGCGCCTGCGGGCACGTTGCGGAGAGTTGCTGCGCGCAGCTGCCCAATGGGAACGGCTGGCGCGGTTCGACCCCACCGACGAAGAAGCGCACCGCGTGCTGATGCGCGAGGCGCTGGAAGCGGGCCACCGTGCCACGGCGCTGCACTGGTATGCCCGCCTGCGCGAAGCCCTTCAGCAAGATCTGGGCATTGCGCCCGACGCCCAGACCCAGGCGCTTTACGACCGCTGCGTGGCCGGGTTGCCAGCCCTGGGCCCGGTCTTCGTGGGCCGCGCCCTGGAATTGGCGCAGATTGCCGGGTGGTTGCAGTTACCCGCCCTGGAGCGGCCTGGGGGCATTGCGCTGTGCGGCCCGGCAGGCATAGGCAAGAGCGCGCTGTGCCGCGAGGCCGCGCAACAGGCGCGCAGCCACGGCTGGTCGGCCGTGCGCGTGGATGCGTCGCCCGCCGGGCAGACCTACGGGCTGGTGTCGGCGCTGGCGCAGCGCCTGATACTGGACGAGCGCCAGCGGCTGGACCGTGTCGGCGCCGCCGCCCGTGCGGTGCTGGCACAGCTCACCCCCCTGGCCGGGCCTGCCCAGCCGCTGCCCGGGCCGCTGGGGCGTCACCAGGTGGTCGGAGCCATCCGGCGTTTGCTGATGGCGGCAGCCGACAGCGCCCCCTTGCTGCTCCTCGCAGAAGACGTTCATCTCGCCGAAGACGCCGATGTGGACGTGCTAATGCAGCTTGCCGTGGCGGGGCCGCCGGTCTGCCTGCTGATGACCTTGCGCCCGCCGCCAGAGGGCTCGGCGCTTGGGCGTGGCATCAGTCGGCTGCAAC
This sequence comes from Comamonadaceae bacterium, assembly GCA_030602185.1. GTDB lineage: Bacteria > Pseudomonadota > Gammaproteobacteria > Burkholderiales > Burkholderiaceae_C > JAUWAE01. The sequence goes on from JAUWAE010000213.1 coordinate 3,220, forward strand.
GCGCTGGTGCACTGCAACGGTTGGATGTTCAACCGCTGGGCATCGACGAGTCGCGCCGCCTGGTGGAGCGCTCGGTGCCTGCCCCAGTGGCAGACGAGGTGCTCGGGCACATCGTGGCGGCGGCGCAGGGCAACCCGTTTGCCGCCATCGAGCTGGCGCGCTGTGCGGCGGCCAGCGCTGGCGGGTCCATGCCCGCCAGCACGGCCGAAGCCATTGCCCAGCGCCTGTGCGACGTCGATGCGGCGGCGCAGGCGTTTCTTGGCTGGCTGGCGGTTTGCGGAGACAGCGTGGAGCCCGCCACCCTGGAGCCTTTGGCTGCTCTGGCGCAGGCGCCTGCCTTCGCCGCCATTGATGCCGCGCTGGCGGCGGGCGTGCTGGTCGTGGCAGAGGGGCGTTACCGTTTTCGACACGAACTGGTCCGGCAGGCCCTCATCGGGCAGATACCCCCGCACCAGCGCCTGAAGATGCACCGGGCGCTGGCGGCACTGTTGAGCGATCTGGGCGCCGCGCCGGGCACTGTTGCCCGGCATTGGCTGGCGGGTGGCCAGCCCCGCGAGGCCGCGCCCTGGCTGCTGGCAGGCGCGCACGAGGCCATGCGCCTGGCCGCCTTTGCCGATGCCCTGCATCTGCTGGCGCCGCTGCTGGAGCGTGAGCCACAACACCCGCAAGCCCTGCGCCTGCGCGCCGAGGCGCTGGACGCCCAGGGCGACCCTGCGGCCTTGTTTGCCTACCGGCTGGCGGCGTCCGTGGCCGACACGCCCGACAGCCACGACCTGCGGGCCAAGGCCGCGTTGGCCCAGGT
>JAUWAE010000046.1 GCA_030602185.1 Comamonadaceae bacterium
CGGCAGGTACCAGGGTGCCAATGTGGCAAGACCGCGCCAACGGCGGTCTTGGGCATAGTGTGCCCACAGCCCCAGCAGCAACACCGGATAACCCCAGCCGGCACCTATTAACAACGCCGCCCAGCCCAGCAACGAGGGCACCACGCTCCACAGGTACGGGCCAGACCTGTCCGCGGCCGTGGCCATGCCCAGCCCCCAGTGGATGGCGCCAACGAAACTCAAGATCACCGCGCCATAGCCCAGTAACGCCGCATGGGCCCGCGCCGCATGTGCGGGCCAGAGCCACACCGCAGCGGCCAAGGCTGCGAAAGGAATGAGTCCGGCAATGCCCAGCCAGCGGGGCACAGGGGCTGTGTTGATGGGGATGGTCGGGGTATTCACACCGGAAATCTTAGCCCCGTGTTGGAAAATTGTCCATGACAAACTAGGTGGGCGTGAGCCGGATGAGCGACCCGTACTTGTGTGCCAGGTGGCCTTCGGCCCGTTCCAGCATGAAGTAGCGGAACGCCTCCGCCGCCGGCGACAGCAGCTTCGACAGCGTGTGCACCAGGTTCCAGGCCCGCACCACCGGACCCCCCTCCACGTCGAGCGTGGCGATCAGGCCGTGTTCCAGCTCCAGCCCAATGGTGTGCAGCGACAGGAAGCTGATGCCCATGCCCGCCATCACCGCCTGCTTGATCGTCTCGTTGCTCGACATCTCCATCACCACCCGCAGCTCCATGCGCGAGGGCTCCAGGAATTTCTCCATCGCCGCGCGGGTGCCCGAACCGCGTTCGCGCAGGATGAATCCGTAGGGGCTTAGCGACTCCACCGTGGGGTGCCCCACCTTCAGGAGCGGGTGGTCGATGGGGGCCACGAACACGTGCGGGTGGGCGGCAAACGGCTCGGCCCGCGTCGCGAGCTCCGTCGGTGGCTGGCCCATCACGGCGATGTCCACCTCGTTGCCGTGCAACATCTGCAGCAGCTGTGCCCGGTTGCCCACCGCGAGCCGGATTTCCACCCCGGCGTGTTCCTGCTGGAACTCGGCCAGCAGCCGCGGCAGAAAGTACTTGGCGGTGCTCACCATGCCGATCGTCAGCGTGCCCACTTCCAGCCGCTTGAGCCGGGCCGCGGCGTCCTCGGCGTCCTTCAACGTGGCCAACACCTTGCGGGCGTACACCACCATGTATTCGCCGGCCGTGGTCAGGCTCACCTGGCGCCCATTGCGCTCGAACAAGGGCAGGCCCACATGCCCCTCCAGTTCCTTGACCTGCATGGTCACCGCCGGCGGGGTCAGGTGCAACACCTCGGCCGCGCGCGCGAAGCTCAGGTGCCGGGCCACCTCGACGAAGACCCGCAACTGCCGGAAGGTGGCGTTCTTCATTCAGTAATTCCTTAACAAATATCGAATGAATACTGAATTTACCTTAGTTAAGCGTGTGCTTATAGTTTGAGAACGCGTTGCCCACACCGGGCAACCCTGGAGACAAGACATGCTGGAAGCCCTGATCTTTGACGTTGACGGCACCCTGGCCGATACCGAAATGGCCCACATGGCCGCCTTCAACCAGGCGTTCGCGGCCGAGGGGCTGGACTGGCACTGGGACCTGGCCACCTACACCCGTCTGCTCCACGTGTCGGGTGGCAAGGAGCGCATCCTGCACCACTGGCGCCAGGTGCAACCCGACCTCAGGGAGCTCGACGGCCAGGGCGTGGCGCAAACGGTGGAGCGCCTGCACCTGAACAAAACCGCGGCCTACGAACAGGCGGTGCGCGACGGGCAGGTGCACCTGCGCCCGGGGGTGCTGGCGCTGATCGAAGCGGCGCTGCGGGCCGGGCTGCGTCTGGCCATCGCCACCACCACCTCGCCCGTCAACATCGCGGCGCTGCTGCGCCAGGCCCTGGGCGCCAGCTGGATGGACCGCTTCGAGGTCATCGAAGACGCCTCCACTGCCCCGCTCAAGAAGCCCCACCCGCAGGTCTACCTCAACACGCTCAAGCGCCTGGGCCTGTCGGCAGACGCTTGCCTGGCCTTCGAAGATTCGGCCAACGGACTGCGCGCCGCCAGCGCGGCCGGTCTGCCCACGGTCATCACGCCCAACCCGTTCACCGCCCACCACGACTTCTCGGGTGCCTTGCGCGTGTTGCCCGACCTGGCCAGCACGTCCCTGGACGACCTGCAGCGCTGGCTGCGCCTGCCTGCCTGAAGACCCCACCCGAACCGAGACCCGCCATGCCCCTGTCCCAACGCTCCACCCTGACGCAGTTCCTCATCGAGGAGCGCCGCCGCTTTCCCGACGCCAGTGGCGACTTCAACGCGCTCATCCTCGACGTGGCGCTGGCCTGCAAGGCCATTGCGCGCTCGGTGGCCTTTGGCGCCCTGGGCAACGTGCTGGGCAACCATGGCGGGGGCGACAGCGTCAACGTCCAAGGCGAAACGCAGAAGAAGCTCGACGTGATCAGCAACGAGATGTTCCTGCGCGCCAACGAATGGGGTGGCCACCTGGCCGGCATGGCCAGCGAGGAGATGGACGGGCCCTACAACATCCCGCGCCAGTTTCCGCGCGGCAAGTACCTGCTGGTGTTCGACCCGCTGGACGGCTCCAGTAACATCGACGTGAACGTGTCGGTGGGCAGCGTCTTTTCCATCCTGCGTGCGCCGCAGGCGGTCATCGACAGCGGGCGCGACGTGACCGCCGAAGACTTCTTGCAGCCCGGCGCCCAGCAGATGGCGGCCGGCTACGCGCTCTACGGCCCCACCACCATGATGGTGCTGACGGTGGGCACCGGGGTGCACGGCTTCACGCTCGACCCCAACCTGGGCGAGTTCAAGCTCACCCACCACAACATCCAGGTGCCGCCGGACACGCAGGAATTCGCCATCAACGCCTCCAACAGCCGCTTCTGGGAGGCGCCCGTGAAACGCTACGTGGACGAGTGCCTGGCGGGCCGTTCGGGCCCACGCGGCAAGGACTTCAACATGCGCTGGATCGCCTCGATGGTGGCCGAGGCGCACCGCATCCTCATGCGCGGCGGCGTGTTCCTCTACCCGCGCGACACCAAGGACGCGACCAAGCCCGGCCGCCTGCGCCTGCTGTACGAGGCCAACCCGATTGCCATGGTGATGGAGCAGGCCGGTGGCCGCGCCAGCACCGGCCGCGCACCGGTGCTCGGGGTCCAGCCCACCGGCCTGCACCAGCGCATCGGGCTGGTGTTCGGCTCGCGCCACGAGGTGGAGCGCATCGAACGCTACCACGCCGAGCCCGTGGCCGTGAAGGACGACACCCCGCTGTTCGCCGAACGCAGCCTGTTCCGCGACTGCGTGGCCTGAGCCCCATTCCACCCTACAGATACCGCCATGTCCGAACGCCATCCCATCATCGCCATCACCGGCTCGTCCGGTGCGGGCACCTCCACGGTGACGCGCACCTTCCAGAACATCTTCCGCCGCGAGGAGGTGAAGGCCGCCGTCATCGAAGGCGACAGCTTCCACCGCTACGACCGCCAGGCCATGAAACAGCTCATGGCCGAGGAAGAGGCCCAGGGCAACCGCCACTTCAGCCACTTCGGGGCCGAAGGCAACCTGTTCGAGGACATTGAAGCGCTGTTCCGCCAGTACGCCACCGACGGCACCGGCAAGTGCCGCAAGTACCTGCACAACGCCGAAGAGGCCGCTCCCTACGGCCAGGCCCCCGGCACCTTCACCCCCTGGGAAGAGCTGCCCGTCGGCACAGACATGCTCTTCTACGAGGGCCTGCACGGTGCGGTCAAGACCGACACGGTCAACATCGCCCAGTACCCCGACCTGCTCATCGGCGTCGTGCCCTCCATCAACCTGGAGTGGATCCAGAAGCTCATCCGCGACAAGACCCAGCGCGGCTACAGCCAGGAAGCGGTGGTGGACACCATCTTGCGCCGCATGCCCGACTACGTGAACTACATCGTGCCGCAGTTCGGCCTCACGCACGTCAACTTCCAGCGCGTGCCGGTGGTGGACACGTCCAACCCCTTCATTGCGCGCGACATCCCCAGTGCCGACGAGAGCATGGTCGTGATCCGTTTCGCCAAGCCCAAGGGCATCGACTTTCCCTACCTGCTGAGCATGATCGAAGGCTCCTGGATGAGCCGTGCCAACACCATCGTCGTGCCGGGCGGCAAGATGGAACTGGCCATGCAGCTCATCTTCACCCCCTTCATCTGGCGCATGATGGACCGCAAGCGGCGCGCCACGGGCCTGGCCTGAACCCACGGGAAGGACGCCACACCATGAACATGAACGACACCCCCGCCACCCAGGCCCCCGCGCCCGAGCTCGCGCGCCGCATGGCCAATGCCCTGCGCATGCTTGCCGTGGACGCGGTGGAACAGGCCAGGAGCGGCCACCCCGGCGCCCCCATGGGCATGGCCGAGATCGCCGAGGTGCTGTGGCACCGCCACCTGCGCCACCACCCCGCCAACCCCCACTGGCCCGACCGCGACCGTTTCGTGCTCAGCAACGGCCACGGCTCCATGCTGCTGTACGCGCTGCTGCACCTGACGGGCTACGACCTGCCCATGGACGAGCTGCGGCGCTTTCGCCAGTTGCACAGCAAAACCCCCGGCCACCCCGAAGTGGGCCTGACGCCTGGCGTGGAAACCACCACCGGTCCGCTGGGGCAGGGCGTAGCCAACGCGGTGGGCATGGCCCTGGCCGAACAACAGCTGGCCCTGGAGTTCAACCGGCCCGGTCACCCCATCGTGGACCATCACACCTACGTCTTCCTGGGTGACGGTTGCATGATGGAGGGCCTCAGCCACGAGGCGTGTTCGCTGGCCGGCACGCTGCGCCTGAGCAAGCTGGTGGCCTTCTACGACGACAACGGCATCTCCATCGACGGGCATGTGCAAGGCTGGTTCGCCGACGACACGCCCCAGCGTTTCGAGGCCTATGGCTGGCACGTGATCCGCGACGTGGATGGGCACGACGCCGCCGCCGTGGACGCCGCCATCCGGGCCGCCAAGGCACAGGCCGCACAGTCCGACGGCCGGCCCACCCTGATCTGCTGCAAGACCGTGATCGGCCAGGGTTCGCCCCACAAGGCCGGCACGCACGACGTGCACGGCGCCGCACTGGGCGCGGCCGAGGTGCAGGCCACCCGCGAAGCCCTGGGCTGGACCGCCGCCCCCTTCGAGGTACCCGCCGACGTGGCCGCCGCCTGGAACGCGTGCGACCGCGGCGAGGGCCTGGAGGCGGCCTGGCGCCAGCGCTTCGACAGCTACCGCGACGCCTACCCGGCCCTGGCGGCCGAGTTCGAGCGCCGTTTGCGCGGCGATCTGCTGCCAGCGTTCGGCCAACGCCTGCCCGAGGTCTTTGCCAGCCTGTCGGCCCGGGCCGATGCCGTCGCCACCCGCAAGGCCAGCCAGAACGCGCTCGACGCCCTCAGCCCCCTGGTGCCCGAGTTCTTCGGTGGCAGTGCCGACCTCACGGCTTCCAACCTCACGAATTTCAAAGGCTGCACCCCGGCCGGGCGCGACCGCTGGGGCAACCACTTGAGCTACGGCGTGCGCGAGTTCGGCATGGCCGCCATCATGAACGGCATGGCGCTGCACGGCGGCTACATTCCCTATGGCGGCACCTTCCTCACCTTCAGCGACTACAGCCGCAACGCCATCCGCCAGGCCGCGCTCATGAAGCAGCGCGTCATCCACGTGTTCACCCACGATTCCATCGGCCTGGGCGAGGACGGCCCCACCCACCAGAGCGTGGAGCACGTGCCCAGCCTGCGCCTGATCCCCCACCTCGACGTGTGGCGCCCCGCCGATGGGCTGGAAACGGCGGTCGCCTGGGCCTGTGCTCTCGAGCGGCGCGATGGGCCGAGCGCCCTGTGCCTGAGCCGCCAGAACCTGCCGCGGCTGACCGCCGGCGTCACTGCCGGGACTGTCCGGCGCGGGGGCTACGTGCTGGCCGATGTGGACGCGCCGCAGGCGGTCGTCATCGGCACCGGATCCGAAACCTCGCTCGCCATCGAGGCGCAGCGCCTGCTGGCGGTGCGGGGCATACGGGTGCGCGTGGTCTCCATGCCGTCCACCAGCGTGTTCGACCGCCAGCCGCTGGACTACCAGAACGCCGTGCTGCCGCCGCACCTGCCCACCGTGGCGGTGGAGGCCGCCCACCCGGACTTCTGGCGCAAGTACGTCGGCCGCGGCGGCGCCGTGGTGGGCCTCGCCACCTTTGGCGAATCGGCCCCGGCCCAGGACCTGTACCGTCACTTCGGCCTCACCGCCCAGGCGGTGGCGCAAGCGGTGCAGGATCTGGTGAAATCCCCGGTGTGAACGGAGCGCCGCCCATGTCCACCCATCCCTATCCCTACGACCTCATCCTGTTCGACCTCGACGGCACGCTGATCGAGACCTCGCCCGAAATCGCCGACGCGGTCAATGACACGCTGGCCGAGATCGGCCTGGCGCCGGTGGAGCAGGCGCGCGTGGACCGCTGGATCGGCCACGGCACGCGCGAGCTGCTGATCCAGGCGCTGGCCTTCCGGTGGGGCCGGCCGGCCGAGGCGGTGCGCCAGTCCGACCGGTTTGCCGCCATCGAAGCCCTCTTCGGCCAGCATTACCAGCGCCGCTGTGGCACCCGCAGCCACCTGTACCCGCAGGTGCGCCAGACGCTGCAGGCCCTGCGCGCCCGGGGCGTGAAGCTCGCCGTGGTCACCAACAAAGAGGGCCGCTACACGCAGGCGGTGCTCGACGCCCATGCCATGGCACCGCTGTTCGACCGGGTGATCAGCGGCGACACCTTGCCGGTGAAAAAACCCAACCCGCTGGCGATTGCGGACTGCCTGCTGCGGTTTGGTGTCGCGCCCGAGCGTTGTCTGTTCGTGGGCGACTCCTCCATCGACGTGGCCACCGCGCGCAACGCCGGGGTCGCCGTCTGGGCGCTGCCCTATGGCTACAACATGGGCGAGCCGATCGAGTCCTGCGGCCCCGACCGCGTGATCGCCGACTTCTCGGCCCTCATGCCCGACGCGCTCATGCCGGCCACCGGCTGAGCGGCCCCCCCTCTTCATTGCCCTGGCCTCAAGCCGTCCCTCGGGGGACGGCCGGGCCGGCTGTTGCCCGAATGTTCATCACCCAGGAGAACCCCGTGACCTTACGCGTTGGCATCAACGGATTTGGCCGCATCGGCCGCATGGTGTTCCGCGCCGCCGAGCGCCACTTTGCCGACCTCGAGATCGTCGCCATCAATGACCTGCTCGAACCGCGCTACCTTGCCCACATGTTGCGCCACGACAGCGTGCACGGCCGTTTCCAGGGGGAGGTGGCGGTGGAGGGTGACACCCTGGTGGTGAACGGCCGGACCATCCGCCTCACCGCCGAGCGCGACCCGGCCCAGCTGCGCTGGGCCGACGTGGGGGTGGACGTGGTGATCGAGTCCACCGGCCTGTTCCTCGACCAGGCCAGCGCCGGCAAGCACCTGGCGGCGGGGGCGCGCAAGGTGGTGATCTCGGCCCCGAGCCACGACGACACGCCCATGTTCGTGCACGGTGTCAACCACCACCGCTACGCCGGGCAGCCCATCGTCTCCAACGCCAGCTGCACCACCAACTGCCTGGCGCCGGTGGCCAAGGTCTTGCACGACCGTTGGGGCATCAAGCGCGGCCTCATGACCACGGTGCACGCCGCCACCGCCACCCAGAAAACGGTGGACGGCACCTCGGGCAAGGACTGGCGCGGCGGCCGCGGCATCCTGGAAAACATCATCCCCAGCAGCACCGGGGCGGCGCGCGCGGTGGGCGAGGTCATCCCCGCCATCAAGGGCAAGCTCACCGGCATGGCCTTCCGCGTGCCCACCTCCGACGTGTCGGTGGTGGACCTTACCGCCGAACTGGAGCAGCCCGCCACCTACGCCGAAATTTGCGCCGAGATGAAGGCGCAGAGCCAGGGTGCCCTGAGCGGCATCCTGGGCTACACCGACGACAAGGTCGTTTCGACCGACTTCCGCGGCGAGCGCTGCACCAGTGTGTTCGATGCCGATGCCGGCATCGCACTGGACGGTACCTTCGTCAAGGTCGTCAGCTGGTACGACAACGAGTGGGGCTATTCCAACCAATGCCTCGAAATGGCCCGTGTCGTGGGCCGCCACACCGCCTGAGGAGACCTGCCATGCAGTGCTTGCGATTCACCGACGTCTGTGCCAGCGGCTTTGCCGCGGGCAAACGGGTGTTCGTGCGTGCCGATGTGAACGTGCCCCTGGACCGACACGGCCACATCGCCGAAGACACCCGCATCCGGGCCTCGCTGCCCGCCATCCGCCTGGCGCTCGATGCCGGTGCCGCGGTGATGGTGACCTCCCACCTGGGCCGCCCCACCGAAGGCACCTTCAAGCCGGAGCACAGCCTGGCCCCCGTGGCGACCCGCATGGCCGAACTGCTGGGCCAGCCCGTGCCGCTGGTGGCCGACTGGGTGGAGGGCGGTTTCGACCTGCGCCCCGGCGAGGTGGTGCTGCTGGAGAATTGCCGCCTCAACCCGGGCGAAAAGCAGAACCACCCAGCCTTGGCGGCCAAACTGGGCGCCCTGTGCGACATCTTCGTGCACGATGCCTTCGGCACGGCCCACCGCGCCGAGGCCACCACCCACGGCATCGCCCAGACCGCGCCAGTGGCCTGTGCCGGCCCCTTGCTGGCGGCCGAGATGGACGCCATCACCCGGGCGCTGGAAAACCCGCGGCGTCCACTGGTCGCCATCGTGGGCGGCTCCAAGGTCAGCAGCAAGCTCAGCATCCTGCAGAGCCTTGCCAGGCGGGTGGACGGGCTCATCGTCGGCGGGGGTATCGCCAACACCTTCATGCAGGCGGCCGGCCTCAACGTCGGCCGCAGCCTGTGCGAGCCCGATCTGGTCGGTGCCGCGCGCGCCGTGATCGAGGCGATGGAGGCGCGCGGGGCGGCCGTGCCCATTCCGACCGACGTGGTCGTGGCCAAAACCTTTGCCGCCGACGCCCCGGCCACGGTGAAGGCCGCCACCGAGGTGGCCGACGACGACCTCATCCTGGACATCGGCCCCGAAACGGCGGCCCGTCTGGCGGCGCGGCTCCAGTCGGCGGGCAGCATCGTCTGGAACGGGCCGGCCGGGGTGTTCGAATTCGACGCCTTCGCCCGCGGGACCGAGACCCTGGCGCGCGCCATCGCGCAAAGCCCGGCCTTCAGCATCGCCGGTGGCGGCGACACGCTGGCGGCCATTGCCAAGTTCGGCATCGAGCGCCAGATCGACTACATCTCCACCGGCGGTGGTGCCTTCCTCGAAGTGCTCGAGGGCCAGACCCTGCCGGCGTTCGAGGTGCTGGCCCGCCGCGCCGCGCTCGACTGAACTACTGCTCACCCCATCCCCCTTCAGGACTCAACAACCATGGCCCTCATCTCCCTGCGCCAGCTGCTGGACCACGCCGCCGAACACGGCTACGGCCTGCCCGCCTTCAACGTCAACAACATGGAACAGGTGCAGGCCATCATGCAGGCCGCTGCCGCGGTGGACAGCCCGGTGATCCTGCAGGGCTCCGCCGGCGCCCGTTCCTACGCCGGCGAACCCTTCCTGCGCCACCTGGTGGCCGCGGCCATCGAGATGTACCCGCACATCCCGGTGTGCATGCACCAGGACCACGGGGCCTCGCCCGGCGTGTGCGTGCGCGCCATCCAGTCGGGCTTCAGTTCCGTCATGATGGACGGCAGCCTGCTGGAAGACGGCAAGACCCCCGCCAGTTACGACTACAACGTGCAGGTCACGCGCCAGGTGGTCGCGCTGGCCCACGCCTGCGGCGTGTCGGTGGAAGGGGAGCTTGGCTGTCTGGGCTCGCTGGAAACCGGCCAGGCGGGCGAAGAAGACGGCCATGGCGCCGAAGGCGAGCTCGACCATGCCATGCTCTTGACCGACCCCGACGAAGCGGCCGATTTCGTCCAGAAAACCCAGGTCGATGCCCTGGCCATCGCCATCGGCACCAGCCACGGCGCCTACAAGTTCTCCAGCAAGCCCACCGGCCAGGTGCTGCGCATCGACCGCGTGCGCGAGATCCATGCCCGCATTCCCAACGTGCACCTCGTCATGCACGGCAGCTCCAGCGTGCCCGAAGACTGGCTGGCCACCATCAACCAGTACGGCGGCGACATGGGGCAGACCTATGGCGTGCCGGTGGAAGAGATCGTCGAGGGGATACGCAACGGCGTGCGCAAGGTCAACATCGACACCGACCTGCGCATGGCCTCCACCGGCGCCATCCGCCGCCACCTGGCCGAAGACCGCAAGAACTTTGACCCGCGCAAGTTCTACAAAGCCGCGACCCAGGCCATGCAGGCCATTTGCGCAGCGCGCTACGAGGCCTTCGGCAGCGCCGGCATGGCGAGCCGCATCGGCAAGGTCCATGGGCTGGAAGCGATGCAGCGGCGCTACGACCAGGGCGAACTCGCGCCCCAGGTTCAGATTTCTTCGACCCGTTTCGGCGGGTAAGTGTCCCAGCCCTGGCAGCCGGGGCATTGCCAGAAGTACTGGCGGGCCTCGAAGCCGCAGGCGGCACAGCGGTAGCGTTTGAGCGGGTCGCAGGCGCGGTCGATGGCCTGCTTGACCAGCTGCTCCGACGGTTCGTTGCCAAAGCCGCCACCCGCCAGCCAGAAGCCGGCCGCCACGAGCGACGGCTCCTGTTGCAGGTGTTCCAGGTAGAGCCGGCGGCCGGCTTCGGCATCGGGCTGCAGGCTGGCGAGTGCCTGTGTCACGTCCAGCGACGGCAGGTGGGCCGAACGGTAGGCAGTCAGCACCGCGGTGGCCCGCTGGGGCTGGTGGCACAGCCGGGCCCAGAGGGCCAGGTTGTGCGCCACCAGCGGCAGGTGCTGCGGCACGTGGCGCGCCAGGGCCTCCAGCGCCTCCAGCGCGCTTTCGGTGTGCCCGAGCGACTGCCGCATGTCGGCCAGCGAAATCCAGGCGCGGGCAGAGTCGGGCACCTGGCCTACCAGCGTTTCCAGCAGGGCCAGTGCTTCGGTGGTGCGGCCCTGTTTGCGCAGCTGGTCGGCGTGCTCGCAGCGGTAATGCGCCAGCCGCTGGCGGAACGAACCCTGGTCCTGCCCTTCGAGCCGTTGCGCGATCGCGGCCGCCTTGTCCCAGTCGCGCGTTCGCTCGTAGATGGCGAGCAGCGCCAGCCGCGCTTCCGACTCGAACGCCGTACCCTCCAGCGAGAGCAACGCGGTTTCTGCGCGGTCCAGCAGGCCGGCCTTCAGAAAATCCTGCGCCAGCGCATGCTGCGCACGTTCGCGGTCTTTCGACGACAGGTCGCCCCGCGCCAGCAGGTGCTCGTGCACCCGCACCGCGCGGTCGTAATCGCCCCGTCGGCGGAACAGGTTGCCCAGAGCAAAGTGCAGCTCCGAGGTGTCCGGGTCGTGCTGGACGGCTTCGATGAAGGCGTCGATGGCCTGGTCCTGCTGCTCGTTGAGCAGGTGGTTGAGGCCGCGGAAATAGGCCCGCGGTGCCTGCCGCCCTTCCAGGCGCCATTGCCGCAGATCGAAGCGCGAGGCCAGCCAGCCCAGTGCAAAGGCCAGGGGCAGGGCCCACAGCAGCCAGGTGAAGTCAAATTCCATGGGGGGTGTCGTCGGCGGCGGCGGGCGCTGGGGCAGGGGCCGATGGGGAAGCGGCGGCTGCGCGGGCCTGACGGCGGGCCCGCAGCCACAGCGGCAGCATCACGGCGGCACCCAGGAACACGCCGGCCGTCAACGTGGCCAGGAGCACCAGCACCAGCGGTGCCTCCCAGTAGGCCCCGAACAGCAGGTTCAGGCGCACGTCCGCCTGGTTGTTCAGGGCAAACGCAAACAGGACGAAAAAAATGGCTGCTTTGAGCAGCCACGCGAGGTACTTCACACGATCCCCCAGGTGGTCAGGGGATTGTAGCGGTGCCGTGCCCGTGCCCGGTCGCTACTCAGGCCACGCGGTCCACCGACTGTCGCAAGGCCTTGCCAGGTTTGAAGTGGGGTACCCGCTTTTCCGGGATGGCCACGCTTTCGCCAGAACGCGGGTTGCGGCCGATGCGGGGCGGGCGCCGGTTGATCGAGAAACTGCCGAAACCCCGGATCTCGATGCGCTGGCCGCGCACCAGGGCCTCGGACATCGCTTCGAGGATGGCCTTGACCGCCCATTCGGCGTCGCGCTGGCCCAGCTGCGCAAACCGCGCCGCCAGCGCTTCCACTAAATCGCTTCGGGTCATCTGATCGATACGGTGGGAGGAGACAAGAAAAAGGGCCCGACGCCTTCGCACCGGGCCCCCGTAGTCAACGCAGCAATCAGCCGTTGTTGCTGTTGTCCAGCTTGGCGCGCAGCAGGGCGCCCAGGCTGGTGGTGCCGGCGTTGCCAGAGTTCTGGCTCAGGCTGGCCATGGCTTCCTGCTGTTCGGCCAGGTCTTTCGCCTTGATCGACAGCTGGATGTTGCGGGTCTTGCGGTCCACGTTGACCACCACGGCCGTGACTTCGTCACCTTCCTTGAGCACGTTGCGGGCGTCTTCCACGCGGTCGCGGGAGATTTCCGAAGCACGCAGGTAGCCGATGATGTCATCGCCCAGGTCGATCTCGGCGCCCTTGGCGTCCACCGTCTTGACCTTGCCGGTCACGGTCGCGCCCTTGTCGTTGATCGACACGAAGGTCGTGAACGGGTCGGAGTCCAGCTGCTTGATGCCCAGGGAGATGCGCTCGCGCTCGACGTCCACGCCCAACACGATGGCCTCCACTTCCTGGCCCTTCTTGTAGTTGCGCACGGCGGTTTCGCCGGGCTCGTTCCAGGACAGGTCAGACAGGTGCACCAGACCGTCGATGCCAGCGGCCAGGCCCACGAAAACGCCGAAGTCGGTGATGGACTTGATCGGGCCCTTGACGCGGTCGCCGCGCTTGGTGTTCTGCGCGAATTCCTGCCACGGGTTGGCCTTGCACTGCTTCATGCCCAGGGAAATGCGGCGCTTGTCTTCGTCGATTTCCAGGACCATGACTTCGACCTCGTCGCCCAGCGACACGATCTTGTTCGGGGCCACGTTCTTGTTGGTCCAGTCCATTTCGGACACGTGCACCAGACCTTCGATGCCGGGTTCCAGCTCGACGAAGGCGCCGTAGTCGGCGATGTTGGTGACCTTGCCGAACATGCGTGTGCCGGACGGGTAGCGGCGGGCCACGCCCATCCAGGGGTCGTCGCCCATCTGCTTCAGACCCAGGCTGACGCGCTGCTTCTCGGCGTCAAACTTGAGCACCTTGGCGGTGACTTCCTGGCCAGCCTGCACCACCTCGGAGGGGTGACGCACACGGCGCCAGGCCATGTCGGTGATGTGCAGCAGGCCGTCGATGCCGCCCAGGTCCACGAACGCACCGTATTCGGTGATGTTCTTGACCACGCCGGTGACGATGGCACCTTCGCGCAGGGTTTCGAGCAGCTTGGCGCGCTCTTCGCCCATGGAGGCTTCCACCACGGCGCGGCGGCTCAGCACCACGTTGTTGCGCTTGCGGTCCAGCTTGATGACCTTGAATTCCAGGGTCTTGTTCTCGTAGGGGGTCAGGTCCTTGGTCGGACGGCTGTCCACCAGCGAGCCCGGCAGGAAGGCGCTGATGCCGTTGACCATGACCTTCAGGCCGCCCTTGACCTTCATGCCGGTGGTGCCGGTCACGAAATCGCCGGATTCCAGGGCCTTTTCCAGAGCCATCCAGGAAGCCAGGCGCTTGGCCTTGTCGCGCGACAGGATGGTGTCGCCGTAGCCGTTTTCCACAGCCTCGACGGCCACGGACACGAAGTCACCCACCTGGACTTCGAGTTCGCCCTGGTCGTTCTTGAATTCGCTGATGGGCACGTAGGCTTCGGACTTGAGGCCAGCGTTGACCACCACGTGGTTGTGCTCGACGCGCACCACTTCGGCGGTGATGACCTCGCCCGGGCGCATTTCGGCGCGCTTCAGCGATTCTTCAAACAGGGCGGCAAAAGATTCAGACATGCAGTTTCCTAGACCGCGCACCCGGTGAAAGGGATGGAATGCAGGCACGCGGCATGTACAAATACGCAACACCAGGCGGCGCTGCGGGTTGCAGGTTGCTAACCCTAAGGCCTGCGGCGGACAGAACCGCCGGCGGGGCCTTCGGGGCCAGGGGGACGACTTTCAGCCCTTGCCGAAAGGTCGCCGGGCTTCCCACCACGCCAGCACCTGCTGCACCGATTGCTCGATGGTCTGCCCGGAGTTGTCGAGAAGGAAAGCATCTTCGGCCGGCTTCAAGGGCGCGTCCTTGCGCGTGGTGTCGCGCTCGTCCCGTGCCCTGAGGTCTGCCAGAAGGTCGTCTATGCTAGCAGGGATTCCTTTCGAAATCAACTGATTATGCCGTCGCTCGGCGCGTTGCTCGGCGCTGGCGGTGAGGAACACCTTGAGCGGGGCCTGGGGGAAGATGACCGTGCCCATGTCGCGGCCGTCGGCCACCAGCCCGGGCAACTGGCGGCAGCGCAACTGCAGCTCCAGCAAGGCCTGGCGCACCTGGGGCACGGCCGACACGCGCGACGCCGCCATCCCCGCCGCCTCGGTGCGTACCGCCTCGGTCACGTCGTCACCCGCCAGCCAGACCTGCCCGGCAGCGAAGCGCACCGGCAGCGCCGCCGCGAACTCGCCCAGGCGCTGGGCGTGGTCGGGCTGGCTCAGGCTGGCGCTGTCGGTCGGCAGGCCGGCGCGCTCGGCCGCCAGCCCCACCAGCCGGTACAGCACGCCCGAGTCGAGCAGGCCATACCCCAGGCGTGCCGCTACTTCGCTGGCCAGCGTGCCCTTGCCCGAGGCCGTCGGTCCGTCGATGCAGATCACAGGGATGTCATCGGGTTGAGCCTCGCAGACCGCGAACAGCGCTTCAAAGTAGTCGGGGAAGGTTTTGCCGACGCACTTCGGGTCTTCGATGCGCACCGCCACGCCGGCCGGGTTGAACGCCGCCAGCGAAAAGCACATCGCCACCCGGTGGTCGTCGTAGGTGTGGATGCTGGCCGGCCGCCAGCCCGACCCGTC
>JAUWAE010000116.1 GCA_030602185.1 Comamonadaceae bacterium
CGCCAGGTCGAGGTGGAGTGGGTGCAGGACATGGACAAGCGTGGCTTCAATGGCCGCGACCTGCTCGAAACCGCCCGCAAATTGATCGAGAAGCACACCAAGGCCTGACCGGGAAGCCCCCTGCTTCGACCACGGCCCTTCGGGGCCGTGGTCACGTGTTGCGCTGGCTGGCACTACACTTTTGCCCTATGTTCCGCCCCCCGATCAATCATTGCCGCCAGTGCGGCACCACCGTTGAACACCGCGTGCCCGACGATGGCGACACCCGATCTCGCGCCATTTGCCCCAGCTGCGGCACCATCCACTACGAGAACCCGCTGAACGTGGTGGGCACGGTGCCCTATTGGGGTGCCGAGGGGGAGCAGGTGCTGCTGTGCAAGCGCAACATCGAGCCGCGGTACGGCAAGTGGACGCTACCGGCCGGCTTCATGGAGCTGGGTGAAAGCACCGCCGAGGGGGCTTTGCGGGAAACCATCGAGGAAGCCGGGGCACAGGTTGAAATGGAGGGCCTGTTCACCCTGCTGAACGTGGTGCGCGTGGGCCAGGTGCACCTCTACTACCGCGCCCGCCTGCTGAGCGACCAGTTCGACCCCGGGCACGAGACCCAGGAAGCCCGTCTGTTCCACGAGACCGAAATTCCTTGGGAGGACCTGGCCTTCCGTACCGTCAAGGAAACGCTCGAACGCTACTTCGACGACCGCCGCAAGGGGCACTTCGGGGTGCACACCGGCGACATCGCCTGAGGCTGAAGCGTCAGACGGTGCGTCGGTACCCCCGCGCCATCGCTTCAAAGTCCTCGGCCGACATCGGTTTGCCGATCAGGTAGCCCTGAACCTCGTTGACGCCCAGTGCCTCGATGAAATCGCACTGGCGTTGGGTTTCCACCCCTTCGGCAATCACCTGCATGCCCAGCGACTGGGCCAGCACCGTCATGGCCCGGACAATGGCGCGGTGGCCGCGCTCGGTGGTGATGTTCATCACAAAAGCCCGGTCGATCTTGATGACGTCGATCGGGAACTTGAGCAGGTACTCCATCGACGAGTGGCCGACGCCGAAGTCGTCCACAGCGATCTTGAAGCCCGCCTCCCGGAACTCCTGCAGCAAGGCCTGGGTGTGCTCAACGTCCTGCATCGTCAAGCTTTCGGTGATTTCCAGCTCGATCAACGAGGGCGACACGGCCGCCTGGCGGCAGGCGTGGGCCACGATATCGAACAAGCCCAAGGCCAGAAACTGCTTGGGCGACAAGTTCACACCGATGCGCAGCGGCAAGCCGTCCCGCTCCCAGACGCCGGCCTGGCGTGCCGCTTCGCGAACCACCCAGGCGCCGACGTCGTGGATCAACCCCGTCTCTTCGAGCAAGGGCACGAACTGAATGGGCGGCACCACACCGAGTTCCGGGTGCCGCCAGCGCAGCAGGGCCTCGGCGCCGACGATGCGACCCGTGGCAAAGTTCATCTGCGGCTGGTAGACAAGGAAAAACTCGCCCCGCTCCAGCGCCTTGTGCAGGCTGAGCTCGAGTTCCAGCGCTACGCGCTGCCGCTGGGCTGCATCTGCGTCGATGCTGCAGCGCAGGCTGGCATGCCCCATGCGGCGAGCCTGCCGCTGGGCTTCCTGGGCCAAAGTGAGCAACCCATCCTGGTTGGCCGCATCGGCCGGGTAGAGGGAAAAGCCCGACGACAAGCCGACGAACACCTCTTGCTCGTCCACCCGGAAGGGCGCTTCCAGCTTGGCCAACATGGCGTTGAATCGCTGTACCGCCGCTGGCTCGTCGCTGGCCAGCACCATGACCGCAAACTCGTCGCCGCCGAGCCGGGCCACCTCCGAGCCGAACGCCCCCAGACTGGATTTGATGCGCTGCCCCACCAACCCCAGCAAGCGGTCGGCAATCTGAACACCCAAGGTGTCGTTGTAACGGCCGAAGCGCGACAAATCGATCACCCCCACCAGCATCACCCGCCCGGGATCGCCCTTGAGCCCCTCCAGGGCGTTGCTGACCTGCTGCTGGAACAGGCGCCGGTTACCCAACCCGGTGGTTTCGTCGTGCAGGGCGAGGTAATCAACCAGCGCCTGCGCCCTGCGGCTGTCGGTCACGTCCTGGATGACGCCAAACATCAGGCTGACGTCTTCAACCTGGGTGCCCCGCTCCCCGACCAGGCGCAACATCCGTTCACCCTGACCACTCGCGAGCCGGACCTCCAGATCCACCTTGGAGCCCGTGTCGCGGGCACGCTCAAATGCCGCCATGAGTCGCTTGCGATCGCCTTCGTGAACCAAGCCCGCGAGCGCGTGCAGCGTGGCCGCGCGGTGCAACGGCACCCCGGTGAGCAGCTCCAGGTCCTCCGAGCACGTCAGCGCATCGTCGTCGAGCGACCACTGCCAGTAGCCAATGCCCGCGACCCGTCGGGTGGTGGCCTCGCGCAGCCGCGCCCTGCGCACCTCCCGGTTGAGGCTGCCGGTACGCAGCGCATAGCGCACCCGTTCAGCGAGCAGCGCCCAGTTCAACGGCTTGGTGATGAAATCGGTGGCCCCGGCGTTGAAAGCTTTTTCGATCGACTCGATATCGTCCGCAGCGGTCAACATGACGACCGGCAGGCTCTCGTCACCCATGAGCAAGCGGATCTGGGCGCAGGCGCTGTAGCCATCCACGTCCGGCATCATCACATCCATCAGGATCAGGTCGGGCGGCTGCTGCCGGACACTTTCGACGGCTTGCTGGCCGTTGGCGGCCTCCACCACCAGGTAACCCTGCTTGGCAAGCAACCCCTTGAGCAGCAGGCGGGTAGCGACGTCGTCATCCACCACAAGAACCAAGGGGGCGGAGAAATCAGATAATGGCATACTGTCGTTGGCGGAAAAACATCAAAATCTGTTTTTAATATTAAAAACGTAATTTTTTTGTTTCAAAATCATTATATACAACAAAACATTACCCCACAACACGACCGTGGCCCAGGTTCTTACCCCCGACTCCCTGACCGAGCTCCAGCAACTGCTGGGCGACGAGCTGTACCCCATCACCCAACTGTTCGCCGAGCAGCTGACGCATGACGCAGAAGCACTGCAACAACTGGCGCAGGCAGACGACTTTGCGGCACTGGCCGCACGCGCACATGCCGTCAAGGGCAGCACGGGCAACATGGGGGCCTCGGCCTTGGCCCAATTGGCGGCACAAATGGAGCAGGCCGCCAAACAACAGGACGGTGCGCGCGCCAGGAGCTTGCTCGCGGACCTGCCCGTGCTGGTAGAGCAAACCGTCCAGGCGCTCAAAGACGCCGGCTTCTTGCGGCCCTGAGGCCACGCCAACCGGGGCCAGCCCGGCGATGATCAGCTGAAGAGCCGGCGCGTCAAGGCGGACCCTGCGGGCAGTTCGCGGGCCTCCAGCGCGTCGTATAGCTGTTCAAGATCGGCACCGATGCGGTCCATCTGGTCGGTACCGAGCAGTTGGCCGCTGGCGTCCGTGACCACCCCTTCCATGCGCTCGGCCAAAGCCGTCGCCGCTTCGCGTAGGCGCACAAAAGGCCGTTCCTGCCGAGCCACGTGTGGCACATCCAGCATCAGCAGACAGTCGCGCAAGATGGTCTGCTCCGGGTCTTCCGCCAGCGCGGCCTGCGTTTCGTACTGCAATACCAGCACCGGGGCCCCACCGGGCTGCGCCCCGGGCAAGACCATGCGACCAGGCAAGGCCCCGGCGACAAACCCCACGGCCGCCGCGTGCTGGGCCAGGTAACCCGGGCTCCAGGCGGCACGGCGCGCGCGGAGCGTGAACGCCAGCTGGGCATCGTGCACGCCTGCAAACTGGTCGAGCTCTCGCGCCCGGGCGACTTCCTGCATCATGTCGGGGAAGTCGGCGGTGGCCGCCATGGCGTCGGCGAAGGCCTGGACCTTGACCACGAACTCGGAAAACTCGATTTCGTTGAGCGGCCCCATGCGGTTGGCGAGCTGCACCCCCGCCTGCAGCGCCGTGTAGCGCTGGCCGGACCGCGGCGTTTCCCACTCGCCCGTGGTGGCGTTCTGCCCCTCGACGAAAAACGGTTTGCTGCCCACGCGCCGGGTACCGGGCAAAGCCATCAACACGGCATCACCCGAGACCACCTGCTCCAGCACCAGCGGCACCAGTGCGTCGAGCGTGGGCGTGAGGCAGGCGGTACGGCTCACCACCGGCGGCGCAGGCGCATCGCCCCCGTCCTGGGCGGTCGCGGTGACAGGGTCTTCTCCCAGCGTGGGCTCCAGCCGCTCGCTCAGGCCGGGTTCGGTCAGCAACGGTTCTGCGGCCGGTTCGGTCACCGCCGACTCGGGGGCCAGCCGTGAGCGCTTGGGCAGGTGGCGGCGCGCCACCCACTGGTTGTAGGCGACCACCGCCAATATCACCACCGCACCAATGACGAGCAGCCCCAGTTGCAGCGCACTCATGGTCAGCCCTCCATCATGCCGGTGGCGGTTTCCATGTCCACCGCAACGATGCGTGAGACCCCCTGCTCCTGCATGGTCACCCCAATGAGCTGCTGCGCCATTTCCATGGCGATCTTGTTGTGGCTGATGAAGAGGAATTGGGTTTCGGTACTCATACGGGAAACCAGTTTGGCGTAACGCTCGGTGTTGGCATCGTCGAGCGGTGCATCCACCTCGTCGAGCAGACAGAACGGTGCCGGGTTGAGCTGGAAGATCGCAAACACGAGCGCAATCGCGGTGAGCGCCTTCTCACCGCCCGACAGCAGGTGGATGGTCTGGTTCTTCTTGCCAGGTGGCTGGGCCATGACCTGCACGCCCGCATCGAGGATTTCTTCGCCCGTCATGACCAGTTTGGCCTGACCGCCACCAAACAGTTCCGGGAACATGCGCCCGAAATGGGTATTGACGGTCTCGAAGGTGCTGCCCAGCAGGTCGCGGGTTTCGGCGTCGATCTTCTTGATGGCGTCTTCCAGCGTCTGGATGGCCTCGTTGAGGTCGCTGGACTGGGCATCGAGGAACTGCTTGCGCTCACGGGCACTGGTGAGTTCCTCCAGCGCGGCCAGGTTGACGGCGCCCAGCGCCGCGATCTCGCGCTGGCAGCGATCGATCTCCCCTTGCAGGCCGTAGAGCTTGACGCCCTCGGCCTCGATGCCCTGTTCCAGCGCCTGCAGGTCGGCGCCGGCCTCGGTCAGCCATTGCTGGTACTGCTCCAGGCCCAGGGCGGCCGCCTGTTCCTTGAGTTGGAACTCGGTGATGCGCGAGCGCAGCGGGTCGAGCTCGCGCTCCAGTTGCAGACGGCGCTCGTCGCTGGCGCGCAATTTGGCGGTGAGGTCGTCGTACTGGCTGCGCTGGGCGGCCAGCTCCTGCTCGCGCTGGAGCTTGGCGTCAAGCGCGTCTTGCAGCCCCCCTTGGGCGGCGGCGTCCGACAGGCGGCCCAGCTCGCCCTCGGCACGCTGCAACTCGTCGGCCAGGGCCACCGCCTGCTGGCGCGCCGTCTCGATGGCGCGCTGCAGCTCACCGCGGCGGGCCTCTAGGCTGCGCTGAGAAAAAGTGGCCTCCTGCGCCTGGCGCTCCAGGGTCCGCAGCTGTTCGCGCGCCTGGTGGAGGCGGCGCTCGGCGTCGATCACCGCGTCTTCCAGCTGGGCGTGGCGCTCTTGGCCATCGGCCAGCTGCAGGTCGAGCTCGTCGAAGCGCGCCTCGGCGGTGATGCGGCGCTCCTGCAGGGCCTCCAGCTGGTCGTGGACTTCGGCCAGGTCCTGGTCGAGCTGTTCGCTGCGGGCGCGGGCCTGCTCGGCCTGCTGGGTCAGGCGCAGCGCCTCGACCTGCAAGCCATGGGCGCGCGACTGCTGCTCACTGGCCTCGCGGCGCGCCGCCTGCAGCCGCTGGCTGGCATCGGCGTAGGCGGCCTCGGCGCGGTGCAAGGCGGTGCGAGCTTCGTCGGCCATCAGGGCCTGGGCCCGCAAGCGCTTGTCCAGGTTGTCGATTTCCTGCGCCCGCGCCAGCAACCCCGACTGCTCGCTGTCGGCCGCGTAGAAACCGACGTGGTGGGCAGTGACGCAGTGCCCCTCGGGCGTGTAGATGTGGGCGCCCACAGGGAGCATGCCCCGAGCCGCCAGCGCGTCGGCCAGGCTGGGCGCACACAGGCAGCCGTGCAGCCACTCGCCCAACAAGGCCTGCAGGCTGGCGTCGTGCAGCCGCAGCCGCTGGGCCAGCGGCGTCAGGCCCGCCACACCTTCAGAGGCGCCCGTGGGGGCCGCGGTGGACGGGCTGAAAAACGCCAGCCGGGCCGGCGGCGCATCAGCCGCAAAGGCCTGCACCAGCTCGAGCCGGGACACTTCCATCGCACCCAGGCGCTCGCGCAGGGCTGCCTCGAGGGCGTTTTCCCAGCCGGGCTCGATGTGCAGGCGGCTCCACAAGGCGGCCAAGCCGTCCAGCCCGTGCTTGGCGAGCCAGGGTTGGAGCTTGCCGTCGGTTTTGAGCTTGTCTTGCAGCGCCTTGAGGGCGTCCAGCCGGGCCGACAGCTCCGCCTGGGTCCGCCCCTCGGCATTCGCGCTGTCCTGGGCCTGGCGCCGGGCCGCGTCCAGCTCGGGCACACGGTCCTGCAGCTCTTGCAGGCGGGCATCCAACTCGGCCAGAATCGCCTGGGCTTCGTCCGATTGCTCGCGGACGGCTTGCAGGCGGGTCTCGTCCGGGAGCGCCATGGCCTGGCGGTCGGTGCGCAGACGTTCGCTGCGCTGCTGTAGCTGGCGCGACTGCTCCTCGATGCCGCGCTGCTCGGCGGCGAGCACCTGGATGGCCTGCTGCACCTGTGTGACGGCAGCTCGCTGCGTCGAGGCGCGGCCCTGCGCCTGGCGCAAGGCATCTTCGAGCGCCGGCAGCTGCAGCGTCTGTTCCTCGACCCGGGCGGCCAGGATTTCGCTGTGTTCGGCCGCGTGCTCGTTCTGCTCGGCAAGGGTGTCCAGTTCGGCTTCGGCGCTGGCCTGGCGCTCGGCCCACTGGGCGCTCTGCTCCTGCAGCTGCACCATGCGCTGCTGCACCCGCTGGCGGCCTTCCACCACGTAGCGGATCTCGGCCTCCAGCCGCGCCACCTCGGCACCCGCCTCGTAGAGGCGCCCCTGGGCGCGGTTGACCTGGTCGCCCGCGTCGTAATGGGCCTGCCGGATCGCCTCCAGGTCGGCCTCGACACGGCGCAGGTCGGCCGTGCGGCCCTCCAGCGCGTTGACCGCCTGCAACCCCTCGGCCTGCACGCGCGCCAGCTCGGTCTGCGCGTCGCGCCGCTTCAAGAACCACAACTGCTGCTGCCGCAAGGTGGCCTGGGCTTGCAGGGCATGGTAGCGCGCCGCCACCTCGGCCTGTTTTTCCAGCTTGTCGAGGTTGGCGTTGAGTTCGCGCAGGATGTCCTCCACCCGCGTGAGGTTCTCGCGCGTATCGCTCAGGCGGTTGGCGGTTTCGCGGCGGCGCTCCTTGTATTTGGACACCCCGGCGGCTTCTTCCAGGAACAGGCGCAGCTCTTCGGGTCGCGATTCGATGATGCGGCTGATGGTGCCCTGGCCGATGATGGCGTAGGCCCGCGGGCCCAGGCCGGTGCCCAGGAACACGTCCTGCACGTCGCGGCGGCGCACCGGCTGGTTGTTGATGTAGTAGCTGCTGGTGCCGTCGCGCGTGAGCACGCGCTTGACGGCAATTTCGGCAAACTGGCCCCACTGCCCGCCCGCGCGGTGGTCGGCGTTGTCGAACACCAGCTCCACACTGGCGCGGCTGGCCGGCTTGCGGTGGGTGGTGCCGTTGAAGATCACGTCCTGCATGGACTCGCCACGCAACTCGCTCGCCTTGCTCTCGCCCAGCACCCAGC
The DNA here is from genome assembly GCA_030602185.1 of Comamonadaceae bacterium. Classification (GTDB taxonomy): domain Bacteria; phylum Pseudomonadota; class Gammaproteobacteria; order Burkholderiales; family Burkholderiaceae_C; genus JAUWAE01. The sequence goes on from JAUWAE010000116.1 coordinate 7,802, forward strand.
GCACCGCGTCCATGATGTTGGACTTGCCACAACCGTTCGGCCCCACCACGCCCACCAGCTGCCCCGGCAGGTGGAAGGTGGTGGGCTCGGCAAACGACTTGAAGCCGGAGAGTTTGATGGTGTGTAAGCGCACGGGACCGCTGGCAATGACTCAACTGGACAAGGAGCCTGTAGTGTAGTGGGCCCGCCCCACCGGGCCGTCAGGCCGCGGCTGGCTGCACCCAGCGGGTGTGGCGCACCAGCAGCGCCTGCAGCTCGGCCGGGCGCAGCGGT
>JAUWAE010000132.1 GCA_030602185.1 Comamonadaceae bacterium
CGGCCTCACCGTCGCCGAAATCAAGGACATCAACCGTCGCATGTCCATCGGCGAGGCCAAGGCCCGCCGTGCGAAGAAGGAGATGGTCGAGGCCAACCTGCGCCTGGTGATCTCCATCGCCAAGAAGTACACCAACCGCGGTCTGCAGTTCCTGGACCTGATCCAGGAAGGCAACATCGGCCTGATGAAGGCGGTGGACAAATTCGAATACCGCCGCGGCTACAAGTTCTCGACCTACGCCACCTGGTGGATCCGCCAGGCCATCACCCGCTCGATCGCCGACCAGGCGCGCACCATCCGCATCCCGGTGCACATGATCGAGACCATCAACAAGATGAACCGCATCAGCCGCCAGCACCTGCAGGAGCACGGCTTCGAGCCCGATGCGTCCATCCTGGCCGAAAAGATGGAGATGCCCGAGGACAAGATCCGGAAAATCATGAAAATCGCCAAGGAGCCGATCTCGATGGAAACCCCCATCGGGGACGACGACGATTCGCACCTGGGCGATTTCATCGAGGACAGCGCCAACACCGCGCCCATGGACGCGGCCATGCAGGCTGGCCTGCGCGAAGTGGTCAAGGAGATCCTCGACACCCTCACGCCGCGCGAAGCCAAGGTGCTGCGCATGCGCTTCGGCATCGAGATGTCCACCGACCACACGCTGGAGGAAGTGGGCAAGCAGTTCGACGTGACGCGCGAGCGCATCCGCCAGATCGAAAGCAAGGCAGTGCGCAAGCTCAAGCACCCGAGCCGCTCGGACAAGCTGCGCAGCTTCATCGACTCGCTCTGATGCAGCACCCAGAGCGCTGATCGATCAAGGGGCCCCATGCGGGCCCCTTGTTCATTTCAAACGGTCAGGGGTTGGCACCGACCGCGTCCTTCACGCATTTCTTGGTGAAGCTGTTCTTGGCCGCGCCAGCCAGTTTTTTATCGGCGGCAGCCGCGTCGCAGCTGGCGGTGGCGTCTTTCTCGCACTTCTTGAGGAACGAGGTTTTGGCGGCACCGGCCAACTTCTTTTCGGCGGCCTTGGCTTGGCAGGTGGGCGCTTCGGCCCAGGCGGCGTGCCCCGCCAAGAACAACAGCGAGGCCACAGCAACAGACACGAACTTCATGAGCGGAACCTTTCCAGCGTGTGGATGAACAGGTCCTGCCACTATAGCCCGGGTCAGGCCAGGGTCTCCAGCGCCAACACGCCCGTGGCGGTGTTGGAGATGGGGATGTGGTAGTTGCTGTGCACCTTGCGCACGCCCGCGCCCGCCGTGGTGAGCGCCGCGCGCATGGCCAGCCACATCAGCAGTTCCACGCCCTGTGTACCGGCTTTTTCCACCAGCTCCAGGTCGCTGAACTGGGTGGCCCATTCGGGGTTGGACACCATGCTTTCGAGGAATTGCTGGTCGAATGCCTTGTTGATGAAGCCTGCGCGCTCGCCTTCGAGCTGGTGGCTCAGGCCGCCCGTGGCCATCACCGCGACGCGCTTGTTGCTGTCCCACGACCGGATGGCCTCGCCCACGGCCTTGCCCAGCTTGTACACGCGCTTGGCGGTGGGCAGCGGAAACTGCACGGTGTTGATGTCAATGGGGACAATCTGCACAGGCGCCACGGCGTCGTTCGGCCAGAACAGCTTGAGCGGCAGCGTGCAGGCATGGTCCACCAGCATTTCCTGGCAGGTGACGATGTCGAATTCCTTGGCAATCAACTGGTTGATGATGTGCCACGACAGTTCGGGGCAGCCGGCCACGGGCGGCGAAGTGGGTATGCCCCAGCCTTCGTCGGCGTTGTGGTACTCGGCCGCCGCTCCCACGGCGAAGGTGGGCATCTTGTCGAGGAAGAAGTTGAGGCCGTGGTCGTTGTAGAAGACCACGAGCACGTCGGGCTTGACCTGGCCCAGCCAGTCGTGGATGGGCGGGAAGCCGTCGAAGAAAGGCTTCCAGTAGGGCTCGTTCTGCAGACCCTTGGCAATGGCGCCGCCAATGGCGGGGATGTGGGACGTGGCCAGGCCACCGATGAGTTGTGCCATGGAGGTTTCCTTGTGGTTATTGGGCGGCGGGCCAGTCGGGTTGTTGGTTCGCGGCCACCAGCCTGGCCATGAAGGCTTCCTTGGTGGTGCCGGTCTGCTGTGCGCCGATGTCCTGCATGTTCAGGCCGAAGATGCCTGCGAACTTGGCCAGGTAGTAGGCGTTGCCGCCCGCGTCCAGCAGCGCCAGCACCTGCTTGGAACGGATGGCCGCGGCCTGCTCCTCGGTCAGCTGGTACCGCTGCATGTAGGCCTCGGGGTCGGCCACGAAGGCCTCGCGGTTGGCCTTGTCATTGAACGAGAAGCACATCTTGTTCAGGGCGTAGCCCTTTTGGGCCATGCCGCCGTCGAACGGCGTGGTGCCTGGAATGGTGAGGGGCTCAGGGGTCACGGTGGGCTCCTTGCGGTTGGTGGGTGTTGGCCGTGAAGTATTCCGAAAGGTTTGACCAAGATAAACAGATCAATCATCATATGACTCATGAGTAAATTCGATTGGTCAGACTTGGATGCCCACCTGCTGCGCCTGCTGGTGACGGTGGTGGAAGCGGGTTCGGTGACGGGCGCGGCGCAGCGGCTGGGCGTGACGCAGTCGGCGGTGAGCCACCTGCTGGACAAATTGCGCGCGATCGTGGGCGACCCACTGTTCGTGAAATCGGGCCGGGGCATCGTGGCGACGGCGCGTGCCGAGGCGCTGGCACCCCAGGCCCGGGAACTGCTGGCGGCGCTGGAGCGTTTTGCCATGTCGGGGGCGTTCGACCCCACGCGCTGGGAGACCACCTTCACCATTGCCGCCAACGACTTCCAGCGCGACGTGCTGCTGCCCTCGCTCATGGCCCGCCTGCGCCAGGCAGCTCCCGGGCTGAACCTGCGGGTGATTCCATCGGACGTGCCCAGCCTGGAGATGCTGCGCCACGAGCATTGCCAGCTGGTGATCAGCCCGCGCCCGCCGGATGGCGCGGACATTGTGCAAAAGCGCCTGTTCGAGGACGACTACCGGGTGTTCTACGACCCGGCCGTGCGCCAAGCCCCCAGGGACGCCAGCGACTACCTGGCCGCCGACCACGCCACGGTGGTGTACGAGCCGCGCCGCTCGCTGGACCTGGACCAGTGGCTCGCCGCACAGGGCGTGCAGCGGCGCTTTCGGGTGATGGTGCCGGGCTTTGCGGGCTTGCCGTCTTTTTTGCAAGGCAGCAACCTGCTGGCCACCGCGCCCGGCCTGTTGCGCCTGCACCTGCTGCGCGGGCTGGCCAGCGCACCGGTGCCTGTGCCCTGCCCCGCCATGCCCATGTACCTGATCTGGCACATGCGGCACCAGCACGACCCGGCCCACCGCTGGCTGCGCGGCGAGCTGGAGGCGCTGGTGCCACAGGCCGTCAACCCTGCGCGCGGTGCGCCTGCCGGTACTGCTGCGGGCTGAGGCCGGTGCGGCGCTTGAAGAAACGCGAGAAGTAGGCCGGATCCTCGAAACCCAGCTCGGCCGCCAGGCTGGCCGCAGGCGCCGCAATGTAGACCAATCGGCGGCAGGCCTCGCGGGTCAGGCGCTCGTGCACCAGCTCCAGCGCGCTGCGGCCGCTTTCGGCACGCACCAGGCGGTTCAGGCGCTGGGTGGACAGGCCCAGGCGCGAGGCGTAGCGCTCCAGCGGCCAGTGTTCCAGAAAGTGCTGCTCCACCAGCAGCAGGAAGCGCGTGAACAGCGCTTGGTGGCGGTGCGCCCGCTCACCCTGCCCGGCCTGGCGCCCCTGGGCGCTGGCCTGCGACAGCCGCCACACCACGGCCCGCGCCAGCCACAGCACCACCGGCGAGTCCCCCGAGCCGGGCCAGAGGAACTCCTGCGTCAACTCACGGAACAGCGCGTCTAGCCGCTGCGTCACGCCGTCCTGCGGCGTAAAGTGCAAGATGCCGGGCGCCGCAAACAACACCCGGAAGGCTTCACCCACCGACTGGAACTCGCCTTCCACCAGAAAACGCGCGCTCAGCGTGAGTACCAGACCGTCGGTATCGGGGGCGAAGCGAAAGCCGTGCACCACCCCCGGCGGCACCACGATGGCGGCAGGCCCCGTTACCTCGGCGTGCCATTCGTCCAGCGCCACCTGGGCCTGTCCCCGGTAGAGCCAGAGCACCTGGTACAGGCCGTGGTGAACGTGGGGCTGGATCTCCCAGTGGTAGAGGCGGCTGCGCGACTGCACCTCCTCGATGTGCAGCATTTCCTGCCCCAGCGTGGCGGCTTCGCCATAGAGGGCAAAACTGGGGATGGTCGTGCCCGGGCGGTGGGTAGGTGCAAAGAAAGGCGGTGGCATGCTGAAAACAACTTGATCGAAAAGTACAAGCTTTGACCACGATTATTGCAGTGTCTTTGGGCGCGGGTCAGCCTACAGTTCGTCGTCGCGAACCACACACGGAGACCCCGCATGACGCCCTTCAGCTTCGACCCCTATTCCCCCGCCGTTGATGCCGACCCCTTCCCCTACTACAAACGCCTGCGTGACGAGTTCCCCTGCTTCTGGAGCGAGGAAGCCCAGATGTGGATCCTCTCGCGCTACGCCGACATCGTCACCGCCGGGCAAGACTGGCAGACCTACTCCAGCGCCAGCGGCAACCTGATGACCGAACTGCCCGGCCGCGCCGGCTCCACCCTCGGCAGCTCCGACCCACCGAAGCACGACCGCCTGCGTGGCCTGATCCAGCACGCCTTCATGAAACGCAACCTGATGGCGCTGGAAGAGCCCATCCGGGCCGTGGCGCAAGAGGTGTTCGGGCAGTTGCAGGGAGTCAAGCAGTTCGACTTCAAAGAGGTGTCTTCGCAGTTCACGGTGAAGGTGCTGATGGCCGCACTGGGCCTGCCCATGGGCGATGAGGCCATCGTGGACGAGCAGATCGTGCGCGACAACGCCGTGCTGATGGTGCAGAGCGACGCCCGCACCCGTGCCAAGGGGCCGGAACACATTGCCGCCTTCAACTGGATGAAGGACTACGCAACCAAGGTGATTGCGATGCGCCGCGCCGAGCCGCGCAACGACCTGATCAGCAACTTTGCGCTGGCCGAAATCGACGGCGACCGGCTGGACGACAACGAGGTGCTGCTGACCACGACCACCTTGATCATGGCAGGGGTGGAGTCGCTGGGCGGCTTCATGATGATGTTTGCCTACAACCTCGCGACCTTCGACGAAGCCCGCCGTGCCGTGGTGGCCAACCCCGCGTTGCTGCCGGATGCGATCGAAGAAAGCCTGCGCTACAACACCTCGGCCCAGCGCTTCCGCCGCCGCCTGATGAAGGACGTGACGCTCCACGGCCAGACCATGAAGGAAGGCGACTTCGTGTGCCTGGCCTATGGCTCGGGCAACCGCGACGAGCGCCAGTTCCCCAACCCCGATGTGTACGACATCAGCCGCAAGCCGCGCGGCCACCTGGGCTTTGGCGGTGGCGTGCACGCCTGCCTGGGCACCGCCATTGCCCGCCTGGCGGTGAAAATCGCGTTCGAGGAATTCCACAAGGTGGTGCCCGAGTACCGCCGCGTGGCCGACCAACTGCCCTGGATGCCTTCGTCCACCTTCCGCAGCCCGCTGGTGCTGCAACTGGCCGCAGGCTGAAACGCCACCCGAGACGAGGAAACACCCATGACGAACATCACCTACGTAGAGGCCTCTGGCCAAGCCACCACCGTGTCCCTGCCCGACGGCTGGAACCTCATGCAGGGCGCCATTGCCAACGGCGTCGAGGGCATTCTGGGTGAATGCGGCGGCTCCTGCGCCTGCGCCACCTGCCACTGCTACGTGGACGAAGCCCGCCTGGGCGACCTGCCCCCGCCTTCGGAAAGCGAGCTGGACATGCTGGCCAACGTGGCGGCCGAGCGCCGACCCAACAGCCGCCTGGCCTGCCAGATCAAGGCGTCGCCGCGTCTGGAAGGGCTGATGCTGCAACTGCCCGAAACGCAGGAGTGACGCGGCCATGAACTCCGACGTCAGCGCGGACACCCCCACCCCAGAGAGCGTGGTGATCGTGGGCGCCGGCCAGGCGGGTGTACAAACCGCCGAGGCCCTGCGCAGCGGCGGCTACACCGGCCCCATCACCCTGCTGGGCGATGAGCCGCACGGCCCCTACCACCGCCCGCCTTTGTCCAAAGCCTGGCTGGCGGGCGAGATGGACGCCGCCCAGCTGGTGATGCGTGCGCCCGAGATGCTGGCCCGCAAGGGCATAGACCTGCGCACCGGCGTGCGTGCGGCGGCCATTGACCGTGCCGCACACCAGTTGCACCTGGCCGATGGCGGCACCCTGCCCTACGGCGCCCTGGTGCTGGCCACCGGCGCCACCCCGCGTGCGCTGCCCCTGCCCGGGGGCGATGCGCCCGGCGTGCTGGCCCTGCGCGGCAAGGACGATGCCTCGGCCATAGCCGAGCGCATGGCCGCGTGCCTGGCGGCACAGCAGCCGGTGGTGGTGGTCGGCGGCGGCTTCATTGGCCTGGAAGTGGCCGCGACCGCCCGCAAGAAAGGGCTGGCCGTGACCGTGCTGGAAGCCGCACCGCGCCTGCTGGGCCGCGTGCTGGCCCCCATGCTGTCGGACTGGTACGCCGAGCTGCACCGCAGCCATGGCGTGCAACTGGTGCTGGACGCACGCATTGCCGCCATTGAAACGGCGGCCAGCGGCGATGTGGCTGGCGTGCGCCTGGCCGATGGCACGTTGGTGCCTGCCGGGCTGGTGGTGGTGGGCATAGGCGTGCAGGCCAACGACGGGCTGGCGCAGGCCGCCGGGCTGGCGTGCGAACGCGGCATTGTGGTGAACGCCTGCGGCCGCACCAGCGACGCGCACATCTTTGCCGCTGGCGACTGCACCGCCCGCCGCTTGGCTGACGGCACGCTGCTGCGGCTGGAGTCGGTACAGAACGCCACCGAGCAGGGCAAGAGCGTGGCGGCAGCCGTGCTGGGGCAGGAGCGCCCCTTCACCGCCACGCCTTGGTTCTGGAGCGACCAGTACGACAAGAAGCTGCAGATGGCGGGTCTATCTGCTGGCGCCGACACCTGGGCCGTGCGGGGGGACATGGCGGCTGGCGCATTCAGCGTGTACCACTTCCAGAGCGGTCAACTGCTGGCGGTGGACTCGGTCAACAGCGCCAAGGACCATCTGCAAGCCCGCAAGCTGCTGGATGCGGGTGTGTCACCCACGCCCGAACAGGCGGGTGATACCGCGTTCGATCTGAACAGCTTGCTGGTGAAATAAGGGTCAACGGGCGGCCGCCAGCTCCGCCCGCACCC
>JAUWAE010000287.1 GCA_030602185.1 Comamonadaceae bacterium
TGCCAGGCGGGGTGGCTGCGGTCTTCCAGCGCGGCCAGCGGCACGTCGGGCGCGGGGTGGTGCAGGAAGCGCAAGGCCTCGCGCAGGCTCCAGGGGCGGGCGGCCCCGGGTGGGCGCAGCCCCGGGCATTCGGCCAGGGCCTGCGGCGGGATGGTGTCGCCCAGTTCGGCGCGGTTCAGCCCGGCCAGCACGGCGCGGCGCAGGTAGGCCTGCGGCAGGCCAGCACTGGTGGGGTACACCGGCGTCAGCGCGTCGGGCAGCTCACCGCCGGCGGCGTGGAAGCTGGGGTGCATCATGGTCCAGCCCAGGAAGCCGCCGCGCAGCTCGCCCCGGGCGCGGACGCGGGCGCCCACGCTCAGGGTCTTCTGGTGGCTGGGGTAGAAGCTGAAAAAGCGCAGGGTACAGGTGTCGCTGCCGTCGTTGAGCGTGACCAGCAGCTGGCGGCGCGGGCGCAGGGTGATTTCGGTGCCGGTGACGACGCCCTCGATCTGCACCGACTCGCCTTCGCGCGCCTCGGCCAGGCGGGTGATGCGGGTTTCGTCCTCGTAGCGCAGCGGCAGGTGCAGCGCCAGGTCGATGGGGCGCACAAGCCCCAGCTTGCGCAATGCCTTCTGTGGCGCAGACAGGGGCTTTTTGCCAGTGACAGCGGTGGAGGTGAGCGGTACAAGACCAGCGGATGTCTGCTCGGACATGCCAGGATTGTGCCGCTTGCCCCTGGGGCTCAGTGAATGCCGTCGGCGTGCGGTTGCCGCAGCCAGACAACGACCAGCGTGAGGATCGTCAGCGGCACCACAAAACCCAGCATGGCCGCCGAAAAAGCGGGCACGGCATCGTGCTGTTGCGCCGACAGAATGAGGTAGGCCACATACGCCACGTAGTAGCCCAAGAACACCGCGCCTTCCCAGCGAGCGATTTCCCGACCCGTAAGGAAGACAGGCAGGCAGGCCAGCGACACCGCCAGCATGACCCACAGGTCGAAATTCAGCAGCGACTGCGCCAATGTCAGGCCGTCGCTGCCTGCCACCAGGCCGCTGAGGCCCACACACCCCAGAATATTGAACGTGTTGCTGCCCACCACGTTACCCACCGCTATGTCACGCTCACCTTTGATCGCAGCGGTCAGCGACGTGGCCACTTCAGGCATCGAGGGACCGGCCGCCAAGATGGTCAGGCCGATCACCAGGTCGCTCACACCGAAGGCCTTGGCAAACGCCACAGACGACGACACCAGCCAGTCGGACCCGAGGACTAGCAGCGCAAGGCCCACAAGGATCAGCGCCAGTTGCGCCGCCCAATGGGCGTCCCAGGCGCCCTGCCGGGATGGCTGAAGCTCCTCGTCGAACTCCGACGTCTGCGCCGCACTGGCACGGCGCGACTGCACCACCAGGAAGACGGTGTAAGCCACCAGCAAAGCAAGCAGGAACCCGCCCTCCCATGCCGCGATGCTGCCATCCAGGCCCATGACCAGCAGCAGCAAGGCCGCCCCGAGCATGATCGGGATTTCCTGGCGAATCAACTGCACATGCACCACAAGGGGCACGATAAGTGCACTCGCCCCCAGAATGAACAATACATTGAAGATGTTGCTACCGACGACGTTGCCGACCGCAATGTCGGTCTGGCCGTCAAGCACCGCACCGGTGGACACCGCCATTTCGGGCGCACTGGTGCCGAACGCCACAATGGTCAGTCCGACCACCAGCGGCGACAAACCCAGCGACAACGCGAGCTTGGAAGCCCCACGCACCAACGCGTTGGCACCAAAAACCAGGGCAGTCAAGCCCGCCACAAACCACAACCCCTGAATCCACAACATGGAATGTCCCTCCGGGGCCTCTCGACCCGATGTGAAATGCAATGCAATGCAACAGCAAGCACCTGCGTGCGCCAGATGGGTGACTGTAAGGCAGGCCATATCTCAGGCGAAACAGGAAAAATCTTAACCAATCTTCGGTTTAAAAAGAACTAGATCAGCTGACGTATTGCGGCTGGGCTTTGAGGAGGGGAGGCGCCGGCTTACCGCGGGCCTGCTAAGCTAACACCAAGCCCAAGCACCGCACACACCCACATGGACCCCGTCATCTATTTTTTCTTGTTCGGCCTGGTCGCCGGGCTGCTGCGTTCGGAGCTCAAGCTGCCAAGCGCGTTGTACGACTCGCTGTCCATCTTCCTGCTGCTGGCCATTGGCCTCAAGGGCGGCCAGGGGCTGGCCACGCAACCCCTGTTGCCCCTGCTGCCGCAGATCGCGG
>JAUWAE010000140.1 GCA_030602185.1 Comamonadaceae bacterium
CCAGCCAGGGGGCGTAAGCGGCCTTCAGCTCGTCGACCTGCCGCTCCAGTATGCCCGCCAGCACCAGGTGCCCACCGCCGCGCACGTGCCCGCACAGTAGCGGTGCCAGCACCTTGAGCGGCGTGGCCAGGATGTTGGCGAGCACCACGTCGAAGGCGCCCTGTGCCAGCTCGGGCAAGCCCGCGTCAAGCGCCACATGGTTGTTGGCCGCGTTGATGCGGGTGGATTCCACGGCAGCGGGGTCGATGTCCACGGCCACCAGGTCGGATGCGCCGAACTTGGCCGCTCCGATGGCCAGGATGCCCGAGCCGCAACCGTAGTCGAGCACGCGCTGGCCGGCCAGCGAGCGCTGGGCAATCCAGCGCAGGCACATGCGGGTGGTGGGGTGGGTGCCCGTACCGAACGCCAGCCCGGGGTCGAGCCGGATGATGGTCTGCGCTGCGGCCGGGGGCTCGTGCCAGCTGGGCACGATCCAGAAGGTTGGCGTGATCTCGACCGGTGCGAACTGCGACTGCGTCAGGCGCACCCAGTCCTCGTCGGCCACGGGGCGGATGCCCACGATCTCGCAGCCCTCAAAGAACGGCTGGGGCAGCAGCAGGTCGGCGGCCTCGCGGGCTTCGGCCTTGCCGGGAAACAGCGCCACCACGCGGGAGCGTTGCCAGCCCGCCTTCGGGGCGGGCATGCCGGGTTCGCCAAACAGCGCCTGCTCGGCCGGGGTCTGGGCGTCGGCGTCCTCCACCGACACGCTGAGGGCCTCCAGGGCCTCGAGCGCGTCGCTCAGGTCTTCCAGCGGCGCTTCGGGCGCCAGCAGCACCAGTTCGAACAGACGGCCTTGCGCGGCAGCGGGCACAGAGGTATCAGCGCTCACGTTGGGCCAGCCACGATTCAAGGTAGTGGATGTTGGTACCGCCGGTCTCGAAGTTGGCGTCGACCATGAGCTCCCGGTGCAGGGGGATGTTCGTCTTGATGCCCTCAACCACCGTCTCGGCCAGGGCCGTGCGCATCCGCGCCATGGCCTGTTCGCGGGTGTCACCGTGCACGATCAGCTTGCCGATCATGGAGTCGTAGTTGGGCGGCACCATGTAGTTGGCATAAACGTGCGAATCCACGCGCACACCCGGGCCTCCGGGCATGTGCCAGGTGGTGACGCGGCCGGGCGACGGGGTGAACTTGTAGGGGTCTTCGGCGTTGATGCGGCATTCGATGGCGTGGCCGCGCAGTTGCACCTGGCGTTGCGTGAAGGGCAGCTTCTCGCCGGCAGCGATCGCGATCTGGGTGCGCACGATGTCGATGCCGGTGATGGCTTCGGTCACCGGGTGCTCCACCTGCACGCGGGTGTTCATTTCAATGAAGTAGAACTCGCCGTTTTCGTACAGGAACTCGAACGTGCCAGCACCGCGGTAGCCGATCTTCTTGCAGGCGGCGGCGCAGCGCTCGCCGATCTTCTCGATCAGGCGGCGGGGAATGCCAGGCGCGGGCGCCTCTTCGATCACCTTCTGGTGGCGGCGCTGCATGGAGCAGTCGCGCTCGTGCAGGTAGACCGCGTTGCGGTGCGTGTCGGCCAGCACCTGGATTTCGATGTGGCGCGGGTTCTGGAGAAACTTCTCCATGTACACCTCGGGGTTGCCAAAGGCGGCACCCGCTTCTGCCTTGGTGGTCTGCACCGCGTGCAGCAGCGCCGCTTCGGTGTGCACCACGCGCATGCCACGGCCACCGCCACCACCTGCGGCCTTGATGATGACCGGGTAGCCAATGGCCTTGGCCGTGCGCTTGATGACGACGGGATCGTCGGGCAGCGCGCCTTCGGAGCCGGGCACGCAGGGCACGCCAGCGCGGATCATGGCCTGCTTGGCCGACACCTTGTCGCCCATGATGCGGATCGACTCGGGGGTGGGACCGATGAAGACGAAGCCGCTTTTTTCCACCCGCTCGGCGAAGTCGGCGTTTTCGCTCAGGAAGCCATAGCCAGGGTGGATGGCCTCGGCGTCGGTCACCTCGGCGGCCGAGATGATGGCCGGCATGCTGAGGTAGCTCTGGCCCGACGGCGCCGGGCCGATGCACACCGCTTCGTCGGCAAGCTTGACGTACTTGGCCTCGCGGTCGGCTTCGGAATAGACCATGACCGCCTTGATGCCCATTTCCCGGCAGGCGCGTTGCACGCGCAAGGCGATCTCGCCGCGGTTGGCGATCAAAATTTTCTTGAACATGAGCGCAGCGCCCCTTATTCGATCACGAACAGCGGTTGACCGTATTCGACGGCCTGACCGTTTTCGACCAGAATCTGGGTCACGGTGCCGGATTTGTCGGCCTCGATCTCATTGAGGATCTTCATGGCTTCGACGATGCAGATGGTTTCACCCTCTTTCACGGCCTGGCCGACCTCGACGAACGCCTTGGCGCCCGGGCTGGAGGCCCGGTAGAAAGTGCCCACCATGGGCGACTTGACGATGTGGCCGGTGGGCTCGGGGGCGGCGACTGGCGCCGCTGCGGGTGCCGCGGCAGCGGTGGCTGGTGCAGCAACGGTCACGGCCGGGGCGGCCGCGACCATGGTGACGGGTGCTGCAGCCACCACAGGAGCGCTCTTGACGATACGGACCTTGCCCTCTGCCTCGGTGATTTCGAGTTCGGATACATTCGACTCGGAGACGAGGTCGATCAGGGTCTTGAGCTTGCGCAAATCCATGTTTTCTCCAGAATATGCATCTAAAATGCATCAAACTTTCCGCAATCGCGCGGATTTGGGACGGAATATACACGAAGTCTCGCGCGTCGCGCTGGGCTTTTCTGTGCTAGAAGCGGCCCGTGCAGGGCGTGTCGGAAGGGCTTGAACACCGATGGTTGAGGAACAACAGGGCGTCTCCACCATGGCCTTGCCCGGGCTGGCGCGGGCACTGGTTGCGTCTGGCACGCTGGCCCAGCCGCTGGCAGAAGAACTGTACGCCAAAGCCCAGGCAAAGAAAACCAGTTTCATCCAGGAGTTGATTGGCAGCGGCGCGGTGTCGGCGCGCGACCTGGCGCACACCATGTCGGCCGCCTTCGCCGCCCCACTGGTGGACCTGGACGCTGTGGACCTGCATCGCCTGCCCAAGGGCGTGCTGGACGCCAAGACCTGCCACCAGTACCGGCTGGTGGTGCTGAGCCGCCGCAGCAACCGCATCACCGTCGCCACGGCCGACCCGTCGGACCACCAGGCGGCCGAGAAGATCAAGTTTGCGACCCAACTGGGCGTGGACTGGGTGATTGCCGAGGTCGACAAGCTCAGCAAACTGGTGGAGACCCTGAACGCCACCGCCAGCGAGGCCATCGACCACATCGTGGGCGGGGAGTTCGAGTTCGACGAAGGCAGCGTCGAAATGTCGTCGGCCGAGCCCACCGACAAGGTGGCACAGGAGGTAGAAGACGCTCCCATCGTGCGTTTTTTGCAGAAGATGCTGCTCGATGCCTACACGATGCGGGCCTCTGACCTGCATTTCGAACCCTACGAGCACCATTACCGGGTGCGATTCCGGATCGACGGCGAGCTGCGCGAAATCGCGTCTCCGCCGATTGCGATCAAGGAAAAGCTGGCTTCACGCATCAAAGTCATCTCAAAACTCGACATCTCCGAAAAACGCATCCCACAAGACGGGCGCATGAAGCTCAAGGTCGGGCCCGACAAGGTGATCGACTTCCGCATCAGCACCCTGCCAACGCTGTTTGGCGAGAAGATCGTGATCCGCATCCTGGACCCGAGCAGCGCGCAGATGGGGATCGACGCCCTGGGCTACGAGCCGGACGAAAAGTCCAAGCTGCTGGAAGCGATCCACCGCCCCTATGGCATGGTGCTGGTGACGGGACCCACTGGCTCGGGCAAGACGGTGTCGCTCTACACCTGCCTGAACATCCTCAACCAGCCGGGCGTGAACATTTCCACCGCCGAAGACCCGTCGGAAATCAACCTGCCGGGGGTGAACCAGGTCAACGTCAACGAAAAGGCAGGACTGACCTTTGCCTCGGCGTTGAAGGCGTTTCTGCGCCAGGACCCGGACATCATCATGGTGGGTGAGATCCGCGACCTGGAGACGGCCGACATCGCCATCAAGGCGGCGCAGACCGGGCACCTGGTGCTGTCGACCCTGCACACCAACGACGCCCCCTCGACGCTGACGCGGATGCTGAACATGGGCATCGCGCCGTTCAACATCGCCTCGAGCGTGAACCTGATCACGGCGCAGCGGCTGGCCCGCCGGTTGTGCAAGCAATGCAAGGTGCCGCACGACGACCTGCCCGGCAGTGCCCTGCTCGACGCCGGCTTCAAGCCCGAAGAGATCGACGGCAGCTGGAAGCCGTACAAACCCGTGGGCTGCAGCGCCTGCAACAACGGCTACAAAGGCCGAGTGGGCATCTACCAGGTCATGCCCATCACCGAAGCGATGCAGCAGATCATCCTGCGCGGCGGCAGCGCGTTGGAAATCGCCAACCAGGCCCGCGCCGAAGGTGTGCGCAGTTTGCGCGAATCGGGGCTGCATAAGGTTAAACTGGGCATCACATCACTGGAGGAAGTGCTGGGTTGCACCAATGAATAAGGATGGCGCGCCTCCTGCCAATACACAGACACCGCGGGGAAAACATGGCCACGGCTAGCAAGAGCGTCAAGGACTACGTGTTCGAGTGGGAGGGCAAGGACCGCAACGGGAAAACCGTGCGCGGTGAATTGCGCGCTGTCGGCGAGAACCAGGTGCAGGCATCGCTGCGCCGCCAGGGCATCGTGGCGCAGAAGATCAAAAGGCGCAAGATGGCCTCGGCCAAGCGCATCAAGCCCAAAGACATTGCGATCTTCACCCGCCAGCTGGCCACGATGATGAAGGCCGGTGTGCCACTGTTGCAGGCGTTCGACATCGTCGGCCGTGGCAACCCGAATGCCAGCGTGGCCAAGCTGCTCAACGACATCCGCACCGACGTGGAGACCGGCACTTCGCTCAGCGCCGCCTTCCGCAAGCACCCCGCCTACTTCAACGCCCTCTACTGCAACCTGGTGGAAGCGGGCGAGGCGGCCGGTATTCTGGAAGACCTGCTGGACCGCCTGGCCGTCTACATGGAAAAGACCGAAGCCATCAAGAGCAAGGTGCGCTCGGCCCTGATGTACCCCACCGCGGTGATCGTGGTGGCCTTTGTGGTGGTGGCCGTGATCATGATCTTCGTGATCCCGGCGTTCAAGGAGGTGTTCTCGTCCTTCGGCGCCGACCTGCCAGCCCCCACGCTGGCGGTGATCGCGATGAGCGAGTTCTTCGTCGAATACTGGTGGCTGATTTTTGGCGGCCTGGGCGGTGGCGTTTACTTTTTCCTGCAGGCCTGGAAACGCAACGAAAAGGTGCAGCGCGTCATGGACCGGCTGCTGCTGCGGGTACCGGTGTTTGGGCAGTTGGTGGAAAAGTCCACCGTGGCCCGCTGGACGCGGACCCTCTCGACCATGTTCGCGGCCGGTGTGCCGCTGGTGGAGGCCCTGGACTCGGTGGGCGGCGCGTCGGGCAACACCCTGTACTCAGACGCCACCAAGAAGATCCAGCAGGAGGTTTCCACCGGCACCAGCTTGACGATGGCGATGACGAATGCGCAGATTTTCCCGTCGATGGTGCTGCAGATGTGCGCGATTGGCGAAGAATCGGGCTCGATCGACCACATGCTGGGCAAGGCGGCGGACTTCTACGAGCAGGAAGTGGATGACATGGTGGCTGGCCTGTCGAGCCTGATGGAGCCGATCATCATCGTGATCCTGGGCACGGTCATCGGTGGCATCGTGGTGTCGATGTACCTGCCGATCTTCAAGCTGGGGCAGGTGGTTTGACGTTGGCTGAGCCCTCCCCCTCCCCCTCCCCCTTCCGCCTCGCCACCTGGAACGTCAACTCCCTGGGCGTGCGCCTGCCGCAGGTGCTCGATTGGCTCGCCGCGCAGGCGGCCGCCGACCAACCGGTAGACGTGCTGGCGCTGCAGGAACTCAAGCTGACCGACGACAAGTTCCCGGCAGCGGCACTGGCGGAAGCGGGTTATGCCGCCGTGTGGTTCGGCCAGAAAACCTACAACGGTGTGGCGCTGCTGTCGCGGCTGGCCCCCACCGATGTGGTGAAGAACATCCCCGGCTTGGACGACGACCAGTCGCGGGTGATTGCCGCCACCTACGGCGAGGGGGATGGGGCACTGCGGGTGATCGGCGCCTATTTTCCCAACGGACAGGCACCGGGCAGCGACAAGTTTGCCTACAAGATGCGCTGGCTGAACGCCCTGCGCGACTGGCTGGCGAGCGAACTTGCCCGCCATCCGCGCCTGGCACTGGTGGGCGACTTCAACATCACCTTCGACGACCTGGACGTGTGGGACCCGGACGGCCTGCGCGAGACCATCCACTGCACCACCGAAGAACGCCAGCAACTCCAGGCGCTCATCGAC
>JAUWAE010000176.1 GCA_030602185.1 Comamonadaceae bacterium
CCCGCAACGGGTCAGCCAGGGCGGCCTCGAACGTCCAGCCCACCCAGGCAAAGGCCTCGAAGGCGGCTTGCAGCTGTTCGGTGGTGAGCGGTGCGTTCATGGCTCACAGCCCTGCGGTCACCAGGGGCGCCTTGGGCCGCAGGCAGTGCATGCTGCCGGCGGTGTCCCACAGGTGCGCGGCGTCGGGGCCGTGCATGTCTGCACACCGCTGGCGGGCCACGTGTTCACGCAGCGCCTGCTCGCGGGCATCGGCCAGCGCTGCCGCGCTGTCGGCCTCGGCCTGCAGGTCGTCGGGGCCGTCCAGGAGGGCAGACGTGACTAGCAGGAAGGCCGCAAACGCGGCAGCGAGGGACCAGTTCTGGAGGTGGTTCATGCTGCCATCTCCACGTTGGTCAGGTGCAGGGCGCCTTCCACAAGCGGGTAGTCTGGGCACCATTCATCCAGCACGTGGATGCAGCCCAGCCATTGGGCCAGTTGCTGTGCCACGGTGGTTTTGCCGGTGGCGGGTGGAAGCTGCAAAATGGCGGTTTTTGAGGGAGTACCAGCAAAATGCGCAGCAGCGATTCGTTCCAGTTCAGGATGTTCTTCCTCCCCTACTGCATCCAGCGCTTGCCGGATGGCAGTTACGAAGTACTCAACCGAAAGTACACGCCGCTCGGACTGTTCGCAGACAAGGCGGTTGAAGGACAAGAACTGCCCACCCGCTTCAAGTTCAAGCGTGCCCTCTCGCCCCGCCAGGTCGCCGCGCTCTCGTTCGATGGTGACACCTCGCCCGAGTGCATATACCTCTACAACGACAGTTGTGTACCCACCGGCCGGGATGCGCACTGGAAGGCTTACGCCAAACGGCTCAAGAAACTGGCCGCTTACAAAGTGCTTCTTCCGTGACCGGCGCTTCAGTTCGTTGATCTCCACCGTCTGCTCGTCCAGGCGAAGGGCTGCGGCCTCTACGATGGCCGGGTTCATGGTGGTGCAGCCTTCTTCGCGCCGCATTTCGCTGGCCAGGCGGTAGAGCGAGCTGGAAAGTTCGTGGGTGGCCCTCATGCCGCTACCCCCACGTCATCCATCGCCCGGGTGCCTTCCCAGCACAGCGGCAGCAAGCCGTGGCGGTGGCAGTGGTCCACCATGCTGCGCGCCTCTCGCTCGAAATGGCCGCACGCCGAAAACAGCGCGGTTTGGGTCAGCTCATCCTGCCGCTTCGCACCCACGGCGCGCATCAGCATGCGCTTGATGGCGGCGTACTTCTGCGTGTCGGCCAACCACGCCAAGAACCAGAACTTCGGGTGTTGCGTGCCCACCTTCAGCAGCACGTCGCTGGCCGGGGGCTGGGGTTTCCGCATTGGACGGCTGCGGGTGCCGGTTTGGGTTTGCATGTGATCCACTCCACCGCCCCGGTGGGTGGGGCGCGGGGTGAATGGTAAACCAATGCTTTACCAAAGTAAAGCAATAAATTTAGACGTAAAAAAACCCGCCAAAGCGGGTTCCCTAGGGGCTATGGGCAAGCTAGTTGATGGCGGCGACTGGTGTGGCCCGTTTCAGGTATTCGGCCATGCTCGTGTTGTCGCCGAAGTGGAACACCTCAAAACCCTGGGCCAGTAGCAGGTCCACATGGGCATCGGTGGCATCTTCCATGCCCTGCGGTATGTCCAGCACCGCCAGGCGCTGGGTTTCGGGGCCGTAAGCCTTCATGGCCAGCTCGGCAGCGGTGCTCTTCACGCAGGCCTCGGCCAGCTTGTTGTGGACCGAGTCGGGCGCCACGTGGTAGTCGATGGTCTGGGTGATGCGGTACACGCCATTTTTGTAGACAAAATCAGTCTTGAGTTCGCTGTGCGAAGGCACGGGAACGTTGGCCACCACCAGGTGTTTGGCCAGGTCTTCCGTATCGTTGCCCAGGACGTGCATTTTCTTGAATTGATCGCGCAGGGCCGTTTGCAGTCTGGTGCGTTTCTCGCGCTTGGGGCGGTCTTCGTTGGCTTTGTTGGCCACATAAGTGGCCTTGATGGTCTGCAGCCGTTTTGCAACATCGTCGGGCGTATCGGCCGTGAACATGCCGATGGCATCGGGCTCACAAAAGCCAAAGCGGGCCAGAGCCTGGGTTTGGGCGGCAATGCCGCGCTCGTTATCCAGCACCATGCGCACACCTTGTGCCCAGGCGGTCAGGCGCTGGCTGTCCCAGCTGGCGTCGATGGCGCGCAGCTTGTTCAACGTGGCCATGGTCAGCACACGTGCGCCTTCATCTTTGGAAAACAGTGCAATGCCTACGTTGATGACCTCACCCCGCGTTTGATCGGGGGCGAGGCGCAGAACGACGTAATGGTAAGTCGCGCTCATGGCCTAACTCCGTGTTCGAGCGAGTGAATCGTCTCTATCACCTGCGCCTGCAGGTGGTGTTCCCACCAAAGACAGTATGAATCCGCTTCGGCATCTGTCAAGAATACCCCGGTCAACTCAGCCAGTACTGAGCGCCGCAGCCACTTGGCCGGGAGGGCCGATATTTTTGCACAGGTGGCGAAAAACACCTTTTCGTCAAAATATGCCCCCAAAATTGGCCAGTCCCGGGTTGCCCTCCACGTGTTGTAGGAGGCGTGTTGCTGGGGGTGTTGGGCAGGGTGGCGAACGGGCCAGCTGCGCGAGAAATCCATGGCGCGCAGCCGGTAGCTGACCATGCCTGAGGCATCAGGCAGCGCTTGAACCAGCCAATTGTTCCAGTGTCTGTCGTCGTTGCCCAACACAAGGTCCACGGCCAGCAGTGCAGAAAACGCACTGACGTTGTGGCAGTTTTTGAGCACCGCCTGCCATTGCGCAGGGCTGGACTGGTCGAACTTTTGCACGCCCGACTCGATGCGTGAACCGAACACCTGCTCCTGACCGGTCAGTGTCTCGATGGTTACGACAGTAGGTTGGCAGGCTGGTATCCCGCAGGCGTCGGCCACTCTGGCGCCAACGAACTCGGCCGTGCCCAGGCGGCCGCCCGGTTTGAGCATGAACTGCTCGCCGTGCTCCGTGTAGCCCATGCCCAGGTTATCCAGGCCGGTTCGTTTTTGCAGAGGGTCTCTATGGCTAATCAGTGGGTAAATGCCGGGCAGTGATGCCGTGGCGAGGCTTGCGCTCAACTCGGTTGTCTCCCTGTGTTCTTGTGGGTGATGAGTTCAGATGTCTCGGTGCTGAGTTGGCGAGCCAGCACCTGTTCGGCGATTCCGGAAGCAGGTGTTCGCGTTGCGTCGGTTTGGTTCTGGGCGGCCAGGTGGTTGGCGGTGGCCACCAGCAAGGCCCAATCCTTTTCGGTCAGCTGCCGGCCAATGTCGGTCAGCCGGGCCAGGGATGTCTTGGCATACCCCGGAATCTCGTCGGGCGAGTCCGTGGAGGCCTCGCCGAGCCACCACTCCAATGGCAACCGCGTGACTTTCGCTAGCTTTGGAAGATGTTTTTTGTCAATCCTGCCTGTTTTTTTCCAGCCCTGAACCGCTTGCTTTGACACACCGCAAGCTTCGGCTATGTCAATGCTTTTAACGCCGCTTGCCTTTATGGCTTCATCCAGCTTCGCAGCCATGGCCTGTGCGGTGTTCATATTTGGTCGGTTAGATAGCAATGCTTTAGTTTCGTAAAGCATTTGAGTTTGGGCAATGCTTGTCATTGGTAAAGTTATGCTTTACCATTGGCGGCCATGAACATGGAAGAGCAGTCAGCCATACAGCGGGCAGTGCAGCTTGTCGGCAGCCAGTTGGCGCTGTCCAAGGCGCTTGGGGTCACGCCGGTCACGGTCAACCAGTGGGTTCGTCCTATGGGT
Source organism: Comamonadaceae bacterium (assembly GCA_030602185.1). Lineage (GTDB taxonomy): Bacteria > Pseudomonadota > Gammaproteobacteria > Burkholderiales > Burkholderiaceae_C > JAUWAE01. The sequence goes on from JAUWAE010000176.1 coordinate 3,788, forward strand.
GCGCAGAACCGCCGCCCCGTGCCGCCCAAGCAATGCGTGCGCATAGAGCAGCTCACTGCCGGTGCCGTCACCCGCCGCGACCTGCGCCCCGAAGACTGGCGCGACATCTGGCCCGAACTGGCCGGACAACAGCCCGAAGGGCAGGGAGCGGCCTGTGCTTAAAGCCCTTTGGTCAGGTATCCGAAAAGCCATCCTTTGGTCGCTGGGGCTTGGTGTACCCAGCGAACCAGCCAGCCGTACCACCTCAGCAGTCCGAAAACTGACGCCCCTGCAGCGGCTGCGGTTGCAAAAGGCCATGTCTGAAGCAATGCGTGGCCAGCCGCTTTCACATCCGCTGGTGTCAGTCCAGCAGCCCACAGGCCCAGAAGAAGCGCCAGTGCAAAGGTCAGGTGAGCGCACCAGATCAGTGCCCACATCAGCAACGCAGAAAGGCGGGCAATCATGGTGAACAAGGCGTTGACGGCTTGTTCTGTCGTCAGTGTAGGGATGTTCTCGCTCATCCCCGCATCGTACCGGCCCGAGCTGGCCGATCAACAGCCCGCAGGGCAGGGGGTTTGCAGTGGTTAATCTCGAAATCTGGCGTCCCAGCGCACGTAAAGTGGCTATGCCTGCACTCTGGCTGACAGCCTCCGAACATCGGCTTCGTATGCCGCTACGAGATGTTCTGAAACTGCGCTGGCAAGCAGCACAGATTGCCCGGCTTCGGCCTGCTGAACCATGGACCGGGCAACCTGGCGCCTTTGCTCGGCAGAAAGCGTCTCGCAAACGGCCATGAGCAGCGTTTCCAGCGCCAGTGCATTTCCCTTGAGCCTGCAGATGTTCTCTGTGGCCTCTTGCAAGTTTTTCATGGGTCGGTCCTTTCTTGGGTGGTTGTGTAGGAGCTTCCATCGTACAGGGCAGGGCCGGCCCGCCCTTTTTCCCCACCACGCCGGCGCGACCGATCGCGCTGACCTGGCCCGCACGGGCTTCCCCCCTGCCAAACAACGGGCGGGCCGGGTCGGTGGGTTTTTCTGTGCGGTGGCCGGTGGCGTGTTTCATGCCTCCAGTCTCTTTTTTTGGCCTGTTCAGGTCATTGCGAACGGTTGCGAAAAATTCGCAGCCGTTCGAAACGTGCGTGCAAAGGAGGTTGTGTGGAGTCTCTGAACGAAGCGCTCATAGAGCTGGTCAAGGCCCTGGGCGGGTCCAAGCAAGTGGGGCCGCGCCTGTGGCCCGATGCGGCGCCCGATGCGGCGCAACGCAAGCTGCTGGACTGCCTGAACGACGACCGGCCGCACCACCTTACCCCCAGCCAGCTCATGCTGCTGTTG
>JAUWAE010000105.1 GCA_030602185.1 Comamonadaceae bacterium
CTCCGGCCCCCGCAAGGCGGCTCAGCTGTGGGGTGGCCGGTACTGGATCGCCTCTGCCAGGTGGGCCGAGTCGACCCGTTCCTCTCCGGCCAGGTCGGCGATGGTGCGGGCGACCCGAAGCACGCGGTGCAGTGCGCGCCCCGACCAGCCCAGGCGCGTGGCGGCCGTGGTCAGCAAGCCCTGGCCCGCCGGGCTGAGCGACACCGCCTGCTGCAGCGCCGTCCCTTCCAGCGCCCGGTTGGGGCACCCTTGCCGGGCCAGCGCGCGCCGGTGTGCGGCCGTCACGCGTGCCCGCACGGTGGCCGATGGCTCGCCCGCCGGGGCCGTGAGCAGCGCGTCGGGGGCCAGCACCGGGACTTCGACATGCAGGTCGATGCGGTCGAGCAGGGGGCCGCTGAGCTTGGCCCGGTAGCGCGCAACCTGGTCGGGCGTGCAGCGGCAACTGCGGTGGCTGGCGCCCAGGTAGCCGCAGGGGCAGGGGTTCATGGCGCCCACCAGCTGAAAGCGGGCCGGGAACTCGGTCTGGCGGGCCGCCCGCGAGATGCGGATCTGGCCGGTTTCCAGCGGCTCGCGCAGGGCTTCGAGTGCTGCCCGCGGGAATTCGGGCATTTCGTCCAGGAACAGCACCCCGTGGTGGGCGAGCGAAATCTCACCCGGGCGCGGGGGCGAGCCGCCGCCCACCAGGGCCACGGCACTGGCGGTATGGTGCGGCGCGCAAGTGGGGCGCTGGCCCCAGCGCCCCAGGTGGAAGCGCCCGGCCAGCGAGGCCACGGCGGCGGACTCCAGCGCGGCGTCCTCGTCCAGTTCGGGCAGCAGCCCAGCCAAGCGTTGCGCCAGCATCGATTTGCCAGCGCCTGGTGGGCCGCTCATCAGCAGGCTGTGGCCACCCGCGGCGGCCAGTTCCAGCGCCCGGCGGGCCGCGGCCTGCCCGCGCACATCGGCCAGGTCGGGGCCCAGCGTCTGGGCGTCGGGCTGGCTGGCCATGACCCGGCTCCAGCCGTCTGGATCGGGCGGCGTCTCCAGGTTTGCACCAAAGTGGGGCATAACGTCGAGCAGGTGCCGGGCCCGGTACACCGCCACGCCCGGCACCAGGGCCGCTTCCTCGGCGCTTTGTGGGGGCAGCACCAGTGCGGCGGCGCCATCCCGGGAGCGGCGCAGGCCCAGGGCCATGGGCAGGGCGCCACGCACCGGGCGCAGTTCACCGCCGAGAGACAGCTCCCCGGCGAACTCGTGCCCGGCCAGCCGTTGCGGGTCGATCTGCCCGCTGGCGGCCAGGATGCCCAGGGCAATCGGCAGGTCGAACCGGCCCGACTCCTTGGGCAGATCGGCCGGCGCCAGGTTGACGGTGATGCGCTGCGACGACGGCCATTCCAGCCCGGCGTTCTGGATCGCCGATCGCACCCGTTCGCGCGCTTCCTTGACTTCGGTGTCGGCCAGGCCCACGAGCGTGAAGCTCGGCAACCCATTGGCCAGATGCACCTCCACGCACACCGCCGGGGCATCGAGCCCCACCAGCGTGCGGCTCTGCACCATGCACAGCCCCATGATGGTTTCCTCCCTGCTGTCGATCGCACCCTTTATCAATGCACCTTGGTGGTGCAAGCTTTTGGGGCATTTGGCAAAAGTGTAACGAAATCCCGGGGCGCGCCTTGGCAACGGCTGGCACGCTTCATGCTATCTCCTTGGCGTGACCGGGCCACGCTCCTGCCGCAGGAACGTTTGCCGGTTTCGATCTCAAGCAACACAGAAGTCAGGAAAGGCTGAACATGAAACTGGTCACCGCCATCATCAAACCTTTCAAGCTCGACGAGGTGCGCGAAGCACTCTCGCTCATGGGCGTGCAGGGCATCACCGTCACCGAGGTCAAGGGCTTCGGCCGGCAGAAGGGGCACACCGAGCTGTACCGTGGCGCGGAATACGTGGTCGACTTCCTGCCCAAGGTCAAGATCGAGGCCGCCGTGGCCGACGAACTGGTCGATCGCGTGATCGAAGCGATCGAAGGCGCGGCCCGCACCGGCAAGATCGGCGACGGCAAGATCTTCGTCTTCCCGGTGGAGCAGGTCATTCGCATCCGCACCGGCGAGACCGGCGCCGAGGCCCTCTGACTTTCCTACAACCTTTCAAGAGCAACGAACATGAAAAAGTTCCTATTGAGCCTGTGCCTGGGGTTGGGCCTCACGTTTGGCGCGGTGTCTGCCATGGCCCAGGACGCCGCCGCCCCCGCCGCCACCGAACCGGCTGCTGCCGTGGTGGCCGCGCCCGCAGACGCTGCCCCCGCGGCTGAAGCGCCCGCCGCCGAAGCCCCGGCTGCCGCTGAAGCCGCAGCCCCTGCTCCCACCGTGGACAAGGGCGACGTGGCCTGGATGATGGTGTCCACGCTGCTGGTGATCATGATGGTCATCCCTGGCCTGGCGCTGTTCTACGGTGGCCTGGTGCGCAGCAAGAACATGCTGTCGGTGCTGATGCAGGTGATGGTGGTGTTCTCGCTCATCAGCGTGCTGTGGGCCCTGTACGGCTACAGCCTTGCCTTTGGCGGCGCCGGCCTCATCATCGGCAACCTCGACAAGGTGTTCCTGTCGGGCGTGACCATGAACTCGCTGGCCGCCACCTTCACCGACGGCGTGATGATCCCCGAGTTCATCTTCATCGCCTTCCAGGCCACGTTCGCCGGCATCACCTGCGCCCTGATCGTCGGCTCCTTTGCCGAGCGCATCAAGTTCGGTGCCGTGCTGCTGTTCAGCGTGATCTGGTTCACCTTCAGCTACCTGCCGATCGCCCACATGGTGTGGGGCGAGGGCGGCTACCTGCTCGACAAGGGCGCGCTGGACTTCGCCGGCGGTACTGTGGTGCACATCAACGCCGCCATGGCCGGTCTGGTGGGTGCCTACATGGTGGGCAAGCGCATCGGTTATGGCCGCGAAGCCATGGCCCCGCACAGCCTGACGCTGACCATGGTGGGCGCTTCCCTGCTGTGGGTGGGCTGGTTCGGCTTTAACGCTGGCTCCAACCTCGAGTCCAACGGCGGTGCCACGCTGGCCTTCATAAACACGCTGGTTGCCACCGCGGCTGCCGTGCTGTCCTGGTCCATCGGTGAAGCGCTGCACAAAGGCAAGGCCTCCATGCTGGGTGCCGCCTCGGGTGCCGTGGCCGGCCTGGTGGCCATCACCCCGGCGTGCGGTTCCGTCGGCCCCATGGGTGCGATCGTGATCGGCTTCATCTCTGGCCTGCTGTGTCTTTGGGGCGTGAGCGGCCTGAAGAAGATGCTGGGTGCCGACGACTCGCTGGACGTGTTCGGCGTGCACGGTGTGGGCGGTATCGTCGGCGCGCTGCTGACCGGCGTGTTCGCCGCCCCCGGCCTGGGCGGTACCGGTGCCGAGGACTTCTCCATCGCCCACCAGCTCTACGTGCAGGCCGAAGGCGTCGTGATCACCATGGTGTGGTCGTCGGTGGTGGCCTTCATCGCCTACAAGATCGTGGACATGGTCATCGGCCTGCGTGTGAGCGAAGAAGCCGAGCGCGAAGGTCTGGACATCTCCTCGCACGGCGAGTCGGCTTACAACCGCTGATTGGTCCAGCAGACTGTTCCCGGGCCCGTGACGCCAAGGCGTCCGGGCCTTTTTTGCGTGGGGTCGCGTTCAGTCACAATCGGCCCGATGATGGAATGGTGGTTTGTGACGCTGGCGGCGGGGCTGGCCGGGTTCGTCGACGCGATCGTCGGCGGGGGCGGCCTCATCCTGGTGCCGGCGCTGTTCGCCGCCTTTCCCGGCGCCCACCCGGCCACGCTGTTCGGGGTCAACAAAGGGGCATCGGTCTGGGGCACGGCAGCGGCCACCTGGCAGTACGCCCGTCGGGTCGAGATGCGCTGGGCTTCGCTGCTGCCAGCGGCGGCGGTGTGTTTTGCGGGGGCCATGGCGGGGGCCTGGCTGGTGACGGTGGTGTCGCCCGCGTTCCTGCGCAAGGTGCTGCCCGGGGTGCTGCTGCTGGTGCTGGTCTATACCCTGGTGCGCAAAGACCTGGGGCGCGAGCACCGGCCCCGCTTCGCCGGGCGGTCCGAGACCCTGGCGGCGTGCACGCTGGGGCTGACCAGCGGCTTCTACGACGGCTTCTTCGGCCCCGGCACAGGCAGTTTATTCGTCTTCCTGTTCGTGCGCTGGCTGGGCTACGACTTCCTGCACGCCAGCGCGTCGGCCAAATGGCTCAACACGACGTCCAACCTGGCGGCGCTGTCGCTGTTTGCCTGGAAGGGCCACGTCTGGTGGCACTATGCGCTGGTGATGGCGCTGGCCAATGTGGCGGGCAGCACCCTGGGCACCCGGCTGGCGCTGCGCCATGGCGCCGGTTTCGTGCGAGGGGTGTTCCTGCTGGTGGTGACAGCGCTCATCCTCAAAACCGGCTGGGACGCCTACGCGCCGATGCGCTGACGGATCAAGGCGCTGGAGGTGGCCACACCACGTCGGCCACCGCGCGTGGCTGGCCGATCGGGGCGGCGCTCAGGCCCTGCTGGGTGGCGCGGATGTCTTCTTCGCTGGGGTACTGGCCCAGCAGCAGGTAGTCGAACACCCGTCGCGCGATCGGGGCCGCATGCGCGGCACCAAACCCGGCGTTCTCCACCACCACCGCCAGCGCCACCCGGGGTTCTTCCATGGGGGCAAAGGCCACGTACAGCGAATGGTCGCGCTGGTGTTCGGCCAGTCGGCGCGCGTCGTAGCGCTCGCGCTGGCCGATGGTCACCGCCTGGGCGGTACCGGTCTTGCCGCCGCTGCGGTAGCCGGCCCCGGCAAACACCCGGGTCGAGGTGCCCTCCTGCGTCACGGCTTCCATCGCGCTGAGCACGGCCTGTACGTGCTCGGGCCGGTAGCCCAGCCGCACCGGTTCGGGGCGTGGCAACAGGGTCAGTCCGGGGCTGCCCACGGTTTGCGTGGCACGGGCCAGGTGCGGGGCGTGCTGGACGCCCTGGTTGGCCAGCGTGGCCATGGCCGAGGCCAGCTGCAGCATGGTGAAGTGGTTGTAGCCCTGGCCGATGCCCAGTGAAATGGTCTCGCCCGCGTACCAGCGCTGCTGCTCGGGTCGGCGGTAGGTGGTGCGCTTCCAGGCCTGGCTGGGCAGCACGCCACGGGCTTCGCCGTTGAGGTCGATGCCGGTGAGCTGACCGAAGCCCAGCGGCTTCATGAAATCGTGGATGGCGTCCACCCCCATTTCATTGGCCAGCGTGTAGTAATACACGTTGCTGGAATGGATGATGCTGCGGCGCAGGTCCACCCCGCCCAGGTTCTTTTCGCCGTGGCTGCGGAAGCGGTGGTTGCCAAACACCCAGTAGCCCGGGTCGTTGACCACGGTGCTGGCCTTGCGCGTGCCGGTTTCCAGCGCCGCCAGCGCCATGAAGGGCTTGTAGGTGGAGCCCGGCGGGTAGGTGCCGCGCAGGGCGCGGTTGAGCAGGGGGAGGTCCAGCGACTCGTTCAGCCCCCGCCAGCTGTCCACGTCAATGCCTTCGACGAACAGGTTCGGGTCGAAGGTCGGCATGCTGACGAAAGCCAGCACCTCGCCGTTGCGCGGGTCGATCGCCACCAGCGCCCCGCGGCGCTGACCGAACAGCCGTTCGATCAGGTGCTGCAGCTTGATGTCCACCGTCAGCGCCACCGTGTCGCCCGGCAGTGGAGCGGTCACGTCGAGCTGGCGCACCACCAGGCCGGTGGCCGAGGTTTCCACGCGCTCGAAGCCGGTGGTGCCGTGCAGCGGGCTTTCGTAGCTCTGCTCGATGCCGAGCTTGCCGATGTGGTCGGTGCCGCGGTAGTTGGCCTGCCGCTCCTCGGGCCAGTCGGCCATCATTTCCTTCTCGCGCTGGTTGATGCGCCCGATGTAACCGATGATGTGCGAGGCGGTCTCGCCCAGCGGGTACTGGCGCAGGCGCCGCGCCTGGATCTCGACACCCGGTAGGCGGTAGAGCTGGGCCGCCACGCGCGACATCTCCTCGTCGCTCAGGCGGTTGCGCAGTGGCAGCGAGTCGAAGCGGCGGCTCTCGGCCATGAGGCGCCGGAAACGCCGGATGTCGCGCGGCTGGATCTCGATGATTTCACCCAGGGCTTCGATCGTGGCGTCGAGGTCGGGCGTGTGGGCCGGCACGATCTCGAGCGAGAAAGTGGCCAGGTTGTCGGCCAGCACCACGCCGTGGCGGTCCAGGATGCGGCCGCGCTGCGGCACGATGGGCAGCACCGCCGTGCGGTTGTTTTCGGCCCGGGACGACAGGTCGTCGTACCGCGGCACCTGCAGGTAGAAGCTGCGCAGGGCGATCAGCCCCAGCGCCACCACCACCAGGCCCAAGGCCACCAGCGCACGGGTGCGGAACAGGCTCAGCTGCCGCTGGACGTCCTTGAACTCCGTCATGCCGCGGCCTCAGAGTGGGCGGGTTTCATCGGGATCGTGGGCGCGCCGTTGCGGTGCCAGCAGCAGCCAGGTGGCCACCGGCCACAGCAGCGCTTCGAGCAGCGGTGCCAGCGTCACGTCCCAGCCGGGCCAACCGTGCCCGGCCAGCCCGCGGGTGAGCCACTGCAGCGCGTGCGCCACCACGAACAGTGGCAGCACGTGCAGCGCCTGCCGTGGCAGGTCGAACCACAGCAGCCGCCGGTGGATGAAGATGGCCAGGTAGCCCAGCACGGCGTAGGCCAGGGCGTGCTGGCCGAGCAGGGCGCCGTGGTGCACGTCCACCAGCAGGCCCATCGCGAAGGCAGCACCTACGCCCACCCGCAGCGGCTGGTGCACGGTCCAGAACACCAGCGCTAGCGCGAGCAGGTCGGGCGTCCAGCCGGCCTGGCCACCCAGCCCGATGTGGGTCACCATGCCCAACACCAGCGCAGCCAGCAGCGTGCCCCAGATGAACCACGGGTTCGCGGGCAGCAGCAAGGCCTGGCCGGGTCGCATGATCATGGCTGGCGCTCCAGGCCCGGGCGGCGGCCGTCGGTGACCGGGTCGATCACCAGCACGTGCAGGGTGTTGTGCATCCGCGCCAGCGGCGCACATTCGATGCGCGAGAAGCCCGATCCGTCGATGGCCGACACCGTCAGCACCCGCGCCACCGGCAGGCCGGGCGGGTAAATGCCATCCACCCCGCTGGTGGTGAGGATGTCCCCCGGTTCAGCTTCGGTGTTGACCGATTCGAACCGCAGCTCCAGCCGCCCTTCGGCCGAGCCCGACACCCCGTAGGCCAGGCTGCGCTGGCCGGTGCGGGTGTTGATGACGGGAATGGCCTGGTGGCGGTCGGTCAGCAGGGTCACTTCGGCCGTGGCAGGGTAGACGCGGGTGACCTGGCCCATCACGCCGTAGCCGTCCATCACCGGCGAGCCGGGCTGTATGCCGTGCGACTGGCCCTGGTCGATCACCACCTTGCGGGAGTAAGGGTCGGGTGTCTCGTACAGGATCTCGGCACCGCGCGCGTGGCCGGTGAGCCGCTCCCGCATGCCCAGCAAGGTGCGCAGCTCGCGGTTTTCCTGCGCCAGGTGTTCCACCAGCCCGGCGCGCTGGGCCTGCCGCACCAGTTCGCTGCGGGCCTCGGCGGCCTCGGCCTGCGCCCGGGTCAGGCTACCGAGGTACTGGCCGGTCCATGCTACCGCGTGACCGGGCTGTAACGCCAGCCATTGCACCGGGTACAGCACCACCGCGATCGACGTGCGCAACGGCGCCGCCCACTGCCGGCGGGCGTCCACCACCATCAGCAGCACCGCCAGCGCACTCAGCACCAACAGCTTGGACAGGGCCGACGGCCCCTGCTTGAAAAAGGGTGGCGGCGTGCGGTCAACGGTCCCCAGCGGCATGGCCGGTGTGTGGCGCCGTTACTCGTTGGTGAAAATGCTGCCGCCCAGCCGGTCCATGCGCTCCAGCGCCATGCCGCAACCTTTGACCACGCACAGCAGCGGTTCTTCGGCCACCAGCACCGGCAGACCGGTTTCTTCGGCCAGCAGACGGTCCAGGTCGCGCAGCAGCGCGCCGCCACCGGTCAGCATCATGCCGCGTTCGGCGATGTCGGCACCCAGCTCGGGCGGCGTCTGCTCCAGCGCGGTCTTCACGGCGCTGACGATCTGGTTGATCGGGTCGGTCAGGGCTTCCAGCACCTCGTTGGAGCTGATGGTGAAGCTGCGCGGCACACCTTCGCTCAGGTTGCGGCCCTTGACTTCCATTTCCTTGACTTCGGAGCCCGGGAAGGCGCTGCCAATGCTCTTTTTGATCGCTTCGGCGGTGGGCTCACCGATCAGCATGCCGTAGTTGCGGCGGATGTAGTTGATGATGGCCTCGTCGAACTTGTCGCCGCCCACGCGCACGCTGCCCTTGTAGACCATGCCCCCCAGGGAAATGACGCCCACTTCGGTGGTGCCGCCGCCGATGTCCACCACCATGGAGCCGGAGGCCTCGGACACCGGCAGGCCGGCGCCGATGGCCGCGGCCATGGGTTCCTCGATCAGGTAGACCTCGGCCGCACCGGCGCCCAGCGCGCTTTCGCGGATGGCGCGGCGTTCCACCTGGGTGGAGCCGCAGGGCACGCAGATGATGATGCGCGGGCTCGGCTTGAGCATGGAGCGCGGGTGCACCATCTTGATGAACTGCTTGAGCATCTGCTCGGTGACGGTGAAGTCGGCGAT
>JAUWAE010000112.1 GCA_030602185.1 Comamonadaceae bacterium
CCTCATGACCGCGCGCCCTGCCCCCCGCCGATTTTTCGTCACCACCGCCCTGCCCTACGCCAACGGCAACTTCCACATCGGCCACATCATGGAGTACATCCAGGCCGACATCTGGGTGCGGATGCAGCGCATGCACGGCCATGAGGTGCACTTCGTGGGCGCCGACGACGCCCATGGCGCACCCATCATGATCGCTGCCGAAAAGGCCGGCAAAACGTCGCAGCAGTTCGTGGCCGACATTGCCGCCGGGCGTGCCCAGTACCTCGAAGGCTTCCACGTGAAGTTCGACAACTGGCACAGCACCGACGGCCCCGAGAACCACGAACTGGCCCAGCGCATCTACCTCGACCTCAAGGCCAACGGCCTTATCAGCACCAAGACCATCGAACAGTTCTTCGATCCCGAGAAGAGCATGTTCCTGCCCGACCGCTTCATCAAGGGCGAATGCCCCAAGTGCGGCGCCAAGGACCAGTACGGTGACTCCTGCGAAAGCTGCGGCGCGGTGTACGCCCCCACCGAGCTGAAGAACCCCTACTCCGCGCTGTCCGGCGCCACGCCGGTGCTGCGCACGTCCGAGCACTATTTCTTCAAGCTGTCCGACCCGCGCTGCATCGAGTTCCTGGAAAACTGGACCGCCGAGCCCGGCCGACTGCAGCCCGAGGTGCTCAACAAGATCAAGGAATGGTTCGCCAAGGACGAGCACGGCCAGGGCGGGCTGGGCGACTGGGACATTTCCCGCGATGCGCCCTACTTCGGCATCGAGATCCCCGACGCGCCGGGCAAGTACTTCTACGTCTGGCTGGACGCCCCCATCGGCTACCTAGCCAGCCTGAAGAACCACTTCGCCAAGGGCCAGGCCGCCAACCACTGGCACGAGGCTTCGCGCACTGCTCAGAGCTACGACGAATTCGTGGCCGACCCGGCGGTGGAGCAGGTGCACTTCATCGGCAAGGACATCACCTACTTCCACACCCTGTTCTGGCCCGCCATGCTGCACTTCAGCGGCCGCAAGACGCCCACGCAGGTCAACGTGCACGGCTTCATCACCGTCAACGGCGGCGAGAAGATGAGCAAGAGCCGCGGCACCGGCCTGGACCCGCTGAAGTACCTGGGGCTGGGTATGAACCCCGAATGGCTGCGCTACTACCTGGCCGCCAAGCTCAACAGCCGCGTGGAAGACGTGGACTTCAACCCCGACGACTTCGTGGCCCGCGTCAACAGCGACTTGGTGGGCAAGTACATCAACATCGCCAGCCGGGCGGCGGGCTTCATTGCCAAGCGTTTCGGCGGCCAGCTGGGCACCATTTCGGCCGATGGCGAGACCCTGCTCGACGGGCTGCAGCAGGCCGTGCCGGGCATTGCCGAACTGCTGGCCGAACGCGAATACGGCAAGGCGGTGCGCGAAACCATGGCGCTGGCCGACCGCGTGAACGAATACGTGGACCAGAACAAGCCGTGGGAGCTGGCCAAGCAGGAAGGCATGGATGCCCGCCTGCACGACGTCTGCACCACCTGCATCGAGTGCTTCCGTGTGCTGACCGCCCTGCTCAAGCCGGTGCTGCCGGCACTGGCCGCCCAGGTGGAGGCCTTCCTGCAGTGCGCACCGCTCAGCTACGCCAACGCGGCCACCCCCCTGGGCGCGGGCCACGCCATCGGCGCCTACCAGCACCTGATGCAGCGGGTGGACATCAAGCTGCTGGAAGCCCTGTTCGAGCCGCCCGCCGCGCCAGCGCCGGAGAAGGTGGTGCCCGGTGGCGAGGAGATCGCCCCCACCATTTCCATCGACGACTTTGCCAAGGTGGACCTGCGCATCGCCCGCATCGAGGCCTGCGAGCCGGTGGAAGGCTCCACCAAGCTGCTGCGCCTGACGCTGGACGTGGGCGAAGGCCGCACCCGCAACGTGTTCAGCGGCATCGCCAGCATGTACAAGCCCGAAGACCTGGTGGGCCAACTCACGGTGGTGGTGGCCAACCTGGCGCCGCGCAAGATGAAGTTCGGCGTGAGCGAAGGCATGGTGCTGGCCGCCAGCCATGCCGACGAAAACGCCCAGCCCGGCATTTACGTGCTGCACCCCTGGCCCGGCGCCCAGCCTGGCATGCGCATCCACTGAGCACCGCCGCCGCATGCACCCGCATCTGCGTGGCTGGGTGGACGTGCAGCGCACGCACCAGGCCAACGTACGGCTGGGGCTGACGCTGGCCTTCGTGGCCGGCGCCACCAACGCCGGGGGATTTCTCGCGGTGGGACAGTACACCTCGCACATGACGGGGGTGGTGTCGGCCGTGGCCGATCAGATGGTGCTGGGCCACTGGACGCTGGCGGCCGCTGGCGTAGGCTCGCTGCTGGCGTTTGTGCTGGGGGCCATGACCACCGCCTGGCTGGTGAACTGGGGCCTGCGCCACAGCCTGCACAGCGCATTCGGCTTGCCACTGCTGCTCGAAGCCGTGGCCCTGCTGCTGTTTGGCCTGTTCGGCGCGGCGATCGCGGTGCTGGCCGCCCTCTTCCTGCCGCTCACGGTGGTGCTGCTGTGCTACATCATGGGACTGCAAAACGCCGTCATCACCAAGATCTCCAAGGCCGAGATCCGCACCACCCACCTCACCGGGCTGGTGACCGACCTCGGCATCGAACTGGGCAAACTGCTCTACGTCAACCGCCACCCGGGCCACACACCCGTGCGCGCCAACCGCGACAAGCTGCGCTTGCAAGCGCGCCTGGTCGCCAGCTTTTTTGCGGGGGCGGTGCTGGGCGCGTTGGGTTTCAAGTACCTGGGCTATGTCAGCACGCTGCCGCTGGCCGCCTTGCTGTTGCTGCTGGTGTGGCGGCCAGTGCTGGCCGACCTTGTACGGCGGCGCCCCCACAGCGCCTGAACCACCCGATCGGTGTAAACCCCAGCGCCCAACCAGCCTCTGTGCGCAGGAAGTGGGGCGTGACAGGTTGTAACATGCGCCATGCTCCCGCGCATACCCCCCCTGGCCCCGTTCCGCCCCCGGTTGCTGCAAGACCTGCACGGCTACAACACCGATCGCCTGATCAAGGACGCCGGCGCCGGGGCCACGGTGGGGATCGTCGCCCTGCCCCTGGCAATGGCGTTCGCGATCGCCTCGGGTCTGGAGCCGGCAGCCGGCCTGTGGACGGCCATCATCGCAGGGCTGCTGATCTCGCTGCTGGGCGGCACGTCGGTGCAGATTGGTGGGCCGGCGGGCGCCTTCATCGTCATTGTCTACGGCATCGTGGAACGCTACGGGCTGGCCAACCTGCTCATTTCCACGCTGTGCGCCGGGGTGCTGCTGTTCCTGCTGGGCTGGTTCCGCCTGGGCACACTGGTGCGCTACGTGCCGGTGAGCGTGGTCATCGGCTTCACCAACGGCATCGCGGTGCTGATCGGCCTGTCCCAGCTGCGCGACGCGTTCGGGTTGCAGGTCGAGAAAATGCCGGCCGATTTTTTCCAGCAGATCGCCACGCTCAGCCGGCACATCGACAGCTTCAACCCCTGGGCGTTTGCCCTGGCGGCAGCCTGCGTGCTGGGCCTGTTCCTGTGGCCACGGCTGTGGGCGGCCGATTCAGGGTTTCGCCAGAAGCTGGAAGGCATCGAAGCCGTCAGTGCCCTCAAGGCCACGTCGCGGGTGCCGGCGCCCATCATCGCGCTGGTCAGCCTGTCGGTGTTCGCCTGGGCGCTGGAGTTGCCGGTCGAGACCATCGGCTCGCGTTTCGGTGGCATCCCGCAGAGCCTGCCCGGCTTCAACTGGCCGGCGTTTTCCTGGGAAACGGTCAAGCAACTGGTGGTGCCCACGCTGACGATTGCCCTGCTGGGCGCGATCGAGTCGCTGCTGTGCGCCCGCGTGGCCGACCAGCTGAGCGACCGCCCCAAGCACGACCCCAACCAGGAACTCATGGCCCAGGGCATCGCCAACGCGGTGGTGCCGTTTTTCGGCGGCATGCCGGCCACCGGCACCATCGCCCGCACCGTCACCAACATCCGTGCCGGGGCCACCTCGCCGGTGGCAGGCATCGTGCACGCCCTCACGCTCATGGCCGTGGTGCTGCTGGCCGCCCCACTGGCGAAACACATTCCGCTGGCGGTGCTGGCCGGTGTGCTGTTGTTCGTGGCCTGGAACATGGGCGAATGGAAGGAATTTGCCCGGCTGCGCCAGTTCAGCAACCACTACCGGCTCATGCTGCTGTCCACCTTCTTCGTCACCGTGGTGTTCGACCTCACGGTGGCGGTGGAACTGGGGCTGGTGCTGGCGGTGGTACTGTTCGTGCGCCGCCAGAGCGAGATTTTCCGCGCCGAACCCGGTGACTACTCGGGCGGCGGCCCGCTGACTTACCGGCTGTACGGTTCGCTGTTCTTCGGCGCGGTGGCCAAGATCGACCCGCTGGTGGAGGCGGTGGAACACACGCCAGGCCCGGTGGACCTGGTGCTGGACGCCAGCCAGTTGATCTCGCTCGACACCACCGGCCTGGACGCACTGGAGCAGCTGCACAAAGCCCTGGAGAAGCGGGGCGGCCACCTGCGCATGACCGGACTCAACGAGCAACCGCGGTCGCTGATCCTGCGCTCTGGCTTTGCCGCCAAACTGCACGGCGGCGTGTGAGGCATGGGCGGCACTTAAAAGCAGTGACCGCTTCGTTAAAATCCGTGTCAACCTCCCACCAGACACCCACCCACCATGAGCCTGTTCGCCCGCCCCCATTACGTGTCCGATGCCACCCAGTTCATCGACTCGCTCAAGCAGCAGAAGCCCGAACTGGAGGCCGAGCAACGCCAGGGCCGTGCCTTGCTGTGGGACAAACCGGTGGACCGCCAGTTCGCCGCCGAGGCGGATGCGGCCCGCGTCCAGCAAAAGCCGTACGTCTACCAGACCGAGCCGTCGCTGCGCTGAACCACGGCACACCACCTCCGCTGGGCCCGCTCACGGCATGACCCCTGCCCCCGCTGCAGACGCCCTGTTGCCGGCGCCCGACGAATGGCCGGCGACCCTGCCCGAGGTGGTCGACCAGGTCGCCCTGGCGCGGCTGTACGGCGAACCGCTGTTCCGGCTGCCGCAAGACCTCTACATCCCCCCCGACGCGCTGCAGGTGTTTCTGGAGGCCTTTGAAGGCCCGCTGGACCTGCTGCTCTACCTGATCCGCAAGCAGAACTTCAACATCCTCGACATCCCGATGGCCGAGGTCACGCGCCAGTACCTGAGCTACGTGGACCAGGTGCGTGCCCAGAACCTGGAGCTGGCCGGCGAGTACCTGCTCATGGCGGCCATGCTGATCGAGATCAAGTCGCGCATGCTGCTGCCCCCAAAGAAGGTGGACGACGGCGAAGACGCCGAAGACCCCCGGGCCGAGCTGGTGCGCCGCCTGCTGGAATACGAGCAGATGAAGCTGGCCGCCCAGCGGCTCAACGAACTGCCCCAGCTCGGCCGCGACTTCCTGCGCGCCCAGGTCCATGTGGAGCAGTCGCTGGCCCCCCGCTTCCCCGATGTGAGCGCGCAAGACCTGGCCGACGCCTGGCGCGACATCCTGCGCCGCGCCCGGCTGGTACAACACCACAAGATCAGCCGCGAGGAGCTGAGCGTGCGCGAGCACATGAGCCTGGTGCTGCGGCAGCTGCAAGGCCGTCGCTTCGTCGAGTTCAGCGAGCTGTTCGACGTGCGCCGCGGCGTGCCGGTGCTCGTGGTCACCTTCATTGCAATGCTCGAGCTGGCCAAGGAAACGCTGATCGAACTCACCCAGGCCGAGGCGTACGCCCCGATCTACGTGCGCCTGGCCTATACACCCCATTGAACCGCTGGCGTCGCCCCACGCCGAGGGGCGGCTGGCCCCCACAGACATGAACACACGCCCCGCCCCCACCCACCAGGTCGACGTGGTCATAGTCGGCAGCGGGCGGGGCGGCCGGAGCACCCCGCGGCTGCTGCCCCCCCACCTGCGCGTGGCGGTGCTGACCAAACGCACCATCGAAGACGGCTCCAGCGGCTGGGCCCAGGGCGGCATTGCCGCCGTGCTGGCCGAAGACGACAGCTTCGACGCCCATGTGGAAGACACCTTCGTGGCGGGCGCCGGCCTGTGCGACCCCGCAGCCACCCGCTTCACCGTGGAAAACGCGCCCGAGGCCATTGCCTGGCTACGCGCCATGGGCACCCAGTTCACCCTGCACGACGGCGAGTTGCACCTGACGCGCGAAGGCGGCCACAGCCACCGGCGCATCGTGCACGCGGCCGACGCCACCGGCGCGGCCGTGCAGCACACCCTGATCGACCGGGTGCACCAGGCGCCCAACGTGCAGGTGTTCGAGACCCACAACCTGGTGGACCTGATCCTGAGCGACAAACACGGCGGTCAAACCGACGCGCCGCGTCGCTGCCTGGGCGCCTACGCCTTGAACGAAGAAACCGACCAGGTGGAAGCCTTTGTGGCCCCGCACACCGTGCTGTGCACCGGCGGCGCGGGCAAGGTGTACCTGTACACCAGCAACCCCGACACCGCCACCGGCGACGGCATTGCGGCCGCCTGGCGCGCCGGCTGCCGGGTGGCCAACATGGAATTCATCCAGTTCCACCCCACCTGCCTGTACCACCCCAAGGCCAAAAGCTTCCTCATCACCGAGGCGGTGCGCGGCGAAGGCGGCCTGCTGAAATTGCCCGCGCACCTGGGCGGCCACCGCTTCATGCCCGACCACGACCCGCGCGCCGAACTGGCCCCGCGCGACGTGGTGGCCCGCGCCATCGACTTTGAGATGAAGCGCCACGGCATCGACTGCGTGTACCTCGACATCTCGCACCAGCCGCCCGAGTTCCTGCGCGAGCACTTCCCCAACATCCTGGCGCGCTGCGCCGAGCTGGGCATCGACATCACCCAAGAGCCGATTCCCGTGGTGCCCGCCGCCCACTACACCTGCGGCGGCGTGGTGACCGACCTG
The DNA here is from genome assembly GCA_030602185.1 of Comamonadaceae bacterium. Lineage (GTDB taxonomy): Bacteria > Pseudomonadota > Gammaproteobacteria > Burkholderiales > Burkholderiaceae_C > JAUWAE01. The sequence continues at coordinate 6,917 of JAUWAE010000112.1, forward strand.
AACGCCCGCACCGACCTGCCTGGCCTGTACGTGGTGGGCGAGGCCAGCTGCACCGGCCTGCACGGCGCCAACCGCCTGGCCAGCAACTCGCTGCTGGAGTGCATGGTGTTTGCCCGCGCCGCCGTGCGCGACATGGCGGCCCAGCCCACGGCGGCCATCCCCGCCATCCGCCCCTGGGACGACAGCCGCGTCATCGACGCCGACGAGCACGTCGTCATCTCGCACAACTGGGACGAACTGCGCCGCTTCATGTGGGACTACGTGGGCATCGTGCGCACCGACAAGCGGCTGGAACGCGCCGCCCACCGCATCGCGCTGCTCAAGGCCGAAATCCAGGAGTTCTACAAGAGCTTCCACGTCACCCGCGACCTGCTGGAACTGCGCAACCTGGTGGAGGTGGCCGACCTGATCGTGCGCTGCGCCCAGGCGCGCAAGGAAAGCCGGGGCCTGCACTTCAGCCGCGATTACCCCAACCTGTTGCCCGAGGCGCTGCCCACCGTGCTGACGCCCTGATCCGCGTATACTGAGCCTTGCTCCGGGGTGTCCACATGGTGTGGGCTGAGATGGCGATGCCGAACCCGAGAACTTGATCCGGTTCATACCGGCGGAAGAAGAGCTGTCGAAACCCGCGTTGCGTGGACACCCGTGCTGGCCTTGGCGCCACCGCGGTGCCGTGCCACCGGGGCGACCTTCGGAGCACCCACCCTGTCACCGAAGGAGACCGCCCCGTGAACGCCCCCGCCGACAAGTTCCTCGCCACCACCGCCCAGGTGGACCAGGCCGCCATCCAGCCCCTGCCCAATTCCCGCAAGGTGTACGTCGAGGGCTCCCGCCCTGACATCCGCGTGCCCATGCGCGAGATCCGCCAGAGCGACACGCCCGCCACCTTCGGTGCCGAGCCCAACCCGCCCGTCTTCGTGTACGACTGCTCCGGCCCCTACACCGACCCGGCTGCGCGCATCGACATCCGCCAGGGCCTGCCCGCCCTGCGCCAACAGTGGATAGCCGAGCGCAACGACACCGAAGTGCTGCCCGGCCTGAGCAGCGAATACGGCCGCGCACGCGCCGCCGACCCCAAGCTGAACGAGCTGCGCTTCCCCGGCCTGCACCGCCAGCCGCGCCGCGCCCTGCCCGGCAAGAACGTGACACAGATGCACTACGCAAGACTAGGCATCGTCACCCCCGAAATGGAGTTCATCGCCATCCGCGAGAACCTGCGCCGCCGCGAGTACCTGGAATCCCTGAAAGCCGCCGGCCCCACCGGGCAGAAGATGGCCGCCATGATCGGCCGCCAGCACCCCGGCCAGAGCTTCGGCGCCAGCATTCCCGCCGAAATCACCCCCGAATTCGTGCGTGACGAAGTGGCCCGCGGCCGCGCCATCATCCCCGCCAACATCAACCACCCCGAAACCGAGCCGATGATCATCGGCCGCAACTTCCTGGTGAAGATCAACGCCAACATCGGCAACT
>JAUWAE010000150.1 GCA_030602185.1 Comamonadaceae bacterium
GCGGACTTCGACGGCATGAACCGCGCCTGGGACGCCTGGGTACCCGCCGGACACACGCCGCCGCGCGCCACGGTGCAAGCGCGGCTCGCACAACCCGGCTGGCGGGTGGAAATCGTGGCCACGGCAGCGCTGTAAGGCCAAATAGGCGAAAAATCTCTGCTACAATGGAAAGCTATTCCCCGATAGCTCAGTCGGTAGAGCGCCGGACTGTTAATCCGTAGGTCCCTGGTTCGAGCCCAGGTCGGGGAGCCAAGCAAAACAGCACTCAGCCTACCTTTGATGGGCATTTTGCTTTTCTCGCCTCCTCAAACCACCCCCAGCACCGCCCGCGGTCCCCACCAATCCCGCCGCGGCGCGATTGCGACTGGTTGCTGCCACCCACCTGCGACTCCCGGTCGCTGCGGCTTTCGGGCGTGCGGAGCCCCTGGTTCCGTCGGGTGGCGTCTTGCTCACCCAGCTTGTTGGTGTCGTTGGCCACCTTGCCGGTGCGGGGCGGCTGTTTGTCACTGGGACTCTGGTTCTTGCTCATCATGGGCTCCTCGTCATTGCAGGGCGGGTCAACAAGCACTTCCCGCTCACACCGTAACGCAAATCGGCGCGCGGCGCAAACCCCGTGCACGCCCACCCGACCCAATGGCGCAGAATGCACCCATTGCATCTTCACAGAGTTGATATGGGCACAGCGGCATTGGTGCTGGGCGCGGGCATGGTGGGCACTTGCACCGCCTTGCACCTGCAAAGTAAGGGGTACAACGTCACCCTGGTGGACCGGCGCGAGCCCGGGCAAGAAACCTCGCACGGCAACGCCGGACTCATCCAGCGCGAATCGGTGGAGCCCTACGCCTTCCCGCGCGACCTGGGGCACCTGTTCAGTGCCGCGCTGCGCCTGGGCGCCGACGTGCATTGGCACCCCCAGGGCCTGTGGCAAATGGCCCGGCCGCTGTGGCGTTACTACCGCCACTCACACCCTGCCGCCCACGCCCGCGCCGCTCAGGCCTACAGCCGGCTGATTGCCCATGCGCTGGATGAGCACGCCCCGCTGATCACCGCCACCCAGTCCAACGATCTGGTGACGCGGGACGGCTTTCGCTTCGTCTTCCGCACCCAGCGCGCGCTGGACGAAGGCCTGCAACGCGCCCGGCGGCTGCAGGCCGATTTCGGCGTGCGGCACCGCGCCGAATCCCCGGCCGAGCTGGCGCAAGCCGAACCCGCCCTCCGCCAGCCTCTGGCCGGCGCCATCCATTGGCTCGACCCCTGGGCCGTGAGCGACCCCGGCACCCTGGTGGCCCGTTATGCCCAGCTGTTCGTGGCGCGTGGCGGCCGCATCGTTCAAGGCGATGCCACCACGCTACAGGCCCGCGGCCCGGCATGGTCGGTGCACACCCCACACGAAGGGCAGCTGGAGGCCCCCATCGCCGTGCTCGCGCTGGGCCCTTGGTCGGCAGCGGTGGTGCAGCGGCTGGGTTACCGCATGCCCCTGTTCATCAAGCGCGGCTACCACCAGCATTACCAAGGTGGCGCCACGCTGCGGCAACCCGTGCTCGATGCCGAGCGCGGCTACGTGCTGGCCCCCATGCGGCGGGGCCTACGCCTCACCACCGGGGCCGAATTCGCGCCCATTGGCGCACCGCCCACACCGGTACAAGTGGCCAAGGCCGAACGGCTGGCGCGCGAGCTGTTAGATCTGGGCCAAGCGCTGCCCGAAGCCCCCTGGCTGGGCGCCCGCCCCTGCGCCGCCGACATCCTGCCCGTCATGGGCCCTGCCCCCAGGCACCCTGGCCTGTGGTTCAACTTCGGCCACGGCCACCAGGGCTTCACCCTCGGGCCCGTGGCCGGGCGCCTGCTGGCAGAACTCATCCACAGCGAACGCCCGTGGGTGGACCCACAGCCCTACTCGCCCGCGCGGTTTGTCTGAAGCGCGGGCCAGTTCATCAGCTCGGCCAGGCGCGTGACCACCCAACCGGCTTCGGCGGGGCTCACCACGGCGCCCTCGCCCGTGAGGCCGGCCAGGCAGCGCTGCAGCACATCGGCTTCGGTGATGTGCAGGCTGTGGAACAGGTTGCCCGCGGTGTCGGTCAGCATCTGCGCCAGGTCTTCGCACAGTTCGTAGCGCTGCGCCAGCTCAGCGGCGGGCAGGCTGGGCTTGACCCGACCCGGCGGCAGGTAGAGCTCGATGAACGAAGGAGGCACGAAGGTCTGGTTGTCGTCGGACATACGGGCAGGAAGTGACTCACGCGGGAAACAAAGGCACGAAGGGGGCGCGGGCTTCATGCGCCAGTCCGTCCGTCAGCAAGGTGAGCAGCTGCACAAGCTGCCGCTGCTGCTCGGGCACCAGCGGTTGCAAGAGCCGCTGGTAAGCCGCCTGGGCCGCCGCCTGGGCCTGCGCCAGCAGGTCATGCCCAGCCACCGAGAGCTGCACCGCCAACTGGCGGGCGTTGCCCGGCACCGGGGCGCGCTCCACCAACCCACGCGCCTGTAGGCCGCGCAACACGCGCATCACCGTCACCTTGTCGTAGGCCAAGGCCCGGGCCAGGCGGGTCTGGTCCAGCCCAGGGGCGGCGGCCAACACGGTCATGGCACCGTATTGCGCCTGCGTCAGGGCCAAAGGCGCACAGGCGTCCTCAAACACCGCGGCCGAAATCTGGTGTGCGCGGCGCAACAAAAACCCCGGCCGCGCATACAGCTGGGCCAAGGTTTCCACGGCAAAAGGGGCTGCGTTCATCACTAGGGATTCTATGGATGCACGAACCGGGTTGGTCGCAGGAAAATTGTTTGCATGCTAACAAAAGGAGACTCTCGCATGCCCCACCCGTTTTCGCCCCACGGCTTGCGCCGCCGCGCGGTACTCGGCACAGCCTTGCTAAGCGGCTTGGCCACCGCGTTGCCCGCTTGGTCACAAGCGCCCGCCCAAGGGCAAGGGCCTATTCGGCTGGTGGTGCCCTTCACGCCCGGCACCGGCATCGACCTCATTGCGCGCACCGTAGGCCCCAAGCTGGCCGAGCGGCTGGGCCGCCCAGTGGTGGTGGACAACAAACCCGGCGCCTCGGGCAACATTGGCACCGAAGCGGTGGTGCGCGCCGCGCCCGACGGCTCCACCCTGCTGGTGAGCGTGAACACGCTGGTCATGAACCGCAGCCTCTACCCCAACCTGCCCTTCGACCCCCTGCGCGACTTGGTGCCCGTGGCCCGCACCAGCTGGGGGCAATTGGTCTTGGTCACACCCCCCAAAACCGGCTTCAAAACCGCGGGCGATCTGGTGGCCTACGCCAAGCGGCACCCCGGGCGGCTCAACTATGGCTCGCCCGGCGTGGGCACGCCACACCACCTGTCCATGGAGCTGTTCAAAAACACCGCGGGCGTTTTCCTCACCCACATTCCCTACCGCGGCACCGGGCCGGCAGTTGCTGAGCTCATCGGCGGGCAGGTGGACGCCATGTTCCTGCCCATCCACGTGGCACTGGCACAAATCAAGGCCGGGCGGCTGGTGGCACTGGGCATAGGCAGCGACCAGCGACACCCCCTGCTGCCCGAGCTGCCCACCCTGGCCGAAGCCAAGGCCGGCAACGTGAACGTGGACATGTGGTACGGCGTGTTTGCCCCCAAAGGCACACCCGAGGCGCTGGTGAACACCCTCAATGCCGAACTCAAAGCCATACTCGCCAGCGACGACGTGCGTCGCGCCTTTGAACCCCAGGGCATGGACCCCAGCCACAGCACCCCGCAAGAATTCGCCCAGCTGGTGCAGCGCGACGCCGAACGCTGGGCCCGCCTCATCAAGGTGCAGAACATCAAGGCCGAATGATGAGCCAAACAGCCCCCTTGAACATTGCCATTGTGGGCGGTGGCATTGCCGGCCTAGCCTTGGCGCTGGGCCTGCACCAGCGCGGCCTGGCCTGCCAGGTTTACGAAGCCGTGCCCGAGGTGAAGGAAATCGGCGTCGGCATCACCCTGCTGCCGCACGCGATGCGCGAACTGCGCGACCTGGGCCTGCAGACCGAGCTGGAAACGGTGGCCATAGAGAACCTGGAAAGCGTGTTCTACAACCGCTGGGGCCAGTTCATTTACCGCGAACCGCGCGGCCGCCACGCCGGCTACGACGTGCCGGAACTGGGCATCCACCGCGGCAAGCTGCACCAGGTGCTGTACCGCGCCGCCGCCGCCCGGCTGGGCACCCAGGCCCTGCACACCGGGCACCGTTGTGTGCGCTTCGAGCAAGACGCCACCGGCGTGACCCTGCACTTCGCCCCCGACGCCACAGGCCACACCCCCGCCCCGGTGCGGGCCGACGTGGTGGTGGCCTGCGACGGCGTCAACTCCGCCATTCGGCGCCAATTGTTCCCGCAAGACGCAGTGTGTTTCGCCGGCATCAACACCTGGCGCGGCGTCACGGTCCACAAACCCATCCTCACCGGCAAAAGTTACATCCGCATCGGCTCCATCGACACCGGCAAGATGGTCATCTACCCCATCGTGGACAACGTGGACGGCCAGGGCAACCAACTCATCAACTGGGTGGCCGAAATCCGTCGACCCGACGCCGCCATGAACGACTGGAACCAGCCCGGCAGGCTGGACGACTTTTTGCCCACCTTTGCCGACTGGCGTTACGACTGGCTGGACGTGCCGGCGCTGATACGCAACGCGACGCAGGTGTTTGAGTACCCGATGGTGGACAAAGACGCGCTGCCCCGCTGGAGCCACGGCCGGCTGACGCTGATGGGCGATGCGGCGCACCCCATGTACCCCCGGGGCTCTAACGGTTCGGCCCAGGCGCTGTTGGACGCGCGTACCCTGGCCGATCTACTGGCCAGCACCACCGACCCGGTAGAGGCGTTGCAACGCTACGAGGCCATCCGCCTGCCAGCCACCGCCCGCGTGGTGGAAACCAACCGCAACCAGCCGCCCGACGCCATCATCATGAAGGCCGACGAACTGAGCGGCGGCCAGCCCTTTGGCTGCATCGACGACCTGATCAGCCAGGACGAGCTGCGAGCGATTTCTGACCGCTACAAGCAGGTGGCGGGGTTTGCGTTGAAGTGAGGCGCCCATCAAAAAACCCACCGGGGCAAACCGGTGGGCTTGGCGTTCAAACCTCTAGCTGGCTACGCCAGCGTCAAGATCAGAATGCGTGGCGAACGCCAACCGCGTACAACGACGATTTGATGTTGCCGGACACGACAGGCGAAGTGTATTTGGTCTGGCTGTAACCGGCGTAAGCAGAAGTACGCTTCGACAGGGTATAGACAGCAGCGACACCGAAGGACTTTGCCTTCGCCACTTCTTGAGCGTCAAACTTCAGCTTGGACTGACCATAGCCAGCGCTCACGGCCAAATTAGCAGCCACGGGCACTTCTACGCCGAAAGAGTAGTCTGTCGACTTGTCAGCGCCGTCGACGTACTTGTACTTGGTTTGGTTGTACACAGCCAACACTTTGGCAACACCAAAATCGTAAGAACCAGAAATTTGGTTGCTAGTGATCTTGTCGCCGGTGTCCGGCGCCAGCTTAATCTGACCATCAGCCGGCAGGAACCCATTAGCCGACTTAATCAGAGCATTCGACACGTCAAAGCCGTACTTGGACGCATCGCTACCTGCTTTCTCGTTTTGGTGACCAAAAGCAACAGACAACGGACCGTTAGCGTAAGCAACATTCAAAGCAAACACGCTGCTGGTTTTATCGCCGGAGGCGGCCTTGTCTTCACCCAGCGAGTAAGACAGCGCACCAGTGAAACCACCGAAGTTCGGGCTGATGTACTTAATGGTGTTATTCGGGTTTGCGGTGTAACCAATGAAACCAGGACGTGCCGTGAAGGCGCTATCAAAGTTGTTGTTGTGTGCACCCCAAACGTCGTCGTAAGCAGTCCAGTTCTTGCCCAGTTGCACCTCACCGAAACCACCAGCCAGGCCAACGTAGGCAGTACGATCGCCCAACTTAGTCCCTTCAGGTGCATCCAGCTTGATAGAAGTTTCAATCTGGAAGTTGGCCTTCAGACCACCACCCAGATCTTCCG
>JAUWAE010000289.1 GCA_030602185.1 Comamonadaceae bacterium
CGCGCACGACGCCATCGAACGGCTGCACACCACCCCCCAGGGGCTGGACAGCGAGGAGGCGCTGCGCCGTCTGGCCCAGTACGGGGCCAACCGGCTTGACACGGCCCCCCCTACCCCGCTGTGGAAACGCATCGCGCTGCAGTTCCACAACCTGTTCATTTACGTGCTGCTCGCAGCGGCAGGCACCACGGCTGCGCTGGGCCACGGCATCGACGCTGCCGTGATCCTGGCGGTGGTGCTGCTCAACGTGGGTATTGGGGTGGTGCAGGAAGGCAAGGCCGAAAAGGCGCTGGACGCCATCCGCCACCTGCTGGCCCCGCACGCGCAGGTGTGGCGCGACGGGCGGCTGCACGACGTGCAGGCCGCCGACCTGGTGCCGGGCGATGTGGTCAACGTCGCCTCGGGCGACAGCCTGCCGGCCGACCTGCGCTGGCTGCAGGCGCACAACCTGCAGGTGGACGAATCGGCGCTCACCGGCGAGTCGGTGCCGGTGGAAAAGGCGGTGGGCGTGGTGGCCGCGAGTGCCCCCCTGGGTGACCGCCACTGCATGGGCTACGCCGGTACGCTGGTCACGCAGGGCCAGGGCCGGGGCGTGGTGGTCAGCACCGGCAACCGCACCGAAATGGGCCGCATCGGCAAGCTGCTGTCGGGGGTGGAACCCACCACCACGCCGCTGGTACGCCAGATGACCACCATGGCGCACTGGCTCACCTGGGCCATCCTCGCCGCGGCCAGCCTGCTGTTCCTGTACGGCGTGCTGGTGCGCCACATGCCCGTGGGCGAGGTGTTCCTCACCGCGGTGGGCCTGGCGGTGGCCGCCATCCCGGAAGGGCTGCCCGCCATCATGACCATCACCCTCGCCATCGGGGTGCAGCGCATGGCCGGGCGGCATGCCGTGGTGCGCCGCCTGCCGGCGGTGGAAACCCTGGGCGCGGTCACCGTCATCTGCTCCGACAAGACCGGTACCCTCACCCGCAACGAAATGACGGTGCAGCAGGTGGTGCTGGCGCAACAGATGGTGGACGTGGAAGGCTCGGGCTACGCCCCGGTGGGCCGCCTGCTGCGCGCTGGCCACCACCTGCAGCCGGCCGAACTGTTCCGCGAAGCCCCCACGCTGCTGGTGCTGGCCGAAGCCGCCGCCCTGTGCAACGACGCCAGCCTGCACCCCGCTGGCGACCTCTGGCAGCTCAGCGGAGACCCGACCGAAGGGGCGTTGCTCACCCTCGCCATGAAAGCTGGCATCGACCCGGTGGAATTGGCCCGCGAGCGGCCGCGCAGCGGCGTGATCCCGTTCGAGTCGCAGCACCGCTTCATGGCCACGGCCCACGCCGCAGCCGATGGGGCGGGACAGGTGATCTGGGTCAAAGGCGCTCCCGAACGGGTGCTGGCCATGTGCCGGCACCAGCTCGACGTCCAAGGCACCGAGTCACCGCTGAACACCCGTTACTGGATGGACGCGATCGAGCACCAGGCCCGCGCCGGGCGGCGGGTGCTGGCGCTGGCCCGCCACCTGCTGGCCGGCGACGAAACGCTGGCCCCCTCGCACCTGGCCGAAGGGCTCACCCTCATCGGCCTGGTCGGCATCATCGACCCGCCGCGCGACGAGGCCATCCGCGCCGTGGCGCAGTGCCGCAGCGCCGGCATCCGCGTGAAGATGATCACCGGCGACCACGTGGTCACCGCCAGCGCCATCGCTGGCCAGCTGGGCATGGGCGAGCAGCTGCGCGCGCTCAGCGGCCCCGACGTGGAGGCCCTGGACGACGCTGCGCTGCAGGACGCGGTGCAGGCCGTAGACGTGTTTGCCCGCGCCAGCCCCGAACACAAACTGCGCCTGGTGAGGGCGCTGCAAGCCCGGGGCGAGGTGGTGGCCATGACCGGCGACGGCGTGAACGACGCCCCGGCGCTCAAGCAGGCCGACGTGGGCGTGGCCATGGGCCGCAAAGGCACCGAAGCGGCCAAGCAGGCCGGCGCCATCGTGCTGGCCGACGACAACTTCGCGTCCATTGCCCACGCGGTGGAAGAAGGCCGCACCGTCTACGACAACCTGCGCAAGACCATCACCTTCCTGCTGCCGGTCAACGGTGGCGAATCCCTGTCGCTGCTGGCGGCGGTGCTGTTCGGCCTGGCCCTGCCCATTGCGCCGGCGCAAATCCTGTGGGTCAACATGGTCAGCTCGGTGGCCCTGGCCATGGTGCTGGCGTTCGAGCCCACCGA
>JAUWAE010000155.1 GCA_030602185.1 Comamonadaceae bacterium
TCGGTGGGCGACGCGGCAAGCGGCTGGACCTTGACCGGCTACGGGACGCCGTTTGCCGTCTACGACGTGGGGCAGAATGGCTATGCGCCCGGCGAACTGACCTCGATCACGAGCGGCGAAGGCGGCGTCATCACCGCGCGCTACTCAAACGGAAGCTCCCACGATGCCGGGCAAGTGGCTTTGACCCGCTTCCGCAACGTGCAGGGGCTGCAGCCCTTCCATGGGGGGTCCTGGCAGCAAACCGCAGCGTCAGGCGACCCAACGACCGGTGCACCGCAGACGGGGCGCTTTGGCGCTATCCGTTCGGGGGCGCTGGAAGAGTCGAACGTCGACCTGACGCAGGAGCTGGTGAACATGATCGTGGCGCAGCGTTCCTACCAAGCCAACGCCCAGACGATCAAGACCCAGGACCAGGTCCAGCAGACCCTGGTCAACCTGCGCTGATTGAACGCCAAGGGGGCTGAGCCATGGACCGCGTCATCTACACCGCCCTGTCGGGGGCCAGTGCCGCGATGCACCGCCAGCAGGTGCTGTCGCACAACCTGGCCAACGTCAACACCAACGGCTTCCGGGCCGAGCTGGCGGCCTTCCGCGCGGTGCCATTGCGCGGCGAGGGCGCGAGCACGCGGGTGTACTCGCTCGAAGCCACGGCTGGGCACCTGGACACCCCCGGGACGGTGAGCAGCACCGGCCGCAACCTCGACGTGGCGGCGGTGGGCCGGGCCTACTTCGCCATCCAGGGCCTGGATGGCACCGAGGCCTACACCCGGGCCGGCTCACTGCAGGTGTCGGCGCAAGGTTTGCTGGTGGGCCACGCCGGCCTGCCGATGCTCGACGACGGCGGCGCCCCCCTCAACGTGCCCGAGAACGCGCGCGTCTCCATCGCCAGCGACGGCACGGTCAGTGCCCAGGTGGGCAACCAGCCGGTGCAGGCCATCGGCCGGCTCAAGCTGGTGACACCCAACGACGAAGTGCGCCTCAAGCGCGGCGACGACGGCCTGTTCCGCAGCGCCGACGGCGGCCCGCTGCCGCAGGACCCTGCGGCCCAGCTGGCCGACGGCATGCTGGAAGGCTCCAACGTCAACGCCATCGAGGCCATGGTTGGCATGATCTCTGTGGCCCGCCAGTACGAATTGCACATGCGCCTGTTGCAGACCACCGAAAAGAGCGACCAGGCCGCCAGCCAACTGCTCAGCCTGAACGGCTGATGCCCGCCCCCACCCACGGAGCACTACCATGATCAACTCCTTGCAGATTGCCAAGACGGGCATGCAGGCCCAGCAGACCCAGCTGGACGTGATTTCCCACAACCTCGCCAACGTGTCGACCGCCGGCTTCAAGCGCGGCAGCGCCTTGTTCGAGGACCTGATGTACCAGAACCTGCGCCAGGTGGGGGGCAACACGGCCGAGCAGTCGCAATTGCCCACCGGGCTGCAACTGGGCCTGGGGGTGCGCACCGTGGCCACCGCCCGCACCTACACCCAGGGCAACCTGCAGCAGACCGGCAACAACCTGGACGTGGCCATCAATGGCGACGGCTTCTTCCAGATCGAGATGCCCGACGGCACCACCGCCTACACCCGCGATGGCAGCTTCAAGCTCACCGCGCAGGGCGAGTTGGTGACCAACAGCGGCCACCGGGTACTGGGTGGCGTGACCATCCCGGCGGACGCGCGCAGCGTCACCATCGGCACCAACGGCCTGGTGGAGGTGGTCGTGGGCAGCAACCCGAGGCCGCAACCCGCCGGCACCATCGAACTGGCGTCGTTCGTCAATCCGGCCGGGCTGGAGCCGCGCGGGCAAAACCTGTTCACCGAAACCGAGGCCTCGGGCAACCCGACGACCGGCAACCCCGGCTCCGAAGGGCTGGGTCCGGTGTTGCAGGGCTACCTCGAGAGCTCCAACGTGAACGTGGTGCAGGAGCTGGTCAACATGATCCAGACCCAGCGCGCCTACGAAATGAATTCCAAGGCCATCCAGACCTCGGACCAGATGCTGCAACGCCTGGCCCAGCTCTGACGCTGACGCCTGAACCGCCCTGACGCTGGAGTTGAGATGCCCATCGCCCCCGCCAACCGCCACACCAATCGCCCGGCCGCCTGGTGCCTGAGTGGTCTGGTCGCCCTGCTGGCCACTGGCTGCGCCTCGCTGTCGCAAATCCCCGACGTGGACCTGGCCAAGGCGCCCGAGAAGCTCGACTACCCGCAGGCCCGTGCCACCGCGCCCGAACCCCTGAGCGGCAGCCTGTACAACGCGACCAGTTTCCGCCCCGGCTTTGAGGACCACCGCGCCCGGCTGGTGGGCGACACGATCACGGTGCAGATCACCGAGCGGCTGTCGGCCTCGCAACAGTCGTCGTCCAACGTGAGCCGGGAGTCGGAGCTGGGGGCCAGTGTGTCCGCATTTCCCTTCCTCAAGGAAAGCTCGCTGGGGCGGTTGAATGCCGGCGCCTCCAGCAACAATTCCTTCACCGGTGACGGTGCCACCCAGGCCACCAACACCTTCTCCGGCAACATCACCGCGGTGGTGACCGACGTGCTGCCCAACGGCCACCTGCTGGTGGTGGGCGAGAAGCAGATTGGCGTGAACCAGAACGTGGACGTGCTGCAGTTCTCGGGCACGGTGGACCCACGCACCATCCGGCCGGGCAACACCGTGCAGTCCACCCAGGTGGCCAACGTGCGCGTGCTCTCGCGCGGCCGCGGGGCCCAGGCCGATGCGCAGACATTTGGCTGGCTTTCCCGGTTCTTTTTGACGCTTTTGCCGTTCTAAAGTTTTCCCACAATCGGTTCATGCGGTACGTGTTGCGTCGCCCGGGTGGGCGGCGTGACTGGAAGGACCCCTCATGAACCGAATTGCCTCTTCTTTTTCCCGAACTCTCGCACTGCTGGCCTGCTGTCTGCTGGCCGGCCCCTGGGGCCCTGCGGTTGCCCAGGCGTCGCGCATCAAGGACGTGGCGGCGGTGCAGGGGGTGCGTAGCAACCAGCTGACCGGCTATGGCCTGGTCGTCGGACTCGACGGCACGGGCGACCAGTCGTCCCAGATGCCGCTGACCGGCCAGAGCCTGCAGAACTACCTGCAACAGATGGGCCTGACGCTGCCGCCCGGGGCCAACTTCCAGCCCAAGAACGTGGCGGCGGTGCTGGTGACGGCGCAGCTGCCCGCCTTTGCCCGCCCGGGCCAGTTCGTGGACGTGACGGTTTCGTCGGTGGGCAATGCCAAGTCGCTGCGCGGCGGCACGCTCATCACCACACCGCTGCGCGGCGTGGATGGCCAAGTGTATGCGCTGGCGCAGGGCAGCCTGCTGGTCGGTGGTGCAGGCGCTTCGGCCGGTGGCAGCAGCGTCACCATCAACCACCTCAGTGCCGGTCGCATCCCGGCCGGGGCGCAGGTCGAGCGCACCGTGCCGACGCCGTTCCTGCTCGGTGAGCACCTCGACCTCAACCTGAATGCGGCCGATTTCCAGACCGCCCGCCGCGTGGCGGAGTCCATCAACCGGGCCATGGGCGAGGGGGCCGCGCAGGCGCTCGACGGGCGCACGGTGCGGGTGCGCGCACCCCAGGACCCGAACGCCCGGGTGGCGTTCCTGGCCGACATCGAGGAGCTGCCGCTCGACATCCCGCGCCCAGCGGCCAAGGTGGTGGTGAATTCGCGCACCGGCTCGGTGGTGATGAACCAGACCGTGACGCTGGGCAGCAGCGCGGTGGCGCATGGCAACCTGTCGGTCAGCATTTCGTCCACGCCCCAGGTCAGCCAACCGGGGCCGTTTGCCCCGCCGGGTGCGCAGACGGTGGTCACCGAAAAAGCCGACATCCAGGTCAGCCAGCAGGGTGGGGCCTTGATCCAGATGGAGGCTTCGGCCCAGCTGGGCGACGTGGTCAAGGCGCTCAACGCCCTGGGCGTAACGCCACAAGACCTGATCGCCATCCTGCAGGCCTTGAAGGCGGCGGGGGCGCTCAAGGCCGACCTGGAGGTGATCTGACATGTCGCTGCAGCCGGCCTCCACCCTGTCGATGGCGAACGCGCGCGGGTTGGCTGTCGATGCCAAGTCGCTCGACTCGCTCAACAGCCTGGCCGGGCGCGACGCCCGTGCGGCCATCAAGGAAACCGCGCGCCAGTTCGAAGCGCTCTTCATGAAGGAGTTGCTCAAGAGCATGCGCGAGGCCACCATGAAAAGTGGCCTGATGGACAACGAGGGCGGCGATCTGGGTTCGCAACTGCTCGACGAGCAGTGGGCGGTGCAGATGACCGGCCTGCCCGGTGGGCTGAGCGAAATGATCGAACGCCAGCTCGCGCAGCAGACCGGCGGCGCCCCAGACGGGGCCGGCGGCCCCAGTGCGCTGCCAGGCGCGGTGCCTGCCCAGCCGCCGCGTGCCAAAGCGGCGGCGTCCGGTGCGGTAGCGGCACAGGCAGCCTCTGCGGTGCAGGCCACGCCGACCCAGGCCCGCTTCGTGGCCGAGCATCGGGCGGCGGCACAGCAGGTGGCACGCGAGTCGGGCATTCCGGCCGCGTTCATGATCGGCCAGGCCGCCCACGAAACCGGCTGGGGTCGCAGCGAGATCCGTCATGCCGACGGTCGCACCTCGCACAACCTGTTCGGCATCAAGGCCGGCGCAGGCTGGAAGGGCCCGGTGGCCGAGGTCACCACCACCGAGTACGTGGACGGCGTGCCGCGCAAGGTCACGGCCAAGTTCCGCGCGTACAGCTCCTACGCCGAGTCGTTCCGCGACTATGCCCGCCTGATCGGCCAAAGCCCGCGCTACGCCCAGGTGATGGAGCGCCTGCATTCGGCCCAGGCGTTTGCCACCGGGCTGCAGCAGGCCGGATATGCCACCGACCCGCAGTACGCCGCCAAGCTCAGCCGCGTCATCAACACCACGCTCAGCTTGCAGCGTGCCCAGGCCTGAGGCTGAAGGACCCATCCCATGAGCGGTTTCAACATTGCCACCGGCGCACTCACCACCAACCTGGCGGCGCTGCAGGTCATCGGCCAGAACATCGCCAACGTCAACACGCCCGGCTACTCGCGTCAGACGCCGCAGCAGCAGCAGATCCCGGGTCAGCTGATCGGCAGCGGCTACTACGGCAAGGGGGTCGAGATTGCTGCTGTCGAGCGCAATTACAACGCCTTTCTCACCCGCGAGGCCAACCTCAGTGCGTCGCTGGCCGCGTCTGACGGTATCCGCTTCCGTCGGCTTGAGCAGCTGGAGCAGCTGTTTCCCATGGGCGAGGCGGGCCTGGGCTCGCAGCTCAACACCTTCCTCAACAGCTGGGCCGATGTGGTGGCCTCCCCGCTGAACCAAACGGCGCGAGGCGTGGTGCTGAGCACGGCGGAGCAAATTGCTGCCCGCCTGCGCCAGAGCGCCAACCAGCTCGACGAGCTGCAGGTCACGACCCGCACGCAGATCGAGGCCGGCATCGACACCGTCAACCGCCTGGCCAAGGACATCGCGGGCCTGAACCAGCGCATCATCGAGGCCTACGGTGTGGGCCGCCCACCCAACGACCTGCTCGACCAGCGCGACCGCGTGGTGGCCGAACTCAACAAGTACGTGCAAACCAAGACGCTGGAGGCGGACGACCGCTCGCTCACCGTCTTCATTGCGGGCAGCTACCCGCTCGTGTTGGGCTCCACGGCCAACGCCCTGGTGAACCCGCCGGTGCTGGACCCAGCCGGCGACCTGGTGCTGGCGCTCGGCAACAAAAACGCCACCATGAACACCGAACTGCTCGGCGGCGGTGAGTTGCAGGGCCTGCTGCGCTTTTACAACCACGACGTGGGCGACGTGCGCAATCAGCTTGGTCGGCTGGCCATGTCGATGATGGAG
>JAUWAE010000008.1 GCA_030602185.1 Comamonadaceae bacterium
CGCCAGCAGTACGGGGCCGGCGGCTTCGTGCACCTGGGCCAGGGCAAGTGGTACCCCGGCGAACAATTGCCCCGCTGGGCACTCTCGCTGTTCTGGCGCGCCGATGGCCAGACCATCTGGCACAACCCGGCCCTGTTTGCCGACGAGCGCGACGAGGCCCATTACACCGATGAAGACGCGCAGCGCTTCATCCAGACGCTGGCGCGCAAGCTGGGCTTGAGCACCCAGTACATCACCCCCGGCTACGAGGACACCTGGTACTACCTTTGGCGCGAGCGCAAGCTGCCGGTGAACGTGGATCCGTTCGACGCCAGGCTGAGCGACGAACTGGAACGCGTGCGGCTGCGCCGGGTGTTCAGCCAGGGGCTCGAGAAAACCGTGGGGTACGTGCTGCCCCTGCAAGCCCATGCGGTGTCCAGCGGCAGCCAGAAGGGCGTGCGCTCCCAGGGGCGCCTCACCGACACCCGCTGGACCACCGGGCCCTGGTTCTTCCGCGATGAACGCATGTACCTCATCCCCGGCGACTCCCCCATGGGCTACCGTCTGCCGCTGGACTCCTTGCCCTGGGTGGCCGCGAGCGACTACCCCTACCACATCGAACAAGACCCCCAGGCCCCGCGCGACCCGCTGCCCGAGGGCTCGGCCTTCAAGCGGCAGTATGCCCCGCACCAGATCGGCGGCGGCTTTGCCGAAGGTGGCGTGGTGTCCATGCAAAGCGCCGAGTTCGGCGTCCACGGCGACGAAACCCCGCTGTGGCAGGGCGACCCTGCCGGCCTGGGCGTGCCGGGCGCGGCCCCCGCACAACCCATGAGCGCGCGCTACCCGCAGCGTGGCGAGTCGGCGGCCTGGCTGACCCGCACCGCCCTGTGCGTGGAGGCCCGCGACCCGCAACGCGCCAATGGCCCCAAGGCCGAGGTGCGCCACGGCGGTGCCAGCAGCCACCTGTATGTGTTCATGCCGCCACTGCAACGGCTGGAAGACTACCTGGACCTGCTGGCCGCCATCGAAGCCACCGCCGAAAAGCTCGGCGTCCAGATCGTGCTCGAAGGCTACCCGCCCCCGCGCGATGCGCGCCTGAAAACGCTGCAGGTCACCCCCGACCCCGGCGTCATCGAGGTCAACATCCACCCCGCGCACGACTGGGGCGAACTGGTGGAGCACACCGAGTTCCTGTACGACGCCGCCCACCAGACCCACCTGTGCGCCGAGAAATTCATGACCGACGGGCGCCACACCGGCACCGGCGGCGGCAACCACTTCGTCATGGGCGGCGCCACACCGGCCGACAGCCCCTTCCTGCGCAAGCCCGAACTGCTGGCCAGCCTCATTGCCTACTGGCACAACCACCCGTCCCTGAGCTACCTGTTCAGCGGCCTGTTCATCGGCCCCACCAGCCAGGCCCCGCGCGTGGACGAAGCCCGCAACGACCAGCTCTACGAACTGGAGATCGCGCTCAACCAGATCGAGAAGAACCGCCAGGTCTACGGTCAGGACATGCCGCCGTGGATGGTGGACCGCACACTGCGCAACATCCTGGTGGACGTGACCGGCAACACCCACCGCAGCGAGTTCTGCATCGACAAGCTCTACAGCCCCGACAGCCCCACCGGCCGGCTCGGTCTGCTGGAGCTGCGCGCCTTCGAGATGCCGCCCCACGCCCGCATGAGCATCGCCCAGCAGCTGCTGCTGCGCGCGCTGGTGGCCCGCGTCTGGAATGAGCCCTGGCACGGCAGGCTCACCCGCTGGGGCACCGAACTGCACGACCGTTTCCTGCTGCCCACCTTCGTGCGCATGGACTTCGACGACGTGCTCGACGACCTGGCCCGCTACGGCTACCGGTTCGAGAAAAGCTGGTTCGACCCGCACTTCGAATTCCGCTTCCCGCTCATCGGGCAGGTGGCAGCCAAAGGGATCGAGCTCACGCTGCGCAACGCGCTGGAGCCCTGGCACGTCATGGGCGAAGAAGGCTCAGCGGGCAGCACCGTCCGCTTTGTGGACTCGTCACTGGAACGGGTGGAGATGCGCGTGAGCGGCTACAACGACAGCCGCTATGTGGTCACCGTCAACGGGTGTGCGCTGCCGCTGCAGAACACCGGCACCGTGGGCGACTTCGTGGCCGGCGTGCGTTACAAGGCCTGGAACCCGCCGTCCAGCCTGCACCCCAGCATCGGCGTCCACGCCCCGCTCACCTTCGACATCGTGGACACCTGGATGAACCGCTCGCTCGGCGGCTGCCAGTACCACGTGGCCCACCCGGGTGGGCGCAACTACGACACTTTCCCCGTCAACGCCTACGAGGCCGAAAGCCGCCGCCTGGCGCGCTTCTTCCAGATGGGCCACACCCCGGGGCAGATGTTCGCCCAACCCGCCATGCCCAGCCGCGAATTCCCCTTTACGCTGGACCTGCGGCAATGACCCCCGCCAGGCTGGGGTAAGGCATACTCGAGCCCGTGAACGAGCGTACCGTGCCCCTGTTCGAGTCAGACCCCGAAGCTGCCAGTGCCAGCGCGCTGGCCGCGTCGCTGGCTGCGCGCGCCAGCACCGGCCACCTGGACGAACTGCGCCACGGCGCTGCCGACCCACACGGCCTGGCGCCGCATTGGGCCCAGTTCTTCGAACACCTGGGATTCGACGGTTTTGGCGACCTGAACCGCCGCCAGCAGAGCCTGGCCCAACAGTTGCGCGACAACGGCGTCACCTACAACGTGTACGCCGACGAACACAGCCAGCAACGCCCCTGGGCCCTCGACCTGTTCCCCATGATCGTGGCGCCCGAAGACTGGGCGCAGATCGAAGCCGGCGTGCTGCAACGCACCCGCTTGCTCAACACCGTCATGGCCGACATCTACGGCCCGCGCACCCTGCTTCACAAGGCCTTGCTGCCCGCCGCCCTGGTGCAAGGCCACCCCGGCTACCTGCGCGCCATGGACGGCGTGCGCCCACCGGGCGACACCTGGCTGCACATCGCCGCCTTCGACCTGGCCCGCGGGCCCGACGGGCGCTGGTGGGTGGTCTCGCACCGCACGCAGGCACCGTCCGGCCTGGGTTACCTGCTGGAAAACCGCATCGCCATTTCGCGCCAGTTCCCCAAGGCGTTTGCCGACATGCGGGTACAGCGCCTGGCGGCCAGCTACAAGGCGCTGATGCAGGGCCTGATGCGGCTGAGCCCCAAAGGCAACGAAGCACGCGTCGCCCTGCTCACCCCCGGCCCCTACAACGAAACGTACTTTGAACACGCCTACCTGGCGCGCTACCTGGGCCTGAACCTGGTCGAAGGCAACGACCTCACCGTGCGCGACCAGCGCCTGTACCTCAAGACCCTGCACGGGTTGGAGCCGGTGGACGTACTCATCAAACGGCTGGACGACCAGTGGCTCGACCCGCTGGAGCTGCGGGCCGACTCCGCCCTAGGCGTGCCCGGGCTGATGCAGGCGGTGCGGGCGGGCCACCTGCTGCTGGCCAACGCCCCTGGCTCGGCACCCCTGGAATCCAGCGCGATGCTGGGTTTTCTCCCGGCCATTTCCGAGCACCTGCTGGGCGAGCCATTGGCCATGCCTTCGCTGGCCACCTGGTGGTGTGGCGAATCGGCCATCCTGCCCAATGCGCTGCCCATGCTCAAGCACAGCGTGGTGAAGAACACCTTCCCCAGCCGGGGCAACGAATCGGTCATCGGGCCGTCGCTCACCGCCTCGGGCATCGACCAGCTCACCGGCCGCATCGTGCGCCAGCCCGACGAATACACCCTGCAGGCCTACCTGCCGCTGTCGCAAAACCCCACCTGGCGGGGGGGCGACATTGCACCGCGCCCTGCCATGCTGCGGGTGTTTGCCCTGGCCGACGGGCCACAGTCGTGGCGGGTGCTGCCCGGCGGCATGGTGCGCCTGGCCCCCCAGGGGCAGCAGATCGCGTCCATGCAAAGCGGTGGCAGCAGCGCCGATTGCTGGGTGCTCACCCATGGCGAGGTGGACCGCACCAGCCTACTGCAAAGCGCGCCCAGCACGCTCAGCGTGGCCTTGCAAAAGCGGCCCATCACCAGCCGCTCGGCCGAAAACCTGTTCTGGCTGGGCCGCTACACCGAGCGCGCCGAAAACACCGTCCGCCTCGCCCGCATTGCACTCAACTGCCTGCAAGGCGAAGAAGCAGGCTCCACCGAGCTGCTGGCCTGGTTGTCGGCCTGCACCAAGTACAACGGCCTGGTGTTGGACGACGTGCCCAACGCCCAGCAATCGCCCCGCGTGTTCGAACGCAGCCTGATCGCCCAGCTGGGGGCCGACAGCGGCGCCACCAGCGTGGGCTACAACCTGCGCAGCCTGCGCCAGGCGGCAGGCAATGTGCGCGAACGCCTGTCGCAGGAACAGCGCAACCTCATAGAACGGCTGGACGACGAGTTCGCCGCCCAGCACCTGAGCCTGAGCGCCGACGCCGACTACGCCAGCCAGGAGGCGCTGGAAGCCCTGGAAGAAGCCAGCGAGCTGCTGTCGGCCATCACCGGCGCCCAGACCGACCGCATGATGCGCGACGACGGCTGGCGCATGCTCAGCATCGGCCGCCACATCGAGCGGCTCGGCACGCTGTCGCAGGCCCTGGCCATGGCGCTGGACACCGGCTGCGCGTTCGACGACGGCGGCTACGAAGCGGTGCTGGCCCTGTTCGACAGCACCATCACCTTCCACGCCCACTACCAGCAGCGGCGCGACCTGGTGGCCCTGCTGGACATGCTGGTCACGCACCGCGACAACCCCCGGTCGCTGGCCTGGGTGCTGTCCACCCTGCGCGCGCGCGTGGGCAAGCTGCCCGATGCGCACGGCCTACCGGCCCACAGCCTGCTGGAACAGGTGCCCGACCCCGCGGGCTGGGACCTCATCGCCCTCAGTGGGGCGCTGGCCGGGCCGGCAGGGCAGCAGAACAGCTACCTGGGCCTGCTGGAGCTGCTGCAGGCCTGCGAGCGCGGCGCCTACGACCTGTCCGACCGGCTGGGGCACGCCTATTTCAGCCACGCCGATCGGGTCAACCGCAGCATCCTGAGCTGAGCGCCGCATGCGACTGCACGTCCGCCACCACACCCAGTACCGCTACCAGAGCCAGGTGGTGCTGGCCCAGCACATGGCCCACCTGCGGCCCCGGGACCTGCCGGGTCAGCAGGTGGAATTTCACGACCTGCACATCCACCCCAAGCCGGTTTCCCGCGACGACACGCTAGACGCCTTTGGCAACTGGCGCACGTTTTTTGCACTGGAAAGCCCCCACGCGGCGCTGGACGTGACGGCCGACAGCGTGGTCACCACCCACCCCACGGCGGAACTGCCCGACAGCCCTCCATGGACGGCCGTACGCGACGCACTGCAGTACCACGCGAGCGCACCCTACGAGCCCGCTGCCGAATTCCTGTTCCCCTCGCCCTACATTCCCCGCACCGAGGCGCTGGCCGATTACGCCCGCCCCCTGTTTGCCCCCAAGCGCCCGCTGCTCGACGCCTGCCACGACCTGATGGCCCGCATCCACGGGGACTTCACCTACGAGACCGCCAGCACCGACGTGCACACGCACGTACTCGACGTGCTGGCCCAGCGCAAGGGGGTGTGCCAAGACTTCGCCCACCTCATGATCGGCTGCCTGCGCAGTCTGGGGCTGCCGGCCCGCTACGTCAGTGGCTACCTGCTCACCCAGCCCCCGCCTGGTCAGCCCCGGCTGGTTGGCGCCGATGCGTCTCACGCCTGGGTGTCGGTGCCCTTCGGTGGCCAATGGCACGACTTCGACCCCACCAACAACCGCTGTGGCACCCACCACCCGGGCGAAGATTACGTCACCCTCGCCGTCGGGCGGGACTTTGGCGACGTGTCGCCACTGCGCGGCGTCATCCATGGCGGTGGTGGTCATACGCTGAGCGTGGCGGTGACCGTGGCCCCGGAGGCAGAGTTCAACGCGCTCGTTGCTGCTTAGAATGGCCGCTCTCGGCAGGCAACACCTGCGCCAATACCATCCGGAGAACCCCATGCCCAACGTCTACGACACCCTCAAATCCCTCCAGATCGAACTGCCGCCCGTGGCCGTGCCCGCCGCCGCCTATGTGCCTTTCGTGCAAACCGGCAAGCTGGTGCTATTGAGTGGCCACATTGCCAAGCAGGACGGCAAGCCCTGGGTCGGTCAGCTCGGCCTGACCATGACCACAGAGGAAGGCAAGGCCGCTGCGCGCGCCGTGGCCGTGGACCTGATGGGCACGCTGCATGCCGCCTGCGTCGCTGCCGGCACCGATCTCAATGGCGTCAAGCGCATCGTCAAAGTGCTCAGCCTGGTCAACTCCACCAACACCTACACCGAACAACACCTCGTCACCAACGGCTGCTCGGAACTGCTGGGCCAGGTCTTCGGCCCTGAGGTCGGCGCCCATGCCCGCAGCGCCTTTGGTGTGGCGCAGCTGCCCCTGGGCGCCAGCGTCGAAATCGAGCTGATGGCCGAACTGGCGTAAATTGAGGCGGGGGGCAGCGCCAGCGTGATCGGTTCCATGGCGTTGCTTGCGTTCCCAGCGGATGCCCATTGTGGCCAAAGCCGCCTGGGCCCACAACGCCACAACCGGCCCATCAGACCAGCCTGAACACCCGCGCCGGCTTGAACCCGAAGCTCGCGTCCTTGCCCTTGCGCCCGCGCGCGGCGCGGGCGTTGTTCAGGCTCCGGATTTCCAGCGTTTCGTCGCGCAGCTTGCCGCCACGCCCCACACCTTCGATGCGCACGCTGCGGGTGTAGGCCGCGGCGCCGGCCAGCGTGTCCTTGTCGTCCAGGCTCAGCAGCATCAGGCCACGGCCGCCCTTGGGTTGCAGCTTCAGCTCGCTCAACTCAAAGGTCAGTATCCGGCCTGCGGCAGACACGCAGCACACGTGCGTGGCCGGTGCCAAGGCACTCGCGGCCTCGCCACCCTCGGGGGCCGTGGGTGGGGCGATCACGCCGCCTTCCTGCCCAGCGAGGCGCACCACCATGGCACCGCTGGCCAGCGCCGGGGCGCACAGGGTTTCTCCTTCGTTCAGCGTCACAAAGGCTTTGCCTGCCTTCTGGCGGCTCACCATGTCGTCCACCGTGGCCAGGAAGCCGTAGCCGCCCGAACCGCTCAGCAGCAGCGTGGTGCCTGCCGCGCCCGCAAAGTAATGAACTGGCTGCGTACCCGCTTCCAGGTCAATCAGCGTGGTAATAGGCTGGCCGTCGCCGCGCGCGCCTGGCAGGCTGGCAACGGGCACGCTGTACACGCGGCCATTGCTGCCAAACACGATCAGCGTGTCCACCGTGCGGCATTCAAACGTGCCGTACAGGCCGTCGCCCGCCTTGAAGGCAAAGCCCCCCGCGTCGTGCCCGTGGCCGGTGCGCGCACGCACCCAGCCCTTGGCAGACACCACCACCGTCACCGGCTCGTCCACCACCTTGATCTCGGCCACCGCCTTCTTCTCGGCCTGGATCAGCGTGCGGCGCTCGTCGCCAAAGGTCTTGGCATCGGCCTCGATCTCTTTCACCATCAAACGGCGCAGGCTGTTGGGGTTGCCCAGAATGTCTTCCAGCTTGCCCTGCTCTTCGCGCAGTTCCTTCAATTCCTGCTCGATCTTGATGGCCTCCAGCCGCGCCAGCTGGCGCAAGCGGATTTCCAGAATGTCCTCGGCCTGCCGGTCGCTCAGGTTGAAGCGCGCCATCAGCGCGGCCTTGGGCTCGTCGCTGGCGCGGATGATGGCAATCACCTCGTCGATGTTGAGCAGCACGATCTGCCGCCCTTCAAGGATGTGGATGCGGTCCAGCACCTTGCCCAGCCGGTGCTGCGAACGGCGGGTGATGGTCGTCTGGCGGAAGGCGATCCACTCTTCCAGCATCTGCCGCAGGCTCTTGGGCACAGGCTTGCCGTCCAGGCCCACCATGGTCAGGTTGATGGGGGCAGACGTTTCCAGGCTGGTGTGCGCCAGCAGCGCGGTAATGAGTTCCTGCTGCTCGATGCGGCTGCTCTTGGGCTCGAACACCAGGCGCACCGGCGCGTCCTTGCTGGATTCATCCCGCACGCCGTCCAGCACCGCCAGGATGCTGGCTTTGAGCTGCGTCTGCTCCTGCGTCAGCGCCTTCTTGCCCGCCTTCACCTTGGGGTTGGTCAGTTCTTCAATCTCTTCCAGCACCTTCTGGCTGCTTACGCCCGGCGGCAGCTCCGTCACCACCAGTTGCCACTGGCCGCGTGCCAGGTCTTCAATCTTCCAGCGGGCGCGCACCTTCAGGCTGCCGCGCCCGGTGCGGTAGGCGTCGTGAATGTCGCCCGCCGGGCTGATGATCTGGCCGCCACCGGGGTAGTCCGGCCCCGGCAAGAGGGCAAACAGCTCTTCGTCGGTCAGCTTCGGGGTTTTGACCAGCGCCACACAGGCATCGGCCACCTCGCGCAGGTTGTGGCTGGGAATCTCGGTGGCCATGCCCACGGCAATGCCGCTGGCGCCGTTCAACAGCACAAAAGGCAGGCGCGCGGGCAACTGCTTCGGCTCTTCGGTGGAGCCGTCGTAGTTGGGAATGAAGTCCACCGTGCCCTGGTCAATCTCGTCCAGCAACAGGGTGCTGATCTTGGCCAAGCGCGCCTCGGTGTAGCGCATGGCCGCGGCACCGTCGCCGTCGCGGCTGCCAAAGTTGCCCTGCCCGTCGATGAGCGGGTAGCGCTGCGCAAAGTCCTGCGCCATGCGCACCAGCGCGTCGTAGGCGGCCTGGTCGCCATGGGGGTGGAAGCGGCCCAGCACGTCACCCACCACACGGGCGCTCTTCACCGGCTTGGCGGGCGTGTTGCTGTTGGGCCCGCCATAGCCCAGGCCCATGCGCTGCATGGCGTAGAGGATGCGCCGCTGCACGGGCTTCTGGCCATCGCACACGTCGGGCAGCGCGCGGCCCTTCACCACGCTCAAGGCGTATTCCAGGTAGGCCCGCTGCGCGTAGGCAGCCAGGCTGTCGGGGTCGCCCATGGGTACGGAGGGCTGTTCGTCAGGAGGATTCAGCAGATCGGCAGACATGCCGGCGTTTATACCGGATTGCCGACAGACCGCCCGAGCGCACGCCGTGCAAGCCGCACCAAGATACGTTACGCTGGCAGTCTTTGTGAAACCGAAAAACCACTGACAGGAGACAGAACATGTTCAGCCACGTGATGGTCGGCACCAACGACATCGAAAAGGCCAAGCGCTTTTATGACGCTGTACTGGGCGTAGTGGGCGCACCAGAAGGCATGCGCAACACCGCCAGCACAGGCCATATGCGGCTGTTTTACCGCCACGATGGCACCACGTTCTCGGTGTCACAGCCCATCAACAACGAGCCGGCCACCTGCGCAAACGGCAGCACCATTGGCTTCAAGTGCAACTCGCCGGAGCAGGTACGGCAGTTCCATGATGTGGCGGTCGCCAATGGCGGCACGTCCATCGAATCGCCGCCCGGCCCACGGCAGGGCCCGGCCGGCGCGCTCTACCTGGCCTACGTGCGCGACCCAGACGGCAACAAGCTCTGCGCGCTGCACCGGCCGAAGTAACCGCATCAACCGTGGCGCTGCCCTACCAGGCCTTCGCCGATGCCGTTCTGATCGGGCACTTTTCGATCGTGTTGTTCGTGGTGCTGGGCTTGCCGGCCATTGTGTTGGGCAACCAGCTGGGCTGGCGTTGGGTCAACCGACGGGGCTGGCGTCTGGCCCATCTGGTGGCCATCGCCACCGTGGCACTGCAAGCCTGGCTGGGCCGATATTGCCCGCTCACGCTCTGGGAAAATGCCCTGCGCGAGAAAGCCGGGCAAGCGCCCTATCAGTCCAGTTTCATCCAGCACTGGGTGGGTCAGATCGTCTATCACGACGCCCCCCTGTGGGTGTTTGCGCTCCTCTACACCGGCTTCGCCCTGATGGTGGCGTGGGCCTGGTGGCGGTACCCGCCAGGCCGGCCGCGAGCCTGACGCGACCCGTCAGACGTCAATCTCCACCGCATCGCCGTGCAACTCCATCAGCTCGCGGCGCGAGGCTGCCTCGCCCTTGCCCATCAGTTGGGTGATGCGGGCTTCGGTGGCCGCAAAGTCCAGGTCGCCCAGTTGCACGGGCAGCAGGCGGCGAGTGTCGGGGTTGAGCGTGGTGTCCCACAACTGCTCGGCGTTCATCTCGCCCAGGCCCTTGAAGCGGCTGATCTGGCACTTCTCGCGCGGCACGCCGTCCTTGGCGCACTTGTCCAGAATGGCCGTCAACTCACCTTCGTCCAGCGCATAGGCCTTGGTGGCAGGCTTTTTGCCGCGCGCAGGCACGTCCACGCGGAACAGCGGCGGGCGCGCCACGTACACGTGCCCTGCCTCGATCAGCTTGGGGAAGTGGCGGAAGAACAGCGTCAGCAGCAACACCTGTATGTGTGAGCCGTCCACGTCGGCGTCGCTCAGGATGCACACCTTGCCGTAGCGCAGGCCGCTCAGGTCGGGCGTGTCGTTGGGGCCGTGCGGGTCCACGCCGATGGCCACGGCAATATCGTGGATCTCGGTGTTGGCGAACAGGCGGTCGCGCTCCACCTCCCAGGTGTTGAGCACCTTGCCGCGCAGCGGCAGGATGGCCTGGCATTCCTTGTCGCGGCCCATCTTGGCGCTGCCCCCGGCGGAGTCGCCCTCCACCAGGAACAGTTCGTTGTGCGCAATGTCGCGGCTTTCGCAGTCGGTCAGCTTGCCGGGCAGCACGGCCACGCCGCTGCCCTTGCGCTTCTCCACCTTCTGGCCCGCCTTCTGGCGGCTTTGCGCGGCCTTGATGGCCAGGTCCGCCAGCTTCTTGCCGTACTCCACATGGTGGTTCAGCCACAGCTCCAGCGCCGGGCGCACGAAGTTGCTGACCAGCCGCACGGCGTCACGTGAGTTCAGCCGCTCCTTGATCTGACCCTGGAACTGCGGGTCCAGCACCTTGGCACTCAACACGTAGCTGGCCCGGGCGAACACGTCTTCGGGCAGCAGCTTCACGCCCTTGGGCAGCAGGGCATGCAGTTCGATGAAGCTTTTCACGGCCTGGAACAGGCCGTCGCGCAGGCCACTGTCGTGCGTACCGCCGGCGCTGGTGGGAATGAGGTTGACGTAGCTTTCGCGCACCGGGGCGCCATCCTCGGTGAAGGCCACGGCCCAGGCTGCGCCTTCGCCTTCGGCAAAGCTCTCGTGGCCCGAATCGGCATAGCCCTCGCCCTCGAACAGCGGGATCACCGGCTCGCCGTTGAGCGTCTGCTGCAGGTAGTCGCGCAGGCCGCCCTTGTACTGCCAGGTCTGGGTGTCCCTGGTTTTTTCGTTGATCAGGCTCACCAGCACGCCCGGCATCAGCACGGCCTTGCTGCGCAGCAGGTGCACCAGTTCGCCTTGCGGCAAAGCGGCAGACTCGAAGTATTTCGCATCCGGCCACACGCGCACGGTGGTGCCCTGCTTGCGCTCGCCGGCTTCCAGCGGGCGGCGGCTCAAGGGCTCCACCACGTCGCCGCCGGCAAACACCATGCGGGCAAGGTGGCCGTCACGGTGGCTGGTCACCTCCAGGCGGGTGGCCAGGGCGTTGGTCACGCTCACGCCCACGCCGTGCAGGCCGCCCGAGAAGCTGTAGGCCCCGCCCTTGCCCTTGTCAAACTTGCCGCCCGCGTGCAGGCGGGTGAACACCAGCTCCAGCACGGGGGCGTTCTCTTCAGGGTGCAGGCCGTGTGGGATGCCGCGCCCGTCGTCCTCCACGCTGACCGAGCCGTCGTCGTGCAGCGTGACCTTGATCTTTTTGCCGAAACCGGCCAGCGCTTCGTCGGCGGCGTTGTCCAGCACTTCCTGCACGATGTGCAAGGGGTTGTCGGTGCGGGTGTACATGCCCGGGCGCTGCTTGACGGGCTCCAGGCCCTTGAGCACCCGAATGGAGCTTTCTGCGTAGCCGGTGCCGGCCACGCCGGGGGTTAGGGGTTTTTCTGCCATGGCGTGGGATTGTAGAGAGCGGTCGCGGCCTGTGGGCGACAGGCAAACCCGGCGCAAATTCGCTACAGTCTCGGGATGTCGTCGAACGCCCCCAAACTGTCTGCCTTGCAGGTCCTGGCCTGCGGTGCCGCCATCGTCACCCTGTCCATGGGCATACGCCACGGCTTTGGCCTGTGGCTGCAGCCCATCACCCAGGCCCAAGGCTGGACGCGCGAAACCTTCGCCTTTGCCATGGCGGTGCAGAACCTGTCGTGGGGCATTTTTGGCATTTTTGCCGGCATGCTGGCCGACCGGTTCGGTGGTTTCCGCGTGCTCATGGGCGGCGCCGTCCTGTATGCGCTCGGGCTGGCCGGCATGGCGCTCACCACATCCACCTTGCTCTTCACGCTGACGACCGGCGTGCTGATCGGGGCGGCGCAGGCGGGCACCACCTATGCGGTCATTTACGGCATCATTGGGCGGCAGATCCCGGCCGAACGCCGCTCCTGGGCGATGGGCATGGCCGCGGCAGCTGGCTCTTTCGGGCAGTTCCTGATGGTGCCAGTGGAGGGTTTCCTGATCGCCCAGTTCGGCTGGCAGCAAGCACTCCTCGTGCTGGCCGCCGCTGCCCTGGTGATTGCCCCCCTGGCCTCGGGCCTGCGTGAACCAGGGTACGCGGGCGCGGCCACGGCGCCCCCAAGGGAGCAGACGATCGTGCAGGCCTTGCGCGAGGCATTTGGCTACCGCAGCTTCCAGCTGCTGATGGCGGGCTATTTCGTCTGTGGCTTCCAGGTGGTTTTCATCGGGGTACACATGCCCAGTTACCTGAAAGACAATGGCCTGTCGCCGCAGGTGGCCAGTTACGCGCTCGCCATCATCGGGCTGTTCAACGTCTTTGGCACCTATGCCGCCGGGGTGCTGGGCCAGCGCCTGGCCAAGCGCAAGATCCTGGCGTTCATTTATCTGGCGCGCTCGGTGGCCATCAGCCTGTTCCTCCTGGCACCGCTGACGCCCTGGAGCGTGTACCTGTTCGCCGCGGCCATGGGGCTCTTGTGGCTGTCCACCGTCCCTCCCACCAACGCCATCGTGGCCCAGGTGTTTGGTGTGGCTCACCTCTCCATGCTGGGTGGTTTCGTGTTCTTCAGCCACCAGATCGGCAGCTTCATGGGGGTTTGGCTGGGCGGTCTCCTGTACGACCGTACGGGCAGCTACGACATCGTCTGGTACATCTCCATCGCCCTGGGGGTGTTTGCGGCCGTGGTGAACTGGCCGGTGCGCGAAACGCCCATCCAGCGCGGGCCGCAACGGATGGTGGGGGCATCGGCATGAACCTGCCTTGGAGCCAAGGCCCGTCGGCCGGGCGCGGCACCGCCACGTGGCGCTGGCTGGGGTGGCTGGCCGCCGTGGTGGCGCTGCTGGCCATTTTCAGCTTCTACACCCACCCCGACTTCATGGTGGACATGGCCGACAAGCTCTGGGCCTGCTTCTGAATGACACCGTCACACACCACGCTCACCCCTTCCGAGTGGATTTGCCGCTGGACCCATCTGATTCCTGACCAACGCCCTGGCGGTGCACGGGCACTGGACCTGGCCTGTGGCCACGGCAGGCACACCCGCTGGTTGGTGCGGCAAGGCTGCCACGTCACGGCCGTGGACCGCGATGCCGATGCTTTGGCCACCCTGGCCGATCTGGCGCCCCTGGTGCGTACGGTGCCAGCCGACATCGAAAATGGCCCCTGGCCGCTGGAGGGCCAGACCTTCGACGCCGTGGTCGTGACCAACTACCTGTGGCGCCCACTGTGGCCGCAAATCCTGGCCAGTGTGGCGCCGGGCGGCGTGCTGATCTACGAAACCTTTGCACACGGCAACGCCACGGTGGGCAAACCCTCGCGTCCGGACTTTTTGCTGCGCCCCGGTGAATTGCTGCAGGTCTGTACCGGCCTGCGCGTGGTGGCCTACGAAGACGGCTTTCTCAGCCAACCCGACCGCTTCGTCCAGCGCATTTGCGCCGTCCGCGAGACGGACACCACCGGCACACCGCCCGCGCGCTATCCCTTGCGCGCCGCTGGGTAGAATGTGTCTTTGCATCGATTCACTCCAACCCGAAATTCAGCCCTCCTATGACACCGATCACCGGCAGCATCGTGGCCCTGGTCACCCCCATGCACGAAGATGGCAGCGTGGACTACCCCACCTTGCGCAAGCTGATCGACTGGCACATTGCCGAAGGCACCGACTGCATCGGGGTGGTTGGCACCACCGGTGAGTCGCCCACGGTCAGCGTCGAAGAACACTGCGAGATCATCCGTGTGGCGGTGGAGCAGGCGGCGGGCCGCAAGCCCATCATGGCCGGCTGCGGCGCCAATTCCACCGCCGAGGCCATCGAACTGGCCCGTTTTGCCAAGAAGGTGGGCGCCGACTGCCAGCTGCAGGTCGTGCCCTACTACAACAAGCCCACACAAGAGGGCCAGTACCAGCATTTCAAGGCCATCGCCGAAGCGACCGGTGACCTACCCATCGTGCTCTACAACGTGCCGGGCCGCAGCGTGGCCGACATGGCCCACGACACGGTCGTGCGCCTGGCCCAGGTGCCTGGCATCGTCGGCATCAAGGAGGCCACCGGCAACATCGAACGCGCCCAGTGGCTGATCCGTGAGACGCCCGAACACTTTGCGGTTTACTCAGGCGACGACCCCACCGCCGTGGCGCTGATGCTGTGTGGCGGCCAGGGCAATGTGAGCGTGACCGCCAACGTGGCCCCCAAGCTGATGCACGAGTTGTGCGTGGCCGCCATTGACGGCGACGTGAAAACCGCCATGGCCATCCAGATGCGGCTGATGCCGGTGCACAAGCAGCTGTTCGTGGAAGCCAACCCCATCCCGGTGAAGTGGGCGATGGCGCGCATGGGCCTGTGTGGCCCGGCCCTGCGCCTGCCCATGACCCCGCTGACCGCGGCCAACCAGCCAGCGGTCGAACAGGCCCTGCGCAGCGCCGGCCTGCTGTAAGCCCTCCACCCACCATCGATGTCACCAGACGACGGGTCCTTCATGAAATTTGACACTGCCCCCCGCAGCCCACGCCAGCTCCGCTGGAGCGCCATCGCCCTGGCCGCGGCCCTGGCCAGCGGCTGCTCCGTGCTGCAGGAAGACAAGATCGACTACAAGAGCGCCAAACAGGTCAACTCGCTCGAAGTGCCGCCGGATCTGAGCCAGCTCACCCGCGAGTCGCGCTACACGGTGCCTGGCAACGTGGTCACCGCCAGCGGCTACCAGGTCGCCCAGCCCACCCAGCGCATCGCCACCGCCCCCGCAGCGGTGGGCGACGTGCGGATCGAACGGGCCGGCAACCAGCGCTGGCTGGTGGTGGATCGCCCGCCCGAGCAGCTCTGGGGCCCCATCCGTGACTTCTGGCAAGAAAACGGTTTCCTGCTGACACTCGACCAGGAAAACCTGGGCCTGATGGAAACCGACTGGGCCGAGAACCGCGCCAAGCTGCCGCAAGACATCATCCGCTCGACGCTGGGCAAGATTTTCGACAGCCTGTACTCCACCGGCGAGCGCGACAAGTTCCGCACCCGCCTGGAACGCACGGCCAACGGCGGTACCGAGGTTTTCGTCAGCCACCGCGGCATGGTGGAGGTGTACTCCAACGAGCGCAAGGACTCGACCGTATGGCAACCGCGTCCGGCCGACATGGAACTGGAGGCCGAATTCCTGCGCCGCATGATGGTCAAGCTTGGTGTGAGCCAGGAACAGTCCAAGGCGCTGGTGGCCGCCGGTGCGGTGCCGCCCTCCTCGCGCGTGGCCACGGTGAACAACCTGCCCGTGGTGCAGATCGACGAAGGTTTCGACCGCGCTTGGCGTCGTGTTGGTCTGGCCCTGGACCGTACCGGCTTCACGGTGGAAGACCGCGACCGCTCGCAAGGCACCTACTTTGTACGCTACGTGGCGCCGGACGCCACCCGCCAGACGGCCGAACCCGGCATCTTTGGCCGCCTGTTCAGCAGCACGCCCAAGCAGGAGGCCACCCCGCAGCGCTACCGCATTGCCGTGCGCACCACCGACAACCAGACCACCGTGTCGGTGCTAGACGCCAACGGCCAGCCCGACCGTTCTGGCGCAGCGCAGCGCATCGTTCAGGTCATCGCCGACGACCTGAAGTAAGCTTGCCCCTGGGGGCAATTCAACAAAAATGCCGGGTATTGCCCGGCATTTTTGTTGGGCCTTGGGCCCAGATGCAGGCCCGGCAGCACCGGGCCTGCGCCGTCAGGCTGCCACGGCTTCTGCCACTGGCTGCGGTGTGCGGATGAGGTAGTCGAAAGCACTCAACGCGGCCTTGGCACCCTCACCGGCGGCAATCACGATCTGCTTGTACGGCACCGTGGTGCAATCGCCGGCGGCGAACACGCCCGGCACATTGGTGTGGCCCTTGGCGTCCACCACGATCTCGCCAAAGCGGCTCAGGTCTACCGTGCCCTTGAGCCATTCGGTGTTGGGCACCAGGCCGATCTGCACGAAGATGCCTTCCAGGGCAATGTGGTGTTCGACACCGCTCACGCGGTCCTTGTAGCGGATGCCATTGACCTTGCTGCCGTCGCCGGTGATTTCGGTGGTCTGGGCGTTGGTGATGATGGTCACGTTGGGCAGGCTCTTGAGCTTGCTCACCAGCACCGCATCGGCCTTGAGCTGGTCGGCAAATTCGATCAGCGTCACGTGCTCCACGATACCGGCCAGGTCGATGGCCGCTTCCACGCCCGAGTTGCCCCCGCCTATCACCGCCGTGCGCTTGCCCTTGAACAGCGGGCCGTCACAGTGCGGGCAATAGGCCACGCCCTTATTCTTGTACTCCTGCTCGCCGGGCACGTTCACATTGCGCCAGCGAGCGCCGGTGGACAGCACCACGCTGCGCGACTTGAGCACGCCGCCGTTGGCCAGATGCACCTCGATCAAGCCGCCCTCCTGAGCCGCCGGCACGATCTTGGCCGCCTGCTGCAGGTTCATGATGTCCACCTCGTAGTGGCGCACCTGGGCTTCCAGCGCCGCCGCGAACTTGGGACCGTCGGTTTCCAGCACCGAGATGTAGTTTTCGATGGCCATGGTGTCGTTGACCTGGCCGCCGAAACGCTCGGCCACCACGCCGGTGCGGATGCCCTTGCGAGCGGCGTACACCGCTGCAGCGGCACCGGCCGGACCACCCCCCACCATCAGCACGTCGAAAGCGTCCTTGGCGCTCAGCTTGGCGGCCTCTTTCTCGGCCGACTTGGTGTCCAGCTTGGCCACGATTTCTTCCACCAGCATGCGGCCGGAGCCGAACACCTGGCCGTTCAGGTACACCATGGGCACCGCCATCACCTCACGGTCGGTCACTTCCTGCTGGTACAGCGCGCCATCGATCACCACCGTCTTGACCTTGGGGTTGAGCACTGCCATGAGGCTGAGTGCCTGCACCACGTCCGGGCAGTTGTGGCAGCTCAAGGACATGTAGACTTCGAAGTTGTAATCGCCGTCCAGGCCCTTGATCTGCTCGATCACCTCGGGCTCCACCTTCGGCGGGTGTCCGCCCGTCCACAGCAGGGCCAGCACCAGTGAGGTGAACTCGTGACCGAGCGGAATGGCCGCAAAGCGCAGGCTCATGTCGGTACCCACTCGCTGCAGGCTGAACGACGGCTTGCGGACGTCGTTGCCGTCGGTGCGCACGGTGATCTTGTCGGACAGCGCGGCGATGGTCTGCAGCAGTTCGACCATCTCGCGGCTGCTGTCGGAGGCGTCCACCGACGCCACCAGTTCAAACGGCTGGGTCACGCGTTCCAGGTAGGCTTTGAGTTGGGCTTTGAGTGCGTCGTCGAGCATGGTGTGTTCCTGTGTGAGCAATGTGGGAGTCGGAATGGGTAAATTATAGTTAATTACTATTATTTTTCTTATTCGATTTTTCTAAGCTATTGATAGCGGATATTCATCGCATCGGCTTGAAAAAAAAGGGCGCGCCTTGCGGCTGCGCCCTTGTTGACGGCCTGGATGCGCAAGCACCCTGGCGCGTCCTCAGATCTTGCCGACCAGTTCCAGCGAAGGAGCGATGGTCTTGGCGCCTTCGTTCCACTTGGCCGGGCACACCTGGCCGGGGTTGGCGGCGGTGTACTGGGCAGCCTTCAGCTTGCGCAGGGTTTCTTTGACGTCACGGGCGATCTCGTTGCTGTGCACTTCAGCGGTCTTGATCACGCCATCGGGGTTGATCACGAAGGTACCGCGCAGGGCCAGGCCTTCCTCGGGGATGTGCACGCCGAAGGCGTTGGTCAGGGCGTGGGTCGGGTCGCCCACCAGCGGGAACTTGGCCTTGCCCACGGCAGGAGAGGTCTCGTGCCACACTTTGTGGCTGAAGTGGGTGTCGGTGGTCACGATGTAGACCTCGGCACCGACTTTCTGGAATTCGGCGTAGTTGTCAGCGGCGTCTTCCACTTCGGTCGGGCAGTTGAAGGTGAAGGCGGCCGGCATGAAGATCAGCACGGACCACTTGCCCTTCAGGCTCTGCTCGGTCACTTCAACGAACTTGCCGTTGTGGAATGCCTGGGCCTTGAACGGCTGCACTTGGGTGTTGATGAGGGACATGGTCTTCCTTTGACGTTGGTTAAGGGTTAGCGATATTCGCGACAACCCGTATATGATAGCCTCACGCAATGACGTTTTGTTATTGATAGTTACTATCCACCCCATAGCTTTTGGTCCGCCCAAACGGCCCTGTGTGCCAGCAGCGATTGGCCCCACGGCGTTCTGGCACTACACTGGCTGCGAACCGACCCAACCATCAGGAGCACACCATGAAAGGCGATGCCCAAGTCATCTCTCACCTGCAGGCCCAGCTCAAGAACGAGTTGACCGCCATCAACCAGTACTTTGTGCACTACCGCATGCTCAAGCACTGGGGCCTGGACAAGTTGGCCAAGAAAGAATACGAAGAGTCGATTGGCGAGATGAAACACGCCGACTGGCTGATGGACCGCATCTTCATGCTCGACGGCCTGCCCAACCTGCAGGACCTGGGCAAGATCAACATTGGGGAAGATGTGCCAGAAATGCTGGCCGCCGACCTGGCCTTGGAGCGCGGAGCCCAGGCCACCATCAAAGAAGGCGTGGCCCACTGCGAAACCGTGCGCGATTACGTTTCACGCGACCTGCTGCTGAAGATCCTGGAAGACACCGAAGAGCACATCGACTTTCTGGAGACCCAACTGGAGCTGATTGAAAAGATCGGCCTCCAGAACTACCAGCAGAGCATCATGGGCGATATCCAGTGAGCCGGCACGGCTGATTTCCGCGGGGCGCTTCGGCGCCCTTTTTAATGGATTTCGCGCACCTCTTGCATAACTTAATGCGAAGTATTATCATTCAAAGACCAACTTGGAGCGTTTGAATGATCGTCTGCGTATGCCACCGTGTGAGCGACAAAACCATAGCCCGCTGCGCCCAGCAGGGCGCGGGCTTTGACGACCTCCAGCTCGAACACGGTGTGGCCACCCAGTGTGGCAAGTGCGAAAACTCTGCCCGGCAGATCTGGGCGGAGTGCCAGCCCAGTCAGCGCATGGTCCACCTGATTCAAGCCACGGCACCAGACCACGCCCGGGGCTGATACCCTGGGCTGATATCCGGCGCTGACACTTGGCACAGCCACCCTACCGACCGTCAGGTCGGTTTTTTTACGCTTACGCAAACAATCTAAACACGAACGATTTGCATTTGATATACAATTCGTCACATCAGCCAGCCAGCACGGGTATGCCGTGGTCAGCCAGCCAACAACCTCTCTCCGCTGCTTTCCATGACACACCGTACCCCCCCGCTGGGTGAAGCACCGCTGCACGCCCTGCTCACGCCCCCCCCTGCCAAAGCCGCCCTGCTCCCCCTGGGCGCGATGCTGCTGGCGAGCTCCCTGTCAGCCATGGCACAAACTGCCCCTACAGCAGAAGCCACCCTGTCGACTGTGACGGTGAAGGAGCAAGCGGGAGCACCAGAAGGCAAAGACTCCGTTCGCGCCACCGAAACGAGCATTGGTAAAGGCAAACAGCAGCTGCGCGATATCCCCCAATCGGTTACTGTGGTCACGGAAAAACTGATCGACGACCGGAACCTAGACACCGTCAAGGAAGCCCTGAAGAACACGGCCGGCATCACTTTCCTAGCGGCCGAGGGCGGTGAAGAAGACATCCGGCTGCGTGGCTTTGCCCTGCAGGCCACTGGCGACCTGTTCATCGACGGCATGCGTGACCCCGCCATTTACGACCGCGACACCTTCAATCTGGACCGCATGGAGGTGCTGCGTGGCTCGGCATCCATGCTTTTTGGCCGCGGCTCCACGGGCGGCGCCGTCAACCAAGTCAGCAAGACGCCACGCCTGATTGACGAGCATGAAGTTAACCTCACCTTGGGAAGCCACGCCTACCGCCGTGTCACCGGCGATTTCAACATCCAAACGGGCACATCGTCGGCCCTGCGCATCAATGCCATGGCCACCGAAGCGAAAAACAACGGGTCAGGCAGCAGCATCGACAAACGCGGCCTGGCGGCCAGCTACCGCTGGGGCATAGGCGAGCGCAACGAGTTTCTAGCCAGCCTGTACCACCTGGGCAACAACAACGGCATCAACTACGGCATCCCCTTCATTGCACCGTACGCGGGCGCACCCAATACCGAACGCGTCTTGCTACCGCTCGACCCGAAAGCGTACTATGGCATGGCAAGCGACTACAACGAGAGCGGAGGCACCATTGCCACACTGGCGCACACGCACCGGTTCAGCCGTGACAGCGAGCTGACCACCAAGGTGCGCGTGGGTGAATTCAACCGTGACCAGCGGTCTGGGGCCATACGCTTTGCTGCCGCTGCCCAGCAGCCAGGAGGCGTAGCAGCCAACCTGACAAATTTTGGCCCCAACACGGTGCTGACCCGGGGTACCCACCTCAAAATCCAGAACATGGACCTCACTCAGGCCCAGACGGACTACACCAACAGGTTCACGGCCTTGGGTATGCGGCACGAACTTGCAGCGGGCGCCGACTTCTCGCAGGAAAAACGGACTGTGTTTGTAGCACGCAACGCCAACCAGGGGGGCATCAACATCAGCAAACCCCCCACCACGGTGGGCACGCCCAACGATGGCGCCTCGGTGGACGAAGCCTCCCGTGTGCTTCGGGTCAACAACGACTACACCGCCAGTGGCTGGGGGGCCTATGTACAGGACGTGGTGCTGGTATCGCCGCACGTGAAGCTAGTGGGCGGCTTGCGCTACGACAATCTGACGGGTGACTACAACCTGCGCAGCATCCCAAACAGCGCTGCGGGGCCAGAAACCGTCACCGCCTACCGGATGAAAATCTCCGAGGTCAGTCAGCGCATCGGCGCCCTCTACCAGCCGAACGACAGGCACTCTTACCACGTATCGGCAGGGACATCGTTCAACACATCGGGCGATGCCTATTCGCTGAGCGCCGGCAACGTAGACACACCACCCGAAAAAAGCATCAACTTCGAAATCGGCGCCAAGCTGGATTCGGCCGACAGGCAATGGACGACACGCTTGGCCCTGTTCCGCTCTACCAAACTGAACGAGCGCAACACCGACCCCGACCGCACCGTCATCAACCCGATCACCGGCAATCCGGAAGCCGTAATCGCCACCAGTGGCAAACGCCATGTGGCTGGCTTCGAAATCGACCTGACCGGTCGCCTGACTCCACGATGGGAAATATACGGTTCGTACATGTGGATTCCCGTGGCACGGGTCACTCAGGCAGCTCCCTGCCCCCCTTCGGGTGCCTGCGCACAAAACACACCGGGCGAACGCGTGGGAGATCGCCCGGCCCTGACCCCAGAGCACAGCGGTACGGTATGGACCACGTACCAGCTCACCCCAAAACTGCGCGTGGGGGGTGGCTTGAACTTCCGCAGCAAGCAGACACCAACCCGCGCAGAGTTCCATGTGCCCAGTTACGTGACGGCGGACTTGATGACTGAGTACCGGTTCGACTTCGACAGGCTCGTCCTGAAAGCCAACCTGAGCAACGTCACAAACAAGCTGTATGCCGATCAGCTCTATCCGGCCCACTACGTACCTGGCGCAGGCCGCATGCTGCAGGTGACGGCAACCATGAAGTTCTGAGGCGCCCGCTCATAGTTCCAGGGCTTGGTGCCGCCCCGTCTTCACCGGCCGGGCGGCTTTTTAGGTGCAAGGCCCCTAACCGCACGAACCGCACAAGACATGTTGCTCATACTGCCTGACATCCTGACCAATGAAGACCTTACGTTGGCCAGGTCACTCCTGGCTTCGGCCCCATGGGAAGACGGACGCTCAAGTGCAGGGTCGCAGGCGCGCACGGTGAAGAACAACCTGCAATTACCACACGATTGCGATGCCGCCCAGCAGATTACGGCGCGGGTGTTAAACGGGTTGAACCGCTCTCCCCTGTTTTTCAGCGCGGCCTTACCGTTGCGGGTGTTCACACCGCGTATCAACCGCTACGGCGATGACAACAACCATTATGGAAACCACGTAGACAACGCGATTCGTCTGAAGGCAACCCCCGAGGGGCATACCGAGTACGTGCGCACCGACGTGTCTTGTACCATATTCCTGAACGAGCCGGATGAATATGACGGTGGCGAACTGACGGTGCGGGACACCTATGGCAGCCATAGCGTGAAGCTGCGTGCCGGCCAGGCGGTACTCTACCCGGGGACCAGCCTTCATGAAGTGACCCCCGTCACACGGGGCGAACGGCTGGCCTGTTTTTTCTGGGTGCAAAGCATGGTCCGCAGCGACGAGCAGCGCCGCCTGCTGTTCGATCTCGACATGAACCTGCTCAAACTGCGCGAGCGCCACGGCGAATGTGCCGAAACCACAGCGCTCACTGGGGTGTATCACAACCTGCTGCGGCAATGGGCCAGTACCTGATGGCCACACACACCTTGCCATCGGGGCTGGTCAACCTGGCCGACCACGAAGCCCTGGCTCGACAGCGCGTACCCGAAGCGGTCTGGGCCTACTGGGCAGGCGGTGCGGCCGACGAAATCACGTTAAGGGCTAACCAGGCCGCCTGGTCATCGATCGCGCTTCGGCCACGGGTTTTACGACCCTTGTCCGGCCTGCAAACCACCATTTCGCTGCTGGGCTGTACCTGCCCCACCCCGCTGCTGGTTGCACCCATGGCCCGCCATGGCCTGGCCCACCCGGACGCCGAGCGCGCGACGGCACTGGCCGCCTCAGCGCTGGGGGTGGGCTTGGTGCTGAGCATGCAAAGCCACACCGCCCTGGACGACGTCGCCCCACTCGTGGGCCCTGCCAGCGAAGCTGGCCCGCTGTGGTTCCAGCTCTACCACCTGGGCGACCGGGGCCACACCCTGGCGCTCGTGCAACGCGCCCACGCAGCCGGCTACCAGGCGGTGGTGCTGACCGTGGATGCCCCCCTGCAAGGCGTGCGCGACCGCGAGCGCCGGGCCGGTGCCGCGGCAGTGCTCACTGGCCCCCAACCCCACTGGCCCGCCCTGCACAGCGCGGCATCACCCGAGCAACTGCTGGCGCAAGCCCCCACCTGGGACGACGTGCGCTGGCTCCAGGCATGTTCCCCCCTGCCGCTTTTGCTCAAAGGGATCACCCACCCCGCCGACGCCCGCCTCGCACTGTCTCTCGGCGTGGCAGGGCTCATTGTTTCGAACCACGGCGGACGGGTGCTGGACACGGCCCAGCCCACCGCCGAGTTGCTGCCGGCCATCGCCGACGCGGCGCAAGGTGGCTGCGCGCTGCTGGTGGACGGCGGCATCCGCCGCGGCACCGACGTTTTCAAAGCCCTTGCCCTGGGTGCCGACGCCGTGCTGGTGGGCCGGCCGGTGCTGTGGGGGCTGGCGAACGGTGGCGCCAGCGGCGTGGCCCATGTGCTGCGCTTGCTGCTGGACGAGTTGTGGGCGACTATGGCCCTGTGTGGCGTGACCCGGGTGACTGAGATTGAGCCGGATTACCTGCAAATAAAACACAATGCAAATCATTCTCGTTTATAATAAATGATGTACTGGTTATGATGGCTATGTTGATTGAACTGTTCAGCGCTTTACTCTTGGTGACCGTCGCCGGCTGGTGGGCGCTCAAGCCGTGAACGCTCTGTCCCTCTTGCATACACCGCCCATGCAAACCCGCCAACTCGTGGTGATGACCGCCGTGGTCGCCGCGCACGTCGGAGTGCTGTGGCTGCTGCAACACGGCCTGAGCCAGCGGCCCAGCGAGTCGGTCGTGCCCGCCGAAATTCTGGTGGAATGGATCAACAGCCCTGCCCCACCGGCCACACCCAGTGCGCCGCCTCAGGCACCAGCCCCTCGACCGCCCGAGCCACAAAAAACTTCCGCCGTCCCCAAACCCGTGCCAGTGGCACGCCCGGCGGCGGAACCATCGCCGGCCGTGGCGCCGCCCACCGAAGCGCTTGCCCCCAACCCAGCGGCGGCCGAGTCGCCTGCCGTTGCCGTGCCTTCCGCTGCGGCGGTGGCCGCGCCGTCCTCGGCCCCTGCTTTGGCCGCCAGCGCAGGACCTGTCGCGCCAGCCGCGCCGCGCATCGAACTGCCTTCAGCCAATGCCGACTACCTGAACAACCCGCGCCCCGCCTACCCCCCCTTGAGCAAACGCCTGGGAGAGCAAGGCAAAGTTACCGTGCGGGTACTGATCGAAGCCGACGGGACCGCCAGCAAGGCCGAGATTCGCACTTCCAGCGGTTACGAACGCCTGGACCAGACGGCACTCCAGACAGTGCTGCGCTGGCGCTACGTCCCCGGCAAACGCAACGGTGTCGCAGAAGCCATGTGGTTCAACGTCCCGATCAATTTTGTCTTGGAGTAATACCCTATGGAAACGCAATTTGGCTTGAGCCACGTCTGGTCGCAAGGCGACTGGGTGATTCGCACGGTCGCGCTCATCCTGCTGGCCATGTCGGTCGCCAGCTGGGTGGTCATCGCCCTGAAGGCGCTGAACCTGCGCCGACACCGCGCCCAGGCCCGCGCCGTGGACAATTTCTGGCACAGCAAGGACTTTGCCGAAGGCCTGAACAAGCTTGGCCCCGAGGGTGACAACCCCTTCTACCTGCTGGCCCTGCAGGGGCGGGAGGCCACCAGCCACATCCTGCACCTGGACGGCGAACGCCCTATCCAGTTGCACGACAGCCTGGACGTGAGCGAATGGGTGACACGCTCCCTGCGCAACGCGCTCGACGACTTCACCACGCGCCTGCAGTCCGGACTGGCCATCCTGGCCTCCGTTGGCTCCACTGCGCCGTTCGTGGGGCTGTTCGGTACGGTGTGGGGCATTTACCACGCGCTGCTGGGCATCGGTGCAGCAGGGTCCGCCACCATCGACAAGGTGGCCGGCCCCATTGGGGAAGCACTCATCATGACGGCACTGGGTCTGGTGGTGGCCATTCCGGCCGTGCTGGGGTACAACGCACTGGTTCGGGGCAACAAGGGGCTGCTGCACAAGCTCAACCGCTTTGCGCACGACCTGCACGCTTACTTCGTCACCGGTGCCCGTGTGGGTGCGAGCGAACAGGCGCCCGCCGGCAAGGTGCGGCCCATCAAGCAGGCTTGAAGGAGTCCGGCATGGCATTCTCCAACCCCGAGGCCGACGACGGTGAAGTGCTCAGCGAGATCAACATGATCCCGCTGATCGACGTGATGCTGGTGTTGCTGATCGTGTTCATCATCACCGTGCCGGTGATGAAGCACTCCGTGAACGTGAACCTGCCGCAAGCCGCGACCGAAGCCAACCCGGACAAGCCGGAGACGGTACGGCTGAGCGTGGATGCCCAAGGGCAGTACCACTGGAACGACCGCGTGGTAAGCGACGAGGAGCTCACTGCGCGCCTGCAAGCTGCGGCCCAGCAGACCCCCCAACCCGACCTGCACATCCGCGGCGACAAGTCGGTACGCTATGAGCGCGTGGCCCAAGCCATGGCCGCCGCCCAGCGTGCGGGCGTGCGCAAACTGGCCTTCGTGACCGAGCCATGAGCAGCGCAGACTTCAAGCAAGCCGCACACGCAACGTCAACGGTCGACCGCACAGAGACGGCCCCAAAACCGTCAACGGCCCTGCCGCCGCTGGAGGTGGACAGCACCTGCCTGTTGCAGGGCCAGCGCGAGCTGCGGATCCACCACCAGGGGCAGTGCTACCGCCTGCAAGCCACGCGGCAGGGCAAGCTG
Organism: Comamonadaceae bacterium; assembly: GCA_030602185.1. Classification (GTDB taxonomy): domain Bacteria; phylum Pseudomonadota; class Gammaproteobacteria; order Burkholderiales; family Burkholderiaceae_C; genus JAUWAE01. The sequence continues at coordinate 26,122 of JAUWAE010000008.1, forward strand.
ATCCTCACCAAGTGAGGATCACCGGGTTCGTCAGAGGCCCAGCGCAGCGATGCCCGCCTTGGCGATCTGGGCGTCCTCGTTGGACTTGACGCCACTCACGCCCACGGCGCCCAGGCACTGGCCATCCTTCAGAATGGGCACGCCGCCCTCGAGCATGCCGGCGATCGCCGGGGCACTCAGGAACGAGGTGCGGCCCTGGTTGATCACGTCCTCGTAGATCTTGCTTTCGCGTCGGCCCAAGGCCGCCGTGTGCGCCTTGGCCGGGGCAATGTGGGCCGAGACGGCCGGTGCGCCGTCCAGACGCTGCAGCCACAGCAGGTGTCCGCCGTCGTCGACGATGGCGATCGTCACCGCCCAGTTGTTCTTCTGTGCCTCGGCTTCGGCCGCGCTGGCGATCGCTTTGACGTCGGACAATTCGAGAGTGGCTTTGGTTTTCATGAACTTTTCCTTGCCCCAAGGGCTCTATTGCAACAAGCCAAAAGCTTAACCGCTTTCAACGCGTGGATGCTGCCGTGTTCAGGCAGCCCCCTACAATGACCATTTTTCGAGGAGTACGCCCGATGACCGATCAGATCCGCAGTTACGGCCGTTTTGGCACTGCCGTCGACACCCAGGCCCGCAACAAGGTGCTGCGCAACACCTACTGGTTGCTGGCCCTGAGCATGCTGCCCACCGTGTTGGGCGCCTGGATCGGCGTGGCCACCGGCATCACCGCGTCGCTCACGGGCGGCCTGGGCCTGATCGTGTTCCTGGGTGGGGCCTTCGGCTTCATGTTTGCGATCGAGAAAACGAAGAATTCGGCGGCCGGTGTACCGGTGCTGCTGGCCTTCACGTTCTTCATGGGCCTGATGCTGTCGCGCCTGCTGGCGATGGTGTTGGGGTTCAAGAATGGCAGCGACCTGATCATGACCGCCTTTGGTGGCACCGCCGGGGTGTTCTTCATCATGGCTAACCTGTCCACCGTGATCAAGCGCGACCTGGAGGGCCTGGGCAAGTGGCTGTTCATGGGCGCCATCGTGCTGATGATCGGCGGCGTCATCAACGTCTTCGTCGGCAGCCCGGTGGGCATGGCGGTGCTGAGCGTGATGGCCATCGGCATCTTCAGCGCCTTCCTGCTGGTGGACCTCAAGCGCATCGTGGACGGCGGCGAAACCAACTACATCAGCGCCACCCTGGGCCTGTACCTGAGCCTGTTCAACATCTTCCAGAGCCTGCTGGCCCTGCTTGGCCTGTTCGGCGGCGACCGCGAGTGAGCCTGGGCTGGACCTGACCACAGAGGGGCCGCGGGCCCCTTTTTTCTTGGGCTGTGCGGTCAAGTTCGCCGCTGGATGGCCGAAAATTCGAGCATGACCGGTTTTTCCTCCCTTTCCAAGCGCCCATGGCAGGGCGCGGCGTGGCTTGCGCTGGCCTTGCTGCTGACGGGCTGTGACGCGCTCGGCATCGAAACGCCGGGCAAGGTCGCGGAAAAGAAGGACGCCGAGGGCCGTGCCATCGGCAGCGCCTGCCGGCATGCGGTCCGCAGCCTCGAAGATTGCTACGCGTCCAACCCTAAGGCCAGCAAAGCCGCCATCTTCACCGGCTGGCGGGAGATGGACGAGTACATGCGCGAGAACGACATCCCGGGCATGCCTTCGCAGGCCAGTGCGGCACCAGCAACACCACCGGCGCCGACCGCAGCGGCCCCGGTGGAGGAAGTGCTGAACGGCAACGCGGCTCCCGGTGGCAATGCACCCACCGGGGCGATCAATTTGCCGGCACGCCCAGTCATTGCGCCGGCGCGCTGACGCGCATCACGCCCGCTCGAACACCGCAATCGACTCGACGTGGGCGGTGTGGGGGAACATGTTCACCACACCGGCCGCGGTACAGCGGTAGCCTGCTTGGTGCACCAGCAGCCCCGCATCCCGCGCGAGCGTGGCCGGGTTGCAGCTGACGTAGACGATGCGATGCGGTGGGCGCCAGGCGGTGCCATCGGCCAGCATGGGCGTGGCCTCACCCGCGAGGCTGGCCTGGTGCAGATCGGCCAGCGCCTTGGACAGGGCGAATGCACCTTCGCGTGGCGGGTCCACCAGCCACTTGTCGGCCACGCCGTCGGCCACCAGCGCGTCGGGGGCCATTTCGAACAGGTTGCGGCCCACAAACCGGGTCGGGGCCAGCGTGCCCAGACGGGTCTGGTTGTGGCGCAGGTTTTCGTGCGAGCGGGCGACCAGCGCTTCGCTGCCCTCGATGCCCAACACCTCGGCAGCCTGCGTGGCCAGCGGCAGGGTGAAGTTGCCCAGCCCGCAGAACCAGTCGATCACCCGTTCGTGGCGTTGCACGTCGAGCAGCCGCAGCGCCCGCGCCACCAGCACGCGGTTGATGAAGGGGTTGACCTGCGTGAAATCGGTCGGCCGAAATGGCATGTGCACGCCAAACTCGGGCAGGCTGTAGGCGAGCGTGGGTGAGCCGTCGTCGGAATCCAGCCGGTGGACCGTGTCGGGCCCCTTGGGCTGCAGCCACCATTGAATGGCCTCGCCATCGCGGCTGTGTTCGTGCGCAAAGGCCCGCAACGCCGCCCGATCTGGCTCGCTCAACGGTTCCAGGTGCCGCAACACCAGCGCCGTGACCCCTTCGCCGCAGGCCAGCTCGATCTGGGGGCAGGTCTCGCGGGCCTGCATGCCGCCGATGAGTGCACGCAAAGGCACCAGCAGATCACTCACGTGCGGTGGCAGGACCGCGCAGGTCTGCATGTCGGCCACGTAGCGGCTCTTGCGCTCATGGAAGCCGACCAGCACCACGCCTTTCTTGGCCACGTAGCGCACCGACAGGCGGCCCCGGTAGCGGTACCCCCAGGCGGGACCGGCTATCGGGCGCAGCAGGCTCTCCGGGCGAACCTTGCCCAGGTGCCACAGGTTGTCTTCCAGCACGCGCTGCTTGACCGCCACCTGCCCCAGCGGGTCGAGGTGCTGCATCTTGCAGCCGCCGCAGGCCCCGGCGTGGAGGCCGAAATGCGGGCAGCGCGGGGTGACGCGCAGTGGCGACTCGCGGTGGATCTCGGTCAGTTGTGCCTGCTCCCACTGGTTCTTGCGGCGCGTGGTCTGGGCGCTGACGTGCTCGGTCGGCAGCGCACCGTCGATGAAAACCACCTTGCCGTCGGGCCGGCGGGCCACGCCCTGCGCCTCCAGATCCAGGGAAAGCACTTCCAGCCAGCCTTCGGGCAGGCTGGTGGCCGACGCCTCGGGCGCCGGCAGGTTCACGTCGTGGGTCATCAGCGGGCCGGCAGGTGTTTCAGCGGATCAACGGGCTTGCCCTGACGCCGGACTTCGAAATGCAACTTCACACGGTCGCTGTCGCTGCTGCCCATCTCGGCAATCTTCTGGCCCTGGCGCACGTTCTGGTCTTCGCGGACCAGCAGCGCCTGGTTGTGGGCGTATGCCGTGAGGTAGGTGTTGTTGTGCTTGAGGATGACCAGGTTGCCATAGCCGCGCAGGCCGGCACCGGCATAGACCACGCGGCCATCGGCCGCTGCCAGCACCGGGTCTCCGGGCCGGCCGGCAATGCCGACGCCCTTGTAGCGCGCCTCGTCAAAGGTATCGACGATCTGACCCTTGGCCGGCCAGACGAAGGAGAGCTCCTCGCTGGCTGCCGCGGGTGCCGTGTTGTTGGCCGACGGGGCGGCGTCGAGCGGGCGCGACTGCACCGTCGATGAAGTGACCGCGTTGGTGGAGGTGGCCCCACCCTCGGCCGGTGCCACGGTGGTGGCCGGCGCAGCTGCGGTGGCAGGAGCCGGCGGCACGACGCGTAACACCTGCCCGACCTCGATCAGGTTGGGGTTGGTCAGGCCGTTCCAGGCCGCGATGTCCCGCCAGCTCTGCCCGGTTTCGAGCCCAATGCGCATGAGGGTGTCGCCAGGGCGCACGGTGTAGTAGCCAGGTTTGCCGGCGTTCTCTGCACCGGGTGGCAAGGGAGTGGCGGCGGGAGATACACCCGCAGTGCGGTCAACGACAGGGGCCCGCTGGGCCGGTTTCTTGGGTGCGCCGCATGCGGTCAGCAACAACGCACCTGCAACGGCCGCGGCCAGCGCACCGAGGCGGCCGCGACGAGGAACGGTGGGTTCCATGCAATACCTCAAATAGAGACCAAAGGCTGGGCGTGCTGCAACGCAACACGCGTTCAGGCGATGCCCGATTTTAGAGGCACGAACCAGACGGCCTCCAGCACTTTTTTCACATAACCCTGCGGCGTGCGGTCCACCACCACCAGAGACTGCTGCCCAGGCACCAGCTCCGCCGGGGCGACCAGCCGACCGCCGACCGCCAGTTGCTCCAGCCAGGCATCGGGGAGGTTGGCTCCGCCCGCCGCCGCCACGATGCCGGCGTAGGGCCCGCCGGAAGGAAAGCCTTGCATCCCGTCACCCAGAATGAGGTGGACGTTGGGCAGACGCAAGGGGCGCAGGTTGTCGCGGGCCCGCTCGTGCAGCCCGCGCAGGCGCTCCATGCTGTACACCTCCCGGCACAGGCAGGCGAGCAAGGCCGCCTGGTAGCCGCACCCGGTACCGATCTCCAGCACCCGGCCCAGGGGCGTGGCCCGGCCTTCGCACAGCAGCTCGAGCATGCGCCCCACCACGCTGGGCTTGGAAATCGTCTGCCCCAGACCGATCGGCAGGCTGGTGTCTTCGTACGCCTGGGCGACCAGGGCCGAATCCACAAAGCGGTGGCGTTCCACCGTCGCAAAGGCCTGCTGCACCGCCGGATGCGACAAACCCTGCGCCGCCAGCCGACGGACCATGGCCTGGCGCACCGCGCTGGAGTCCATGCCAGCGCCCTGTGGCACAGCCAAAGGTGCCGAACGGACCGCCCCCGCCACTTGAGCCAGCGACGCCGCAGGCCGTGCCACCGGAGATGCAGCTGGCGCGAGACCGTCCAGATGGGCCGGAAAACCCGGGCGCGGCCGCGGCGCAGGCGATCCGGCCGGGGGCTTCATGCCGGGCCACCCACCAGACCCGCCGACAGGTGCGCCGCCGACTGCGCCCAGTACGCCAGGCGGGAATGGTCGGTCAGGTCGATCTGCAGCGGGGTGATCGAGACGTAACCCTGCTGGGTGGCATGGAAATCGGTACCTTCCGCGTCGTCCTTGGCTGGCCCAGCGGCGCCGATCCAGTACATCGTCTCGCCGCGCGGGTTCACCTGGGTGATGACGCGTTCGGCGGCATGGCGCCGGCCCAGCCGGGCCACCTTGAAGCCCCGGATGTCGGCCAGCGGGCGGCACGGCACGTTCACGTTGAGCAGCCAGGGTTCGTGGTGGCCAGCCGCCGCCGATTGCGTGTGCGCCATCACCGAAGGCGCCAGGTAGTTGACCAGTTCGCGCGCCTTGTGGGCCGCCACGTCGAGGTGGGCCCAGCCCTTGTCGGTGAGCGAAAACGCGATCGCCGGCACGCCGAACAGGTAACCCTCCATCGCGGCCCCCACAGTGCCCGAGTAGATGGTGTCGTCGCCCATGTTGGCACCGTTGTTGATGCCGGAGACCACCAGGTCGGGCGTGTAGCCGAGCAACCCGGTGAGCGCGATGTGCACACAGTCGGCCGGCGTGCCGTTGACGTAGCGAAAGCCGTTCGGTGCGGTGTGGACGTAGAGCGGCGAATGCAGCGTCAGCGCGTTCGACTTGGCGCTGTTGTTGTGCTCCGGCGCCACCACCTCCACCTCGGCAATGTCGCGGAGTGCGTGGTACAGCGCCTCGATGCCAGGGGCCTGGTAGCCGTCGTCGTTGGACAGAAGGATTTTCATTGCCGGACATTGTAGGTCGCCGGCGGGACAAGATTGGCTGGTCTGTAACAAGGCGTCTGCCTATGATGCCCGGCATGTTCCCCATACACTGAAAAGGAGACCCCCATGCACGCTTGGTTGTGTGAAAACCCCGTTGGAGTCGAGGCCCTGACCTGGCAGGAACGGCCCACCCCAGCGCCCGGCCCGGGCCAGGCACTGGTGCGCATCCATGCCGCCAGCCTGAACTTCCCGGACCTGCTGATCGTGCAGAACAAATACCAGATAAAGCCACCGCTGCCCTTCGTGCCGGGGTCGGAATACGCCGGCGTGGTGGAAGCGGTGGGCCCGGACGTGACCCACTTGCGGGTGGGGCAAAAGGTCGCCTGCCTCAGCGGCACCGGCGGGTTTGGCACCCACACCCTGGCCCCGGCGGCGATTTGCATGCCGCTGCCCGAAGCCTTTGACCTGGTGGATGCGGCAGCCTTCATCATGACCTACGCCACGTCGTACCACGCACTGATCGATCGCGGCGCCTTGCAGCCAGGCGAAACCGTGCTGATCCTGGGAGCAGCCGGGGGCGTAGGCACGGCGGCCATCCAGATCGCCAAACAGGCTGGCGCGCGCGTGATTGCCGCTGCCTCCAACGCCGAAAAATGCCGGCTGTGCGAGGAAGCGGGCGCCGACGCTACGCTGGACTACAGCGTGCACACGCCAACCGGCAGCCTCCGCGACGAGATCAAGGCCCTGACCGGCGGCAAAGGGCCGGACGTGGTCTACGACCCGGTGGGCGGCGAGTTTGCCGAACCCGCGTTTCGCTCCATCGCCTGGCGCGGCCGCTACCTGGTCATCGGCTTTGCCGCCGGGCCCATCCCCAACCTGCCACTGAACCTGCCGCTGCTCAAAGGCGCCTCCATCGTGGGGGTGTTCTGGGGCGACTTCGCCAAACGCGAACCCCAGGCCAATGCCCGCATGATGCAGACCCTGGCGCAGTGGTACTTGGAAGGTAAGGTCAAGCCGGTCGTCGACCGCACCCTTCCCATGAGCGAGCTCCACCAGGCCTACGCCCTGATGGGGAGCCGGCAGGTCAAGGGCAAGCTGGTGCTGGTCAACCCCAGCTAGAATCAGCGCTGACTACCCGTCGCCAGGGGAGCCCACTGTTCGGGCTGAGAGTGCGCACAGGGCCACGGGGGCCCGCGCAGACCCTGGAACCTGATCCGGTTCGTACCGGCGGAGGAAGCGCGACATGCCCTACATCACCGCAGCGGCCCTGGTGGCCGCCCTGTTCCTGTTTGCCTGGATCGGGCTGCGCGCCCGCACCAGCACCGGGGACTTTGACGAATACGTCACCGCCCGCAACTCGCAAAGCGCCAGCACGCTGGGGCTGTCGTTCCTGGCCTCAGGGCTGGGCGCCTGGATCCTGTTTGCCCCACCGGAAGTGGGTGCCTTCGTCGGCCCGGTGGCCGTCGCCGGCTATGCCCTGGGCGCGGCCCTGCCCTTTCTGGTGCTGGGCTGGTGCGGACCGGCCATCCGCCGCTTCATGCCGCAGGGCCGCAGCATCGGCGAATACGCGCAAACCCGTTTTGGCACCGGCCTGCGGCTGTGGGTGAGCGCCATTTCGGTGCTCTACATGCTGTGTTTCCTGACGGCCGAGCTGACCGCCATTGGCGCGATCACCGGCATGCTCTCGGGCCTGCCTGGCCAGTGGGCCGTGGTGGGGGTGGCCGTCACAACCCTGATCTACACCGCCTGGGGCGGCCTGCGTGCCAGTCTGGCCACCGACCGCTGGCAGGCCTGGCTGTTGCTGGCCCTGCTGGCGCTGGTGGCCGTCGTCGTCTGGCCCGACCTGTCCTCCCCCCAAACCACCGCCAGTGCCGCGGCGCCGGGAGCACCGCTGAGCGTGTCGCTGAGCGTGGCGCTGACGCTGGTGATCGCCGTCACCGCGGCCAACCTGTTCCACCAGGGCTACTGGCAGCGGGTCTGGTCGGCGCGCAACGACGCCGCGCTGCGCCAGGGGGCCTGGCTGGGGGGCATGTCCACGGTGCTCGTGGTGGGCTTGGTGGGCGGTCTAGGGGTGCTGGCCGCCGCCAGTGGCCAGGACCTCGGCAACCCGCCCATTCCCTTCTTTGCGCTGCTCAAGGGTGCGCCCGGCTGGCTCACGGTGCCAGCGCTGCTGCTGGCGGTGGCGCTGGTGGCCTCGTCGGTGGACACGCTGCAAAACGGCATCGCCTCGCTGGTGGCCACGGCCCGCCCCGGCCTCGGTCTGCCCACCGCCCGCTGGGTGACGGTGGCCTTGATGGTGCCTGTGGTGCTGGTGGCGCTCCAGGGCCTGTCGGTGCTGCGCCTGTTCCTGATCGCCGACCTGCTGTGTGCCACCGCGGTGGTGCCGGTGCTGCTGGGCTTGTGGCGCAAGATGACCGCCACGGCGGCGATCACGGGTTGCCTGGCCGGGCTGTTGGGCGCGGTGCTGCCAGGCTGGTGGACCACCGGCAGCCTGAGCAGCGGGTTGCTGGCCGCCAGCTTCCCTGGCAGCATCCCGACGCTGGCGCCCTTTGCCGGAGCCTTGGTGCTGTCCACGCTGGTCAGCGTGGGCCTTGCAGCGGCACGCCCCGCCGCTGCACGCTGATGGCACCGGTCGGAACCGTGCGGCACGCGGCCGGCGTGCCCTCAGGCGCGACGCCGACCCGGTCGGCGCGCCCCCCCACCCGCTTTGGAAGACCCTGCCCCCGCCCCCTTGGGCGCCTGGGCGACCGCCTGATCGGGCTGCTCGGTATCGAGCCAGGCCAGGGCGTCCAGTTGGGTCATCAAACGGGCCAGGTAATCGGGCGAGAGCTGCCGCAGGCGGTCGAGCGCCTGGACCATCAGCCGCTGTGGGTTCAAGGGGCCGGCATTGGCCGGGG
>JAUWAE010000055.1 GCA_030602185.1 Comamonadaceae bacterium
CGCGGTGGCCAGCGCATTGCCGCTGGGCGACAACTGCACGCCCATGCCCACCGAGGGCTGGCCGTTGAGGCGCGCGCTGGTGGCGTACAACTGGCCGCCCAGCTCCACCCGCGCCACGTCTTTCAGGCGCACGGTGGAGCCGTCGGCGTTGGCGCGCAGCAGCAGGCGCTCGAAGGCCTCCACGCTGCCAAGCTGGCCTGGCACCACCACCGTGGCGGCGATGCCCTGGCCTGCCACATTCGGCAGCGCGCCGATCTCACCGGCCGACACCTGTGCGTTCTGCGCGCGGATGGCGGCCGTCACATCGGTGGCGCTGAGGCCATAGCCCTGCAGCTTGTCCGGGTCGATCCACACCCGCATGGCGCGCTCGGTGCCGAACAGCTGCGCCTGGCCCACGCCCGGCACCCGTTGCAGCTCGGGCAGCACGTTGCGCGAGGCGTAGTCGCCCAGGGCCACCGGGTCCCACGCCGGGTCGGTGGACGAGAGGATGGTGAACAGCAGGAAGTTGTTGCGCGACTTGTCCACCCGCACGCCTTGCTGCGTCACCGCGGCGGGCAGCCGCGGGGCGGCACGACTGAGACGGTTCTGCACATCCACCTGCGCCAGGTCGGCGTTGGTGCCGGGCTCGAAGCTCAGCGTCAGCGTGCCGGTGCCGTTGGCCTGCGCCACCGATTCCATGTAGATCAGGCCCGGCGAGCCGTTCATCTCGCGCTCGATGACGGACAGCACACTGTCCTCCAGCGTCTGCGCCGAGGCGCCGGGGTAGGTGGCGGTGATGACCACCGAGGGGGGCGCCACCGGCGGGTACTGAGCGATGGGCAGCTGGGTGATGGCGGTGGCGCCGATCACCATCACGAACAGCGCGATCACCCATGCGAAGATGGGGCGGTCGATGAAGAACTTGGCCATGTAAGCCCCTTACTGGCCGGCAGCCTGAGCAGCCGTGCCCGGCGCCTGCCAGGGTACGGCCTTGACCGGCGCGTCACCGCGCAGCTTCTGGAAGCCGTCCACCATCACCTGTTCGCCGGCTTGCAACCCATCGAGCACCACCCAGCGCCCGTTCTGCTGACTGCCCAGCTTCACCGGGCGCGGAGCGACCTTGCCTTCGGCGTCCACCACCATGACGGTGTCGCCCTGTGGCCCACGGGTGACTGCCTGCTGCGGCAGCGTCACCGCGCCGGTCGCCTCGGCCTGCGCCAGCCGCACCCGCACGTACATGCCAGGCAGCAGGCGCCCGCCCGGGTTGGGCACCTCGGCGCGCAGCGTCACCTGGCCGCTGGTCGGGTCCACCGACAGGTCGGTGAACAGCAACCGGCCCGGCTGCGGGTGCTCGGTGCCGTCTTCCAGCACCACCGACACCCGCGCTGCCCCCTGGCCGTGGCGCTGCAGCTGGCCGCCCTCCACGGCCCGGGCCAACGCCAGCGCCTCGGTCGCGCTCTGCGTGAAATTGACGTACAGCGGGTCGATCTGCTGCACCACGGCCAGCGGCGTGGCGTCGCCCTGGCCCACCAGCGCCCCTTCGGTCACCAGTGCGCGGCCGATGCGCCCGGCGATCGGGGCTGTCACGTCGGCGTGGCCGCGGTGGATGGTGGCGGTCTGCACCGCCGCCTTGGCAACGGCCACTTCGGCCTCGGCCTGCTTGACGGCGACCTCCGCGTTCACGAAGTCCTGCTGGCTGATGGCCTGTTCGCCGACCAGCGGGCGGTAGCGGTCGAGCAGCGCCCGTGCCTGGGCGAGCTGGGCTTCGGCGCGGGCCTGCTGGCCGCGGGCGCTGGCCAGGGCCGCGTCGTAGGGGGCTGGATCGATGCGGAACAGCGCCTGGCCGGCCTTGACATCGGCACCCTCGCGGAACAGCCGCTCCTGCAAGATGCCCGCGGCGCGCGCCCGCACCTGTGCCACGCGCGAGGCCTCCAGCCGCCCTGGCAGCTCGGTGGCCAGGGCCACCACGCCAGGCTCGACCTTGACCACCCCGACTTCGGCCGGTGGCGGAGCGCCGGTCGGCCCGCTGGGTGCCGACGGTCCGCAAGCGGCCAGGGTCAGGCCCAGTGCAATGGCCGTGGCCGGGCGCCAGACCGTGTGGCTGGCGCGGAACAACGCCAGAGCAAGGGTGGGGGTGGGTGCGTGTTCAGGCATGGAAGAACCTCGACGTTGACGGGCCCTGGGGAGGGAATCTCCGTAGGGCGGGCGCCACGAAAGCATGTAATATACATGCAAACTTGAATGTATGCATGCCATACTGGCAAAAATGCGACAGTCTTCCCTGGACACCCGCCATGCCCCGACGCACCAAAGCCGAAGCCGAACAGACCCGCCACAAGCTGCTGGACGCGGCCGAGGCCTTGTTCCTGGCGCGCGGCGTGTCTCGCACGTCCTTGCAGGACATTGCCGCGGCCGCCGGCACCTCGCGCGGCGCCATTTACTGGCATTTTCAGGACAAGGCCGACCTGTTCAACGCGATGTTGCAGCGGGTGACCCTGCCGCTGGAGCAGGCCCTGCAGGCCGCGGCCGAGCCGTCGGCTGCTGCCGTGACGCCGCTGCGCGGGCTGTTCGACACGCTGATGGCGGCGTTGCACGCCACCGTGCACGACCCGCAGACCGGCCGGGTGTTCGAGATCGCCACCCACAAGGTCGAATACGTGGACGAGTTGCAGGCGGTGGCGCAGCGTCGCCAGCAGGCGATGAACGACATGCGGGGCCTGATCCAGCAGGCGCTGGAGCGCACAGCCGACCGCCTGGAGCGCACCCTGCCCATGCCGGCGGCAGCGGCGGCCCTGGGTCTGAACGTGCTGGTCGACGGCCTCATCATCAACTGGCTGATCGACCGCACCGCCTTCGACCTGGAAGCAGCCGGCCGCCTGGCCTTGCGCAATTACTTCCGCGGTCTGGGGCTGGACGACGCGCTCGACTGAAGCGCGCCGCAGGCGTCAGGTGCTGGGTTCCTGGCTGTCCTGCGGTCCTTCGGCCACGTCGGTGGGCTCGGTCGGCGGAGGGTTGTCCGTGCCGGCCGTGACCTCGGGTTCTGCCGGCGGGGCCGGGGGCGTCAGCGCCTGGGTGTCGGTGTAGCGTGCCAGGTTGCGCGCGACGCGGTCCATGGCGTTGCTTTGCCCGGCGGTGCGGCCGGCTTCGCCCAGCGCTTCGAACTTGGCGAGGACCTTTTCCAGGCCCGGGGGCACTTTCACACTGGGGGTGGGGCGGGCGCTGTCCTCGGCCGGGGCGGTACGTTCGGCGCGTGCAGCGGGGTTGGTTTTGGGCAGCTCGCGGGCCAGGGCGGTGGCGGGTGGCGTGATCTTCATGGGCACTCCTTGGTGACTGCCGGCCACAGGGACGAAACGGCAGTGTGCACTACTGTAGGCCGGGCTGTCCAGCGCCAAAGCGCCGAACAGCCCGGTGTTCAGGCCTCAGTTCGCGCGTTCGGCCACGGCGCAAACAGTGGCCGAACGCGACCAGTCGGCCAGCGGCTGGGACAGGTCTACCCCCCGGCGCCGCGCGGTGAGTTCGGCCGCGATGCTGAGGGCGATTTCCGGCGGCGTCAGCCCGCCCAGCCGCAACCCGACCGGGCCGCGCAGGCGCGCCGCTTCCTCGGGCGACACGTCAAAAGCCAGCAGGCGCTCGCGCCGCCGCTCGTTGTTCGGCCGCGAACCCATGGCCCCGACGTAGTAGGCCGGCGTGCGTAACGCTTCCATCAGGGCCAGGTCGTCCAGCTTGGGGTCGTGCGTCAGGGCCACCACGGCGCTGTGGGCGTCCAGGTTCATCGCCAGCACCAGGTCGTCGGGCATGGCGCTGGACAGCGTGACGCCCGGCAGCGCGTCCCAGCCTTCGTGGTACTCGGTACGCGGCTCGCACACGGTCACCTGGTGGTCAAGCATCACCGCCATGCTGGCCAGGTAGCGCGACAGCTGCCCGCCGCCGATGATGAGCAGCCGCCAGCGCGGCCCGTGCACCGTGGCCAGGTGCTGGCCGTCGAACTCCACCCGGTCGCCGGCGCTGGCCGGACCCAGCCGCACCAGGCCGGTGATCAGGTCCAGCTCGCGGCGGGTCTGGCGGTGCGCGGCGGTGGCGGTCAGCAGTTCGCGCAGTTGCGACTGCGGCCCCAGCGGCTCCAGCACCACCTGCACCGTCCCGCCGCAGGGCAGGCCGAAGCGGCGCACCTCGTCGGCGGTCTGGCCGTAGGTGGTCACCTCGGGGCGGCGCAGCGCCAGTTCGCCCGCCGCCACCCGGCGGATCAGGTCGTCCTCGATGCAGCCGCCCGAGACGGAGCCGGCCACCTGGCCGTCGTCGCGGATCACCATCAGCGAGCCCGGCGGGCGCGGGGCCGAGCCCCAGGTGCGCACCACCGTGCCCAGTACCACGCGGTGGCCTCGCTCCAGCCACGCCAGCGCGGTCTGGAGTACCTCGATGTCGAGGCTGTTCATGGCCGGGGCGTCAGACCTGCGGGAACGGTAGGCTGCGCACCCGCTGACCGGTCAGGCGGGCGATGGCGTTGGCCACCGCCGGTGCCACCGGCGGCAGGCCGACTTCGCCAATGCCGCCCGGGTGGTGGTCGGTCATTAGCACCCTCACCTCCACCAGCGGGGTTTCGTTGGCGCGCAGCACGCGGTAGCGGTCCAGGTTGGTCTGCTGGGGCACGCCGCCCTGGAAGTCCATGCGCTCGTGCAGCAGGGCCGACAGGCCGAAGATCACCGAGCCTTCGATCTGCGCGCGCACGTTGCGTGGCTGCAGCGCGTGGCCGCAGTCCACCGCCGACCAGACCTTGTGCACCTTGGGCCGCCCTTGTTCGATCGACACCTGCACTACCATGCCGCAGAAGGTGTTCCAGGCGTCGGAAAACGCCAGGCCCAGCGCGTGGCCCTTGGGCAGCTTGGCTTTGCCCCAGCCAGACATGCGGCCCACCTCGCGCAGCACCGCCTGGGCGCGCGGCTGCTTGTGCAGCAGCTGAACCCGGTACTCCAGCGGGTCGGCCTTCACGCCGTGGGCCACCTCGTCCACCAGCGTTTCGATGGCGAACTTGGTGTAGCCCGGCCCCACCCCGCGCCAGAAGCCGGCCTGGATGCCGCGCTCCTCGATCATGAACTGCACCCGGTGGCCGGGGATGTCGTAGGTGATCTCCGAACCCTCCATCACCGGCGCGTCCTTGCCGCCCGAGGCCTTGAAGGCCGGCGGCACCACCCGCGCGTAAATGCCTTCGGACACGACCCGGTGCAGCAGGCCCACCAGCTTGCCCTGCGCGTCCACGCCGGCCACCAGGTGCTGGCCGGTCAGCGGGCGGTACTTGTCGTGGGTCATGTCGTCTTCGCGGGTCCAGATCACCTGCACCGGCGTGCCGGGCACGGCCTTGGCCACCAGCGCGGCGTCGGCCGCGTAGTCCGCCTCTACCCGGCGGCCAAAACCGCCGCCCAGCAGGGTGATGTTGACCTTGATCTGCTCCGGCTTGAAGCCGCTGGCCGCCGCCACCGCGCCGGTCACGAAAGAGGCCGACTGCGCCGGCGCCCAGACCTCGATGCGGTCGCCGGTGACGTGGGCGGTGCAGTTCATCGGCTCCAGGCAGATGTGGCTGACCATCTCGCTGGTGTAGGTGGCGGCGAAGGTTTTCACCGCGCCGGCCAGCTGCTGCCCGGCGTCGCCGTGCTGGATGAAGTCCACCCCGGCGTCGTCGAGCTTCTGGGCGCGGGCCACGTACTCGGCCTTGACGCGGGCCGAATCGTGGGCGCGGGCCTTGGCGGTCTGGGTCCATTCCACCTGCAGGCGGTCGCGCGCGGTCTTGGCGGTGTGGAAGGAATCGGCCACCACCGCCACGCCGTGCGGCAGGCGCACCACGTGCTTCACGCCCGGCACCGCGCGGGCGGCGGCGTCGTCCACCGACACCGGGGTTTCGCCCTGCACCGGTGCGCGCAGGATGGACGCCCACAACATCCCCGGCAGGCGCACGTCGATGCCGTACTGGGCGCTGCCGTTGGATTTGGCGGCCACGTCCACCCGGTCCAGGTCCTTGCCGATCAGCTTGAACTGGGCCATGGGCTTGAGCATGGCCTTGTCCACCTTGGGCAGCTCGGCCGGGACCTGCGCCACCTTGGCGATGTCGCCATAGCCCATCTGCCGGCCCGAGGTGTGGACCACACGGCCGGCCTCGGTGCGCAGCTCGGCCGCGGGCACGCCCATGGCCTGGGCCGCGGCGTTCACCAGCACCAGCCGCGCTTGCAGGCCGGCCAGGCGCACCGGCTCGTAGTAGCCCTGCACCGTGCGCGAGGCGCCGGTGGTCATGCCACCGCCGAAGCGCGGGTTGCCAAAGCGCTTCGGGTCCGACGGCGCCTGCAGCACGGTCACGCGCGACCAGTCGAGGTCCATTTCCTCGGCCAGCAGCATGGGGATGGCGGTCATGGTGCCCTGGCCCATTTCCGAGGCGGGCGAGTACAGGGTCACTTGGCCGTCGGTGTCGATGTTGACCCAGCCGTTGGGCGCGAAGCCGCCGGGCGCGGCGGTCTGCGCCTGTGCCAGCTCGGCCTGGCCCAGGCCGAACGACAGGCCGATGGCGACGCCGCCGGTACCCAGGAGGAAGCTGCGGCGGGAGAGTGGTGCGGCGGTCGTGCTCATGCTTTGGCTCCGGTCAGGGTTTTCTGGGCGGTGGAGACGGCGGCGGCGATCTGGTTGTAGGTGCCGCAGCGGCAGATGTGGCCGCTCATCGCTTCCAGGATCTCGGCGCGGCTGAGCAGCTTCTTCGTGCCCTGCACCACCTTGGCGGCGGTCATGAGCTGGCCCGACTGGCAGTAGCCGCACTGTGGCGCCTGCTCCTTCACCCAGGCCGCTTGCAGCGCCTGGCCGGTGGGAGTGGTCATCAGCCCTTCCACGGTGGTCACGTGGCGGCCGGCCACGGCGCTCAGGGGCATGACGCAGGACCGCGTCGGCTCGCCGTCCACGTGCACGGTGCAGGCGCCACATTGGGCGATGCCGCAGCCAAATTTGGTGCCGGTGAGGTTGAGCTGCTCGCGCAGCGCCCACAGCAGTGGGGTGTCGGGCGTGGCGTTCACCGCCACGGCCTGGCCGTTGACCTTCAGTTGGATCATGTCTCGCTCCTCGGGCGTTTATGGGTTGTGGTGTCGGAAGGTCGAGATGATAAAAGCAGTGCAATGCCGCACCGGCACGTGGGTGATTGGCCTTGTTCTGGGGTGTGGGCCGGGGTATATTCGGCCCATGTCCACCCGGTTCGGTATCTGCGCTTCCTCTTTCGGCCCCTTCGGGCCGGGCGCCGCCGTGGGCGTGGCCAACACCCTCCAGACCGGCGATGCCACGGTCTGCCCCACCGCCGCAGATTCCTGAGCCCGGCGACCCTCCCTTCCGTTTTTTTCGCGCAATTCCAGTCGCCGGGCCCATCGCCCCGCGCGACCGACGGCGTCTGTTTTGACGTGCCGCCGCTTTTCTGGAGTTGCCCATGCCACCCTTTGAACCCAGCCCCCGCTGGCTGACCGAGCTCGACCACGTCCGCCTGCTGAAACTCACGGGCGAGCACCCGCCCGAGGTGCTCGCAGAGCTGCTCGATGCCGCCGACATCGTCCCGTCCGTCGATATCGACCCCGACGTCGTCACCATGTACTCGCAGGTGCTCGTTTCTGACGCCGACACCGGCGAGCAACACAAGCTGACGGTGTGCTACCCCGACGACGCGGAGCCCAGCCAGGGTTTCGTGTCGGTGCTGTCGCCTGTGGGCGCGGCCCTGCTGGGGCAGCGCACGGGGGCGCAGGTCATATCGCACACCCCGGCGGGCCACCGGCGCCCGCTGCGCATCGACGCCATCCTCTTCCAGCCCGAGGCCACGGGCGACTACGTCACCTGACGGACTGACGTTTTCCGGCCTTGCGCGCATCCGGGCCCGGCCGGTCTGGAGGGGCAGCCCTGCCCGCTGTGCGCAAGCCCCAAGGACATTGACTCATGCACGACTTCATGAACAAGGACATCACCCGGGATTTCATCCGTTCCAAGCGCCCCTGCGCGGCCGGGTACCGCTGGTACCTGAAGCGCGAGGAGACCCTCAGCGGCTACCAGCGCCTGCTGGACGATCTGGTGCAGGAGGGCCGCGTGGACGATGCCTGCTGGCTGCTCGACCAGTTGGGTCCCACCGACGACGTGCTCACGCTGGACGGCCTGCACGCCGATGCGCTGGTGTTTGCCGGCTCGGTGGTGTGCCACGGCCCGCTGGAGGTGGGCACGGTGATCCGCGCTGGTGGTTCACTCACCGCGGCGGGCGGTGTGCGCGCCGGCACCCTCCTGCAGGTGGGGGGCGACGTGCACGTGGAGGGGGCGCTGCAGTGTGGCGGTGCTGCCCGGGTGGGGGGTGACATGCGGGTGGAATGGTCGCTGCGCGTGGCTGGCGCGTTCTCGGCCGGTGGCCATGTGCGCGTGGGCTGGGAGGCCGACTGGGGCGGCTTGGCCGAGGTGCAGGGGGCGCTCACGGTCGGGCAGGATCTGGTCGCGGCTGCCGATGTCACCTGCCGCGGTGGCGTCAAGGTCGGCGGCGACCTGCGGGTGGCCGGTACGCTGGAGGTGGCGCAGGGCGTGCAGGCGGGCGGGTCGGTGCGTGGCGGCCGGCACCTGCACTGTGGCTGGGGCCTGCTGGCGGCGCACGACATCGTGGCGGCGGGTGCCATCCGCGTGGGTGAAACGCTGCAGGCCGGTGGCCAGATCGAGTCTGGGCAGGACTATGGTGTGTTCGCCGGACTGGTCACGCCCATGGCGGCGTGGGCGCAGTGCGGGTTTGTGCGTGCGGTGGCCCGGCCTGAACGGCTGGTCAGCGGCTGCTGGGTGGCGCCATGAATGCGGCCATGAATGCCGCAGTGTGGCCTTCACCCTGGCCTGCCGCTGGAACCTGGCCACCGTGGGCCCGCTGGCTGACCGAGCTGCGCGTGGACGTGCACCTGCCCGAGGACCGCGTGCAGGCCGAACTGGACGCCCTCAACCAGCGCCGCGACCGGCTGCTGGGGGCCGCCGAGGCGTTGCCGCCACTGGCCGGCATGTCGGCGCACCTGCGGGTGTGGGTGCGGCAGGCCGACGGCGAGTTCTTCGTGTACGTGATGGACCCCTACGCGGGCCAGATGGTGGCGTACGTGACGCTGAACCGGCTGGTCGAACTCAACCGCCAGGCCGACCGGCTGTTCCGCGCCCCACACACCAAGGTGGCCGTGCCCTGGCGGCGCCGCGGCATCGCCTCGGCCATCTACCGCTGGTGGCTGGATTCGGGGCAATCGCTCATGACCGGCGCCCGGCAGTCGCCCGCCGCACGCGGCCTGTGGCTGTCGATGGCGCGGCATTACCGCATGCGCTACGTGTCGATCGACAACCGCCAGGTACACGACCTGGGCGACCATGCCCCCGAAGGCACGCTGGAACGCCTGGGCACCCGGGCGGTGCTGCTGGGCCGCGGCCGCGAACTGGCCGATGGGGTCGGTGGACCCCGCTGGGTCAGCCCTGCGCCAACTTGAACACCGCCGTGCTGGCGCGCAGGTTGGGCCACAGCCGCACCTCCTGCCCGTCTTGCAGGCCGAAGCTGTCGGTCACCTGCAGGCCCAGGCGCTGCGCCAGCACTTCGAAGTCGGCGTAGGTGCCCACGCGGATGTTGGGCGTGTCGTACCACTGGTAGGGCAGGCGTTTGGTCACCGGCATGCGGCCCTGCAGCACGCTCAGGCGGTTGGGCCAGTGCGCGAAATTGGGGAAGGCGACGATGGCCTGCCGGCCCACGCGCGCGGTTTCGCGCAGCATGGTTTCGGCGTTGCGCAGGTGCTGCAGCGTGTCGATCTGCAGCACCAGGTCGAAGCTGTTGTCGCCAAACATGGCCAGCCCGTCTTCCAGGTTCAGCTGCAGCACGTTGATGCCGCGCTGCAGGCCGGCGTGCACCTTGGCGTCGTCGATTTCCACCCCGTAGCCGGTGCAGTCCAGCGTGTCGCGCAGGTGGGCCAGCAGGGTGCCGTCGCCGCAGCCCAGGTCGAGTACGCGGGCGCCGCGCGGCACCAGCCGGGCGATGGATTCGAGGATCAGGCGGTCGGTCATGCGCGGCCTCCCTGGGGCAGGTCGCGGGTCACCTGCTGTTCAAAATAGGCCCGCACGGCGGCGTGGTAGCGCGGGTCGTCGAGCAAAAAGGCGTCGTGGCCGTGCGGGGCGTCGATTTCGGCGTAGCTGACGTCGCGCCGGTTGTCGAGCAGGGCCTTGACGATCTCGCGGCTGCGGGCCGGTGAAAAGCGCCAGTCGGTGCTGAAGCTCACCAGCAGGAATTTCGCCCGGGCCGCGGCCAGCGCCGCGCTCAGGTCGCCGTCGTGGGTGCGGGCCGGGTCAAAGTAGTCCAGCGCGCGGGTGATCAGCAGGTAGGTGTTGGCGTCAAAGTACTCGCTGAACTTGTCGCCCTGGTAGCGCAGGTAGCTTTCGATCTGGAACTCCACCTCCTGCGTGGAATAGCGGTAGGCCAGCCGCACCGCTTCCTCCACGTCACCGGCCTCGGCGGCTTCGGTCAGGGGCTTGAGCTGGCGGCCGAACTTCTCGTTCATCACGTCGTCGCTCAGGTAGGTGATGTGGCCGATCATGCGCGCGATGCGCAGGCCCCGGCGCGGCAGGGTGCCATGGCGCAGGTAGTGGCCGCCGTGGAAGTCGGGGTCGGTGACGATGGCGCGGCGTGCCACCTCGTTGAAGGCGATGTTCTCGGCCGTGAGGTTGGGGGCGCTGGCCACCACCACGGCGTGGCGCACGCGCTCGGGGTACTGCAGCGTCCAGCTCAGCGTCTGCATGCCGCCCAGGCTGCCGCCCATCACGGCGGCCAGCTGGCCGATGCCCAGCGCGTCCAGCAGCCGGGCCTGGGCGTTGACCCAGTCTTCCACCGTGACCACCGGGAAGTCGGCGCCCCAGGGCTCGCCGGTGGCCGGATTGAGGTGGGTCGGCCCGGTGGAGCCGAAGCACGAGCCCAGGTTGTTCACCCCGATGACGAACCAGCGGTGGGTGTCCACCGGTTTGCCCGGGCCGATCATGTTGTCCCACCAGCCTTCACTTCTCGGGATGGGCTGGCCGTTGGCGTCGGCATGCCGACCGGCCACGTGGTGGCTGGCGTTGAGCGCATGGCAGATCAGCACCGCGTTGGACTTGTCGGCGTTGAGGGTGCCGTAGGTCTCGTAGACGAGTTCGTAGCCCGGCAGCACCGCACCGCTCTGCAGCGGCAGGGGCTGGTCGAAGCGCAGGGTGTGTGGTGTGACGATCACTGTGTGCTACCCGCGGGCACGGTGGCCCGCCGAAAAAACAAAAAACCCGGTGCCGCCAAAAGCGCCGCCTGCAGGGACGACGGGTGCGGGGACCGGGTGTCTCCTGTTTAGCGGCATTTTTTAAGCGCCCGCAATCCGGAATCAAATCGGCGCGCTCATAGTATAAGTTCAAGCGTGGGCGCCGTGTGGGCGAGGCCGGCGGGGGCTGGCTGCGGCGGGGCGTCACGGGAGGCGTGCAATGTCGGAAATCTTTGGTTCGGATGCCTACGCGCCGCGCGAGGTGGCGCAGCGGGTGGAAAACGTGGGCGTCGTCAAGGCGCGCTTGCCCTTGCTGCCCCTGGCGTTGCTGGGGGGGCTGGCCGGGGCCTTCATCGGCCTCGGGGCGCTCTTCTTCACCATCGTGAAGTCCGATGCCACGTTGGGTTTTGCCTCGGCGCAGGTGCTGGGAGGGGTGGCCTTCTGCCTTGGGCTGCTGCTCGTGGTGGTGGCCGGCGCGGAGCTGTTCACGGGCAACAACCTGCTGGCGATGGCCTGGGCCGACGGCAAGGTGAGCAGCCGCGAGGTGCTGCGCAACTGGGGCGTGGTGTGCCTGGCCAACCTGGTCGGTGCGGCTGGGCTGGCACTCGTGGTGTTTCTCAGTGGCCACCCGGGCCTCAACGGTGGCGCCATTGGCCAGACGGTGGTGAAGATCGCCCTGGCCAAGCAGGCCCTGCCCTGGCACGAGGCCTTGCTGCGCGGCGTGCTGTGCAACGTGCTGGTGTGCATGGCGGTGTGGATGGCCATGGCCGGGCGCAGCGTGGTAGACAAGGCGGTGGCGATCGTGTTCCCCATCTCGGCCTTCGTGGCGGCGGGCTTCGAGCACAGCATCGCCAACATGTACTTCATGCCGCTGGCGTGGTTGTTGCAGCATTCTGGCCAGGTGCCGGTGGACGGCGGCTGGGTCACGGTCGGCGGCATGCTGGCCAATTGGGCGCCGGTGATTGCGGGCAACCTGTTGGGAGGCAGTGTGCTGGTGGGTTTGACCTACCATGTGATTTACCGCCGTGGCGCGTCGTCCGGTGCTGGGTGATGCCTCTGGCCAGGGTGGGGGCGGTGGGGTGTGGTGTGGCTGCAACGCCGGTTGCACCAAACGGGCCCAAAGTGCACCAGGAGCCGGCACCGACTCAGGGTTTCTATGGGGATGTCAAAAAAAAAATGCCGTTGTCACGGCGGACGGCGCATAATGGCCGAGCACGGGTCTTGCCCGTGTATGCCAGTGATCGGTCAGTTTCGCGTGCCACTGCAGCCAGTTCAAGCGGTTACGTCGTGCCAACGGGGCTCCATCGCTAGTTGTTATCGTGTTTTTCAGGAGTCCCTTTCAATGGGCAACAAACTGTACGTCGGCAACCTGCCGTATACCGTCCGCGACCAGGACCTGCAGCAGGCGTTCGGTGCCTTCGGCAACGTGAACAGCGCCAAAGTCATGATGGAGCGTGACACCGGCCGCTCCAAAGGTTTCGGTTTCGTGGAAATGGGCAGCGATGCCGAAGCCCAATCCGCGATCGAAGGCATGAACGGCCAGTCGCTCGGCGGCCGTAGCCTGGTCGTGAACGAAGCGCGCCCGATGGAGCCGCGCCCGCCGCGCACCGGCGGTTTCGGTGGTGGTCGCCGTGAAGGCGGTGGTTTCGGTGGCGGCGGTGACGGCCAGTTCCGCAGCCCCTACGGTGGCGGTGGCCGCCGTGAAGGCGGTGGTGGTCGCGGCGGTTACTGATCCGCATTGACCGCCCAGGGTGCTGCGCCTGCAGCGCCCTTCGCTGAGGGGCTTTAGCCCCAAATCCATCCCGGTGTTGCCTTGTGCCCACCGGGATTTTCGTTTTCAGGGGCGTGGATTCAGGGTAACGCGCACCCGACCTTGCAGGTCGGCCACCTGGTTGCGGTCGTCGTAGTCCAGCCGGTCCGCCAGCAGGCGGTCGCCGCCGCGCCACATCTCGACCGGGGTGTCGGAGGTCAGCCGGTCGGTGCCGGTGTCCACGGTCAGGGACTCGCCCCGGAACTCGAGCCGGGGCTGGGCTTGCCCGTCGGCCCGGGTATGTGCTTCGCGGACCACTTGCACCTGCCCCTGCAGTGCGTACACGCGCTGGTCGGCGTCGGTGTTCAGCCGGCGCGCCTGGGCGGTGGTGAGCCCGCCCCGTTCGCCCAGGCTGCGCACCCGTGCGTCATCCACCTCCAGGGCCCCGGTGTCCGGGTAGTGGCGGACTTCGGTGCCGCGCAGCTCCTGTCGCAGCTGGCCGGCCGCGTCGAAGGTGCGCAGTGCGAAGTCGCGCATGAAGTAGTCGGGCTCGTGCGAGGGTGGGCGCGCGGCCGCCACCGCTTCCGGCACGGGTGCCAGGCGAACCAGCCAGTAGCTGAGCAGCGCCAGGCCGCCCATCAGCAAAACTGGCAGGTAGATGGACAGCCGGTCCCAGGCACGGGACCACCAGTGCGGTGGCGGCGTGACCGAGCCTCCGGTGCCCGGTGGGACGACCGTGGGGCTCATGCCGAGGCCTCGTCCAGCAGGCGGGCGTAGTGGCCACTGGCCACCAGCAGCAGGTCGCAGAATTCGCGGCCGGCACCGTGGCCGCCGGCAGCACGGGTGACGTGGTGGGCGCAGGCCAGCACCTCGGCGTGGGCCGCGGGCGGCGCGACGGCCAAGGCGCAGCGCCGCAGCACCGGCAGGTCGGGCCAGTCGTCGCCCATGGCAGCGGCCTGCGAC
>JAUWAE010000044.1 GCA_030602185.1 Comamonadaceae bacterium
TTCGGCGCCTTCTACCGCGCGGTGGACTGGATGGCCCTGCAGCGCCACCTCAAGGTGGCGGGCATCTTCGCGCGCCTGACGCTGCGCGACGGCAAGCCCAAATACCTGGCCGATGCGCCGCGCTTCATCCTCTACATCCGCAACGCGGCGGCACGCTACCGCGAGCTCACACCTCTGTTGCGCCTGATCGACAAGGTGGAAGGCTGGGAGGCCGCCAGCGGCTTCGCCTACGGCCGGGTCTGAGCGCGGTCATGCCCCGCATTTACCACCCCGAAACCCTGCAGCCCGGCCAGGCGCTGGCGCTGACGCCCGAGGGCGCGCGCCATGTGCAGGTGCTGCGCCTGCAGCCCGGTGACGCGCTCACGCTGTTTGGCGACCCGGCGGCGGGCGGCGAGTGGGCGGCCACCGTGCTGCGCATGGGCCGCAGCAGCGTGGAGGTGCAGGTGGGCGCCCACCACGCCGTGGATCGCGCCCCGGCGCGTGCAGTGCACCTGGCTGTGGGCATGCCCGCCAACGAGCGCATGGACTGGCTGGTGGAAAAAGCCACCGAGCTGGGGGTGGCCAGCATACAGCCGCTGATGACCGAACGCACCGTGCTGCGCCTGAAGGGCGAGCGGGCCGACAAGAAACAGGCCCACTGGCAGGCCGTGGCCGTGAGCGCCTGCGAGCAATGCGGGGGCAACCGGGTGCCGGTGGTTCACCCCGTGCGCACGCTGGACGACTGGCTGCGCCAGGCGCCGCCGGCGCCGGGTGTGTGGCGGGGCGTGCTCTCGCTGGCCGACGGCTCGCAGCCCCTGCGTGCCGTGGTGCCGGCGGGTGAGGCGCCGGTCTGGCTGGTCCACGGGCCCGAAGGTGGCCTGTCACCGGCCGAGGAGCACGTACTGCTGGCGCAGGGCTTTCAGCCCGTGACGCTGGGCCCCCGGGTGTTGCGGGCCGAAACGGCGGCCATTGCCGCGCTGGCGGCCCTGCTGGTTTAGCGCGCGGGTGGTGCGCTGGCCTGGAGCAGCCGCACCACCTCGCTGTCTTCCACCTGTGGAAAGTGGCGGTAAAACTGCCCCACGGCCTCAAAACCCGCGGGCGCCTGCAGGCACACCACCTCGTCGGCCAGCGGCCGGACGGTGGCCAGCGCCTCGCGCGAGGCCACCGGCACCGCACACACCAGCCGGGCCGGGGCCTGCTGGCGCAGGCTGTGCAGCGCGGCCACCATGGTGGCGCCGGTGGCCAGCCCGTCGTCCACCACGATCACGGTGCGGCCCGCTGGGTCGATGGGCGGCCGGATGGGGGTGTACTGCGCGCGCCGTTGCCGGATCGTCTGCAGCTGGCGGGCTTGTTCCTGGACCAGGTAGGGCGAGTCTGCACCCAGGGCCGCGGCGTGCGGGGCCAGGTAGGTCCAGCCACTTTCGTCGATGGCGCCCACGGCGAATTCCGGCGCACCGGGGGCGGTGAGCTTGCGCACCAGCACCACGTCGAGCTCGCCGCCGAGTGCGTCGGCCAGGACCTGCCCCATGGGCACCGCCCCGCGTGGAATGGCCAGCACCAGCGGGTGCTGGCCTTTGAAGGCGGCCAGCCGGGAGGCCAGCTGGCGGGCGGCGTCGGTGCGGTCTTCGAACATGGCGTTGGGGGTGCTACTTCCAGCGCACCGGTTCGATGGCCACCGAGCCACGGTCGCTGCTGAGGGTGAGCACGCCGTCGTGCACGGTGGCCTGCAGCTGCATGCTGCGTTCGGCCAGTGTGGCCAGGGCCTGTGCGCCTTCGGCGGGCAGGCGCCACACCTGCAGCTTGTCCAGTCGGGTCAGCTTGGTCTCGATGCCCTTCCACCACACCTCGGCGGCGTGGCCAAACGGGTACACGCGCACCGCATCGGCCTGGCTGCAGGCCTTGGCCAGGGGCTTGTCTTCGGGCTGGCCCACCTCGATCCACAGGCGTTTGCGGCCGGTGAAGTCCGTCAGGTGGGCGTCCGGGTCGTCGGGGTCCGACAGGCCGGCGCCGAAGGCCAGGGTGCCGTCGCCGCCGCAGGTGTCCTGCAGCTCGTGGGCGTTCAGCGCCAGCGCGGCCAGCCGCACCATCATGCGTTCGTCGGTCTCGCTCGGGTGGCGGGCCAGCGTCAGCGCATGGTCGGCGTAGTAGTTGTGGTCGATGTCGGCGACCTGCAGGTTCGCCTTGAAGATGGTGGATTTGAGGGCCATGCGGGGCTCGCGGGTTGGGTTCAGCGCAGGGCCAGAACGGAAGGGTCGGTGTGGATGAGCGCGAGCGGGTAGCGCCGCCCGGCCAGGTGGTCTTCGATGCACTGCAGCACCAGCGGGCTGCGGTGGCGGTCGGCGCTGGCGCGCACCTCGTCAGGGGTCATCCAGAGGGTGCGCACGATGCCATCGTCCAGCGCTTGGCCGGCAAGGGCCTCGCCCAGTTGGCCACAGAAGGCCAGCCGCAGGTAGGTGATGTCTTCGCCAGTGGCCGGGCGCTGGAAGCGCGACAGGTAGAGGCCCACCAGGTGGGTGGGCGTGAAGCGGTGGGCGGTTTCTTCCAGGGCTTCGCGTGCGCAGGCCTCCACCGGGCCCTCGCCCGGGTCCAGGTGGCCCGCCGGGTTGTTCAGGCGCAGGCCCTCGGGCGTGTGTTCTTCCACCAGCAGGTAGCGCCCCTCGCGCTCGATGATGGCGGCCACGGTGACACTGGGTTTCCAACGTGCTTGCATATCCGGGATTATCGCGAGACCGGGAACGGCTCTTGCATGTCAGAATATCAGCGAAGACTGATGTTTCCGCGCGGAGTGGACAGGAGGGGGTGTCGTCTTCCGGACGCCAGGTGGGCCGCAAAACGGTTACGCTCCATGGGGAGACAGGGTTGTTCAGATTTGCAACGATTGAGGAGACACACATGCACATAGGGGTACCTGCCGAGACAGTGGCGGGCGAGACGCGGGTGGCGGTGACGCCGGAGACCGCGAAG
This sequence comes from Comamonadaceae bacterium, assembly GCA_030602185.1. Classification (GTDB taxonomy): domain Bacteria; phylum Pseudomonadota; class Gammaproteobacteria; order Burkholderiales; family Burkholderiaceae_C; genus JAUWAE01. The sequence goes on from JAUWAE010000044.1 coordinate 2,944, forward strand.
AAGCTGGTGGCGCAAGGCCATGTGGTGCGGGTGCAGTCGGGCGCGGGCCTGGCCGCCAGCGCCACCGATGCCGCGTACCAGGCGGCCGGCGCCGAGGTGGTGGATGCCGCCGGGGCCTTCGGTTGCGAGTTGGTGCTCAAGGTCCGCTCGCCTTCGGCGGCCGAGCTGGCGCAGATGAAGCCCGGCACCACCCTGGTGGGCATGCTCAACCCCTTCGATGCCGAGGGCCTCGCCGCCCTGGCGAAGGCCGGCCTGACCAGCTTCGCGCTCGAAGCCGCCCCGCGCACCACGCGGGCGCAGAGCATGGACGTGCTGTCCTCCCAGGCCAACATCGCCGGCTACAAGGCCGTGATGATGGCCGCCAACCAGTACCAGCGCCTGTTCCCCATGCTGATGACGGCGGCCGGCACCATCAAGGCCGCGCGCGTCGTCATCCTGGGCGTGGGCGTGGCGGGCCTGCAGGCCATTGCCACCGCCAAGCGCCTGGGGGCGGTGATCGAGGCGTCCGACGTGCGCCCCTCGGTGAAGGAGCAGGTCGAGTCGCTGGGTGCCAAGTTCATCGACGTGCCCTACGAAACCGCCGAAGAAAAGGAGGCTGCCGAAGGCGTGGGTGGCTACGCCCGCCCCATGCCGCCGAGCTGGCTGGAGCGCCAGAAGGTGGAAGTGGCCAAGCGCGTGGCCCAGGCCGACGTGGTCATCTCCACCGCGCTCATCCCGGGCCGCGCCGCGCCCGTGCTCATCACCGAAGACATGGTGAAAAGCATGAAGCCGGGCTCGGTGATCGTGGACATTGCCGCCGGCAAAGGGCCGAACGGCACCGACGGCAACTGCCCGCTCACCGAGGCGGGCAAGACGGTGCAGAAGCACGGCGTCTTCATCATCGGTGAAACCAACATCCCCGCGCTGGTGGCCGCCGACAGCTCCAGCCTGTACGCGCGCAACGTGCTCGACTTCCTCAAGCTCATCGCCCCGCCGGCGGCCAAGGGCGAGCCGCCGGCCAGCCTGAAGGTCGATCTCGAAGACGACATCGTCGCGGCCTGCCTGATGACCCTAGGCGGCGAAGTCCGCCGCAAGTCCTGAGCCCTCGGCGAAGTCAAGCGCAAACAAAGCAAGGAGCCTCCCCATGGAAGCCATTTCTCCGGTTGTTTTCAACCTCATCATCTTCGTGCTGGCGATCTACGTCGGCTACCACGTCGTCTGGAACGTCACGCCCGCGCTGCACACGCCGCTGATGGCCGTGACCAACGCCATCTCGGCCATCGTCATCGTCGGCGCCATGCTGGCGGCGGCCCTCACCGAAACCCCGCTGGGCAAAACCATGGGCGTGCTGGCCGTGGCGCTGGCGGCGGTCAACGTCTTCGGCGGCTTCCTCGTCACCCGCCGCATGCTGGAGATGTTCAAGAAGAAAGAACGCAAAGCGCCGGCCGCAGCGGCCTCGGTCGCGCCCAGCAGCCTGCCCGCAGCCGAAGGAGCCACCAAATGAGCATGAACCTCGTCGTTCTGTTGTACCTGGTGGCGTCGGTGTGCTTCATTCAGGCCCTGAAGGGCCTGAGCCACCCCACCACCTCCATCCGCGGCAACGTCTTCGGCATGACCGGCATGGGCATCGCCATCGTCACCACGGTGGGGCTGATCGCCACGCTGGCCGACCAGATGCAGCTCGACACGGCCAGTGGCCTGGGCTACGTGCTCGCCGCACTGGTGGTGGGCGGTGGCGCCGGCGCCATCATTGCCAAGCGCGTGGAAATGACCAAGATGCCCGAGCTGGTGGCCTTCATGCACAGCATGATCGGTCTGGCGGCCGTGTGCATCGCGATTGCCGTGGTGGCCGAACCCTGGGCGTTTGGCCTGGCCGAAAAAGGCGGCGAAATCCCCTTTGGCAACAAGATCGAGCTGTTCCTGGGCTCGGCCATCGGCGCCATCACCTTCAGTGGTTCCGTCATCGCCTTCGGCAAGCTCTCGGGCAAGTACAAGTTCCGCCTGTTCCAGGGCGCGCCGGTCACGTTTGCGGGCCAGCACATGCTCAACGCCGTGCTGGGCATTGCCGTGGTGGTGCTGGGGGTCTACTTCGCCGCCACCGGCGACTGGACGGCCTTCTTCGTGCTGACCGCGCTGAGTTTTGTGCTGGGCGTGCTCATCATCATCCCCATCGGCGGCGCCGACATGCCGGTGGTGGTGTCCATGCTCAACAGCTACTCGGGCTGGGCGGCGGCCGGCATCGGCTTCAGCCTGAACAACTCCATGCTGATCATCGCCGGCTCGCTGGTGGGCAGCTCGGGCGCGATCCTGAGCTACATCATGTGCAAGGCCATGAACCGCTCGTTCTTCAGCGTGATCCTGGGCGGCTTCGGGGGTGAGGCGGGCACGGCGGCCACGGGCGGCGGCGTGCAGCGCACCGCCAAGAGTGGCAGCGCCGACGACGCGGCCTTCATCCTGGGCAACGCCGAGACGGTCATCATCGTGCCCGGCTACGGCCTGGCCGTGGCCCGCGCCCAGCACGCGGTCAAGGAACTGGCACACAAGCTCACCGACAAGGGCATCACGGTGAAGTACGCCATCCACCCGGTGGCCGGCCGCATGCCCGGCCACATGAACGTGCTGCTGGCCGAGGCCGAGGTGCCGTACGACCAGGTGTTCGAGATGGAGGACATCAACAGCGAGTTCGGCCAGGCCGACGTGGCCATCATCCTGGGCGCCAACGACGTGGTCAACCCGGCGGCGCTGCAAAAGGGCTCCACCATCTACGGCATGCCGATCCTGGAAGCCTACAAGGCCAAGACGGTGATCGTGAACAAGCGCTCCATGGCCGCCGGTTACGCCGGACTGGACAACGAGCTGTTCTACATGGACAAGACGATGATGGTGTTTGGCGACGCCAAGAAGGTCGTCGAGGACATGACCAAGGCGATCGAGTGAGTGCGAGCGCGCCCACCACCAGTCACTTTGGTGACACAGTGGCTGTGGGCGCGCGTTGCTGCCCTGGGGTGTCCGCGACATACTGCCAGTTTTAGCGGTTTGGTCTGTACGGAAGAGGTGAGCACCGGCACCCCCATGCGGTGAACCCCACCCGGCCGTGGTGCCATACGGAGGGCGTTCCATGGAGACAAGCGAACACGAGCGGCAGCGCCGCCAGGCACTGCTGGCCGAGCATTTGCGGGCGAATTTCGGCGATATCGGCCGCCGTACCCTGAGGGCCATTTTTGACCATGTCGAGTGGGTGTCGCTCGCGGCCGGCGAGGTGCTCATGGAGCAAGGCCAGCCGGGCGATGCCGCTTACCTGTCACTCAGCGGTCGCCTGCGGGTATACGTCCAGACCGCCGACGGGGCCAGCCGTGCGGTGCGCGAGCTGAGCCGTGGCGCCATCACCGGCGAAATCAGTCTGTATACCGGCGCACCCCGCACCGCGACGGTGGTGGCGATCCGCGACACCTTGCTGGCCCGCATCGACAAGGTCCATTTCAGCGCCCTCGTGGCCCGCAATCCGCAGGTCTCGATGGCACTGACCCAGAAGATCGTCGAGCGCCTGCAAACCCAGGACCTGCGCCAGCCGCAACCGGCGCCGGTGATGGTGACGCTGCTGCCCATCACCGACGGTGTCGATGCCTGGGCGCTCGCCGGGCGCCTGGCCGATCAGCTTGGACGCTACGGGCGCACCTGCTGCGTGGGAGCGCAGCAAGTGCGCGAGCAGCTGGCGCTGGCGGACGCGACGGCCACCGACGAGGTCGATGCCCGCTGGTCGGTGGCGCTGGACACGCTGGAGGCCGCGCACGACTTCGTGCTGATGGTGGCCGATGCCGCCCCCACCGACTGGACCCGGCTGTGCACGCGGCACAGCGACGAGATCCTGCTGCTGGCCGATGCGGCGCAGCCCGCGCGGCTGCACCCGGTCGAGGAGGCGTGCGGTCTGGGCACGGCCCAACCCGGCGAGGTGGCCGAGACGCTGGTGCTGCTGCACCCCCCGCACCTCAAGTCGCCGCTGGGCATGCGGCGCTGGCTCGACCGCCGGCCGGTCACCGCCCACGTCAACCTCCGCCCGGCCCTGGAGCGGGACGTCGCGCGCCTGGCCCGGCTGCTGAGCCGCAACGCCGTCGGCCTGGTGCTCGCCGGCGGTGGCGCCCGCGGCTTTGCCCACCTGGGCATCTGGAAAGCCCTGCAGGCCCAAGGCATCGAGATCGACTGTGTGGGTGGCACCAGCATGGGCGCGGTCATGGGCGCGGTCATCGCGGCCGATGCCGGCACCGACGAGACCATCGGCGTGGCCCGTCAGGCCTTCCGCGTCAACCCCACGGGTGACTACAACCTGCTGCCCCTGCTGTCATTGATCCGCGGCCGGCGCGTGCGCGAGGTGATCGAACGCACCATCGACAAGCTCATGGGCGGGCCGGTGGACATTGCCGACCTCTGGAAGGGCTATTTCTGCATCGCCAGCAATTACTCCAGGGGCTGTGAACTGCGGCTGCACCAGGGCGACCTGGGCCGGTCGTTGCGGGCCAGCATCGCGATACCCGGCGCGCTGCCGCCGGTGGTGCACGACGGCGACCTGCTGTGCGACGGCGGCACCTTCAACAACTTTCCGGCCGACGTGATGCGCGAGATGCGGGGCGTGGGGCGCGTCATCGGGGTGGACCTGAGCGCCCGCGGCCACCGCCGCCTGCACTTCCAGGAAACCCCGGGCCCCTGGGCGCTGCTGCTCGACCGCCTGCGCCCGCGCGCCCGGCGGCGCTACCGGTTGCCCTCGCTGGTGTCTTACCTGCTCAATGTGAGCATCCTCTACAGCATCTCGCGGCAGGAGGCCTCGCGCCGCCACACCGATCTCTACTTCAACCCGCCGCTGCTGCGCGTTGGGCTGTTGCAGTGGGACCGTTTCGATGCCATCGTCCGGCAAGGGGAACACCACGCGCAGGAGGTGCTGGGCGCCATGGCCCCCGAGGAGCGCGCGGCCTGGGGCCTGGCCGGCTGACCGGGCCCCCACGCCGCCCTACCAGTAACCCGGGAATGCCGAGGCCAACCGGCCGTTGTTCAATAATGTCAGCCAGCCGTCAGGGAAATACATAAGGCGCCTCCCTGCAGGCTGCGACGACAATCCAGACACCCTGCGGCTGCGACCCCGCGGCCGGGTGGAACAACGACAATGGAGCCAAGCATGACCGTGTCCGCTGCCGACAAGCCCTGGCTGAGTGCCTACCCAGCCGGCGTGCCTGCGGAGATCGACCCCACCCAGTACCGCTCGCTCGTCGAGCTGATGGACGAGAGCTTTCACAAGTACCAGGGGCAGACCGCCTACAGTTTCCTGGGCAAGGACTTCAGCTACGCCGACACCGAACGCCAGTCGCGTGCGTTTGCCGCCTACCTGCAGGGGCTGGGGTTGGCCCGTGGTGACCGCGTGGCGGTGATGATGCCCAACGTGCCGCAGTACCCGGTGGCGGTGGCCGCCATCCTGCGCGCCGGGCTGGTGGTGGTCAACGTCAACCCGCTCTACACGGCGCGCGAGCTCGAGCACCAGCTCAAGGACTCGGGTGCCAAGGCCATCGTCATCATCGAGAACTTTGCCCACACGCTGGCGCAATGCCTGGCGCACACCCCGGTCAAGCACGTGGTGCTGTGTGCCATGGGAGACCGGCTGGGCCTGCTCAAGGGCACGCTGGTGAACTACGTGGTGCGCAAGGTCAAGAAGCTGGTGCCGCCTTATCACCTGCCCGGGGCGGTGCGCTTCAACGACGCGCTGGCCCGCGGGGCCCGCCAGCCCTTCGCTGCGCCGGCGCTGGGGCCCGACGACGTGGCCCTGCTGCAATACACCGGCGGCACCACCGGCGTCAGCAAGGGCGCGGTGCTGCTGCACCGCAACATCCTGGCCAACGTGCTGCAGTCCGAGGCCTGGAACGACCCGGTCATGCAAAAAATCCCGGCGGGTGAACAATCCACCAGCGTCTGCGCGCTGCCGCTGTACCACATCTTTGCCTTCACGGTGAACATGATGCTGAGCATGCGCAACGGCGGCAAGACCATCCTCATCCCCAACCCGCGCGACCTGCCGGCGGTGCTCAAGGAGCTCAGCCAGCACACCTTCCACAGCTTCCCGGCGGTCAACACCCTGTTCAATGCCCTGCTGCACCATCCGGACTTCGACCAGGTGAACTGGCGCAACCTCAAGGTCTCGGTGGGGGGTGGCATGGCGGTGCAGGGGGCCGTGGCGGCCAAGTGGCTGGAGCGCACCGGCTGCCCCATCTGTGAAGGCTACGGCCTGTCGGAGACCAGCCCTTCGGCCAGTTGCAACCCGGTCACCAACACCGAATTCACCGGCACCATTGGCGTGCCGCTGCCCAGCACCCTCATGAAGTGCATCGACGAAGCCGGCCACGAAGTCCCGGTGGGGCAGCCGGGTGAAATCGCCATCAAGGGCCCGCAGGTCATGGCCGGATACTGGCAGCGCCCCGACGAGACCGCCAAGGTCATGACGGCCGATGGCTGGCTGCGCACCGGCGACATCGGCCTGATGGACGAGCGCGGTTACTTCAAGATCGTCGACCGCAAGAAGGACATGATCCTCATCAGCGGCTTCAATGTTTACCCGAACGAGGTCGAAGAGGTGGTGGCCGAGATGCCCGGCGTGCTGGAATGCGCCGTGGTGGGCATACCCGATGAACACTCGGGCGAAGCGGTGAAGTTGATCATCGTCAAGAAAGATCCTGCGCTGAGCGAGGCGCATGTGCGAGACTACTGCCAGTCCCGCTTGACCGGCTACAAGCAGCCCAAGGTGATCGAGTTCCGCGCCGAACTGCCCAAGACGCCGGTTGGCAAGATCCTGCGCCGGGAGTTGCGCGACCAGAAATAGCCGGAGTCACCGCCCATGGGCCAACGCATTGCCATCGTCAGCGCCGTCCACGAAGAGCTGGCCGAGATCCTCGCCCTCATGCCCGACGAGCAGCGCACCACTGCGGGCGGGCGCGACTACTGGCAGGGCCACCTGCAAGGCCACGAGGTGACGGCGGTGCTGGCCGGCATCGGCAAGGTGGCCGCAGCCACCACCGCCACCGCGCTGATCGAGCGCTTCCGGCCCGACCAGCTCATCTTCACCGGTGTGGCCGGCGGCGTGGCCTATGGGGTGGAGGTGGGCGACATCGTGGTGGGCACCGCGTTCTTGCAGCACGACCTCGACGCCTCGCCCCTGTTCCCGCGCTGGGAGGTGCCGGGCCGTGGGCGCTCGCGCATGGAGCCCGACCGTGCCCTGACCCAGGTGCTGCACGAGGCGGCCAAGGACGCGGTGACCTGGCTGCCGAAGTTGCTGGACGCCGACACCCTGCGCCTGTTCGGGCTGCACACCCCGAGCGTGCACCAGGGCGAGATCGTCACCGGTGACCGTTTCGTGGCCACTTCGGCCGAGAGCGAGACGTTGCGCACCGCCCTGCCTACCGCGCTGGCGGTGGACATGGAGAGCGCCGCCGTGGCGCAGGTCTGTGCCGATTACGGCGTGCCCTTTGCGGTGGTGCGCACCATCTCCGACCGGGCCGACGACGAGGCCCACACCGATTTCCAGCACTTCCTGCAGCAGGTGGCACGCCACTACAGCGGGCGCATCGTGCGCAAGGCGCTGAACCTGCTCTGAGCGCTTGCGAGTGGGTGCTTACTTCAGCCAGCCGCGCTTGCGGAAGTACACCATCGGCACCACGGCCGACAGCACCATCAGCGCGATCGCGAACGGGTAGCCGAACTTCCATTCCAGCTCGGGCATGAACTGGAAGTTCATGCCGTAGCTGCTGGCCACCAGCGTCGGCGGCAGCAGCGACACGCTGGCGACCGAGAAGATCTTGATGATCTTGTTCTGGTTGATGTTGATGAAACCGATGGTGGCGTCCATCAGGAAGTTGATCTTCTCGAACAGGAAGGCGGTGTGGCTGTCGAGGGAGTCGAGGTCGCGCAGGATCTGGCGCGCGTCCTCGAACTGCTCGGCGCTCAGCAGCCGGGTGCGCATCATGAAGCTGACCGCGCGGCGGGTGTCCATCATGTTGCGGCGGATGCGACCACTCATGTCCTCGTGCCGCGCGATGCCGCCCAGCACCTCGGAGGCGATCTCGTCGGTCACCTGGCCCGACAGCACCTTGCGGCTGATGCGCTCCAGGTCGTCGTAGATGTCTTCCACCGTGTCGGCGCAGTACTCGGCGTCGGTGTCGAACAGGCTCAGCAGCACGTCTTTGGCGTCCTTGATGAGGCCGGGCATGCGGCGCGCGCGCAGCCGCAGCAGGCGGAACACCGGCACGTCCTCGTCGTGGATGGAAAACAGCACGCCCCGGCTCTTGAGCGCGTCGTTCTGCTCGTTCAGGATGAACGCCACGCGCACCGTGCGCGGGTTGTCCTCGTCATCGATGAGGAAGTCCGAGCGCACGTGCAGTTCGCCGTTGTCTTCCTCGAAGAAACGGGCCGATTCCTCGATGTCCTCGTCCATCGCGTCTTCCGGGATCGAGAGGCCGAAGTGCTGGCGCACCCAGCGGCGCTCCTCGGGGGTAGGCGATTCGAGGTCGACCCAGATCGGCTTGAAACGGGTCAATTCTTCCAGGGACTCGATTTCTTCCTGGAACAGGCGGCCGTTGGCCAGGGTGAAAACGTTGAGCATGGGACGCTTCCTGAACGCGGGGGACGGGTGGGTTGAAGGCGGTGCCTTCGGAGGCTGCAGGTGCTTTCAGCCACTCCGTCGCAGGCGTGGGGCGTCCGTTAGGGGACGGCGTCAGGCCGGGCAGAGTGCTGAAAGCACGCGACTAGGGCTGCTTTCCACGGGGGGCTCCAACAATTGATAAGGAGTGGGATTATCGCACTGCAACATGACGCCTGCGTGTCAGGCTGCGGGCGCGTGCACGCCATGCCGCCCGTGGCTGGGGCGGTGTGATCAGGCCATTCTCGGTTGCCCGCTTGACGCTTGTCAAGAAACGGTCGAATGCCCTTGGTTTTGCTGCGCTGCAGCGTTGCCCATCGGGCCCGAAGCGGGCATAGTGGAGCAGACGGGCGGTTGCTGCCCGTGCCCCGGTGCCCGGCCGGGGCGGATTCACCAGAGCAAAGGAGGCTCTTCATGAACTTGACGATCAGCGGTCATCACCTCGAAATCACCCCGGCGTTGCGTTCCTATGTGACGTCCAAGCTCGATCGCATTTCCCGCCACTTTGACCAGGTGGTGGACATCAAGGTCCTCTTGACCGTCGACAAGATCAAGGAGAAAGACCTGCGGCAAAAGGCCGAGTGCAATATCCACGTCAAAGGAAAGGATATTTTTGCGGAGAGCAGCCACGCCGATCTGTACGCCGCTGTCGATGAACTCGCCGATAAACTCGATCGTCAGGTCCTGCGCTACAAGGGAAAGGTGCAGGACCACCACCACGACACCGTGAAACGCGAACTGCAATAAGGCCCCACCCGGCAGCGGGCAGATGCTGCGCTGCAACAGGCCGCTCGATTTGTCAAGCGGCCTGTCGGTTTTTGGGGACTAGGCAGAAACCCGCAGAAAGGCATAATCAGCCCTCCGTGAGGCCGTTGTATGAATAGACTTTCTGCCATTTTGCCCGCTGAGCAGGTGCTGGTTGCCGTCGATGCCACCAGCAAGAAGCGTGCGTTTGAAGAAGCGGGTTTGCTGTTTGAATCGCTGCATGGGCTCAACCGCGCCCTGATCACCGACAGCCTGTTTGCCCGCGAGCGCCTTGGGTCCACGGGGCTCGGCCACGGCGTGGCCATTCCGCACGGCCGCATCAAAGGCCTCAAGCAGCCCTTGGCGGCGGTGTTCCAACTGGCCAGCCCGATCGGTTTCGACGCGCCTGACGAACAGCCGGTGCGCCTGATGATTTTCCTGCTCGTGCCCGAGGCCGCGACCCAGAAGCACCTGGAGATCCTGTCCGAGATCGCCGAGCTGCTGAGCGACAGCGCCCTGCGCGAGCAGATGAAGGCCAGCACGCAGGCCGCCGAGCTGCACCAGCTCATCGCCGGCTGGCAGTCGGCCCACGCCGCGGCCTGAGCCCGCGCGTGCCCTGGCCCTGCGCCGAACCACGACCGCGGCGCCCATCATGAAGCCCACCGCTGTCAGCGCCGACGCCCTGTTCGAAGCCCACCGCGAAACCCTGAAGTGGGAATGGGTCGCGGGCTCCGTGGCGTCGGAGCGGCGTTTCGACGAAAAGGCCATCAACGAGGCCCGCTCTGGCGCCGACCTCGTGGGTTACCTGAATTACATCCACCCCTACCGGGTGCAGGTGCTCGGCGAGCGCGAGGTGAAGTACCTCACCCACTCCAGTGAAGAGGACTGCCGCCGCCGGGTGGCGCGCATGGTGGTGCTGGAGCCGCCCGCGCTGGTGATGGCCGACAACCAGCCTCCGCCGGCCGAGTTGCTTGCGATGTGCGAACGCGCCCACATCCCGCTGTTCGCGACCGACCAGCCCGCAGCCTTCGTCATCGACGTGCTGCGTGCCTACCTGTCGCGCCACTTCGCCGACCGCACCACGCTCCATGGCGTGTTCATGGACATCCTCGGGCTCGGTGTGCTCATCACCGGCGAGTCCGGCCTCGGCAAAAGCGAGCTCGGGCTGGAACTGATCTCGCGCGGGCACGGCCTGGTGGCCGACGATGCGGTGGATTTCGACCGTGTCAACCAGACCACGCTCGAAGGCCGCTGCCCCGACCTGCTGCAGAACCTGCTCGAGGTGCGCGGCATCGGTCTGCTCGACATCAAGGCCATCTTTGGCGAGACGGCGGTGCGCCGCAAGATGCGGCTGCGCCTGATCGTGCACCTGGTGCGCAAAGAGACGATGGAGCGCGATTACGAGCGCCTGCCGCACGAGCCGCTGTACCAGGACGTCCTTGGTGTGGCCGTGCGCAAGGCGGTGATCCAGGTGGTGGCCGGCCGCAACATGGCGGTGCTGGTGGAAGCGGCGGTACGCAACACCATCCTGCAGCTGCGTGGCATCGACACTTACCAGGAATTTGTCCAGCGCCAGCGCGCGGCCATGATGCGCGACTACTGAGCGCCGCGGGTGCGGGCGTTCAGCCGCGCCGGGGCCGGTTGCGGTGCACGCAGTCGGTCTTGGTGCAATGCGCGTACAGCGACAGCGCATGCTCCTGCAGGTCGAAACCGCGCGTGGCCGCGATCGACTGCTGGCGCTTCTCGATCTCGGCGTCGTAGAACTCTTCGACGCGGCCGCAATCGAGGCAGACCAGGTGGTCGTGGTGCTGGCCCTCGTTGAGCTCGTACACCGCCTTGCCCGACTCGAAATTGCTGCGCACCAGCAACCCGGCCTGCTCGAACTGGGTCAGCACCCGGTACACCGTGGCCAGCCCGATGTCCGACTGGTCTTCCAGCAGCACGCGGAACACGTCTTCCGCCGTCATGTGCCGCTGCCGGCCCGTCTGGAAAATTTCCAGAATTTTCAGCCGGGGCAGGGTGGCCTTGAGTCCGGTGCTTTTGAGGTCTTCGATGTTGGTCATGCTGGTTCTGCCTGGGACGGGGCCCACGGCTACAATGGACCGAATGATATAACCTCGCGCCCGCGCCTGTGCGCGGCGCGGTCCATCACCGCAACGCCATGATGCCCGAAACCTACCTGTCGCGTGCCCCGCGTGCCGCGGCCGTCGCCCTCACCGTGTCGGCGGCCTTGCTGGCTGGCTGTTCGTCTTTGAAAGACATGGGCACCTCCATGAGCACGCTCGGCGGCCTCATCACCCCGTACAAGATCGACATCCTGCAAGGCAACGTGGTGGTGCGCGAGCAGGTGCAGGCGCTGCAAACCGGCATGCCGCGCGAGCAGGTGCAGGCCATCCTGGGCACGCCACTGGTGGCCAGCGTGTTCCACGCCAACCGCTGGGACTATGTGTTCACCTTCAAGCGCCAGGGCCAGGAGCCGCAGATGCGCCGGGTCACGGTGTTCTTCGACGGCGATGCGCTGGCGCGCGTCGAGGCCGACGAACTGCCGTCGGAAGAGGAGTTCGTGGCATCGCTGGACGTGCGCCGCACCAGTGCCAAGCCCCCGGTGCTGGAAGCCACCGAAGAGCAGCTGAAGGCGTTCCGCGACAAGAATCCTGCCCCCGCGGCCACCCCAGCCCCGGCCCCTGCGCCAGCCCCCACCAGCTACCCCCCGCTGGAACCTCGCTGATTTCCCCATGAGCACTGAAAACCTCCACCGCGTCTGCATCGCAGGCGCCAGCGGCCGCATGGGCCGCATGCTGATCGAAGCCGTCCAGGCCGCCGACGACTGCACCCTGAGCGGTGCCCTCGACCTGCCCACCAGCCCGGCGCTGGGGCAGGACGCCGCCGCCTTCCTGGGCCAGACCAGCGGCGTGGCCATCGCGTCCGACCTGGCCACCCTCGCCGGCAGCCAGGTGCTGATCGACTTCACCCGCCCCGAAGGCACCATGGCGCACCTGCGCGCCTGCGTGCAGCACGGCGTCAAGCTCGTCATCGGCAC
>JAUWAE010000228.1 GCA_030602185.1 Comamonadaceae bacterium
ACCACGGGTGAAGGCCGAAGGCGTCTACAACGCCGCCGAGCGCACCTACACCCTCACCCTGTCGCAAAGCTGCCCGGCCACCCCGGGCCAGGCGGTGAAAGAGCCCTTTGTCATCCCCGTGGCGCTGGGCCTGCTCGACGCACAGGGCCGCGAGCTGCCCCTGCAGCTGGCCCACTGGAAGCACGCAGAAACCGGCACCCGCACCCTGGTGCTGACCCAGGCCAGCGAAACCTTCACCTTCGTGAACGTGGACAGCGAACCCGTGCCGTCATTGCTGCGCGGCTTCAGCGCCCCGGTGATTCTGGAACACGGCTACACCGACGCCCAGTTGCTGACGCTGCTGGCCCACGACAGCGACCCGTTCAACCGCTGGGAAGCGGGCCAGCGCCTGGCGCTGCGCTGCGCCCTGGCTGCCATCGGTGCCCAAGGCCCGGTGCACACCGAGGTGCTGGACGCCGCCTACCTGGACGCCATGCGCGCCGTGCTGCGCCACCCCGAGCTGGACGCCGCCTTCAAGGAACTGGTGCTGACGCTGCCGGCGGAAACCTACATGGCCGAGCAGCTCGACGTGGTGGACCCACAGCGCATCCACGCGGTGCGCGAGGCCATGCGCAACCAGCTGGCCCATGCCCTGCACGACGACTGGGTACACGCCTACGAGGCCCACAAGGACAACGGTGCCTACCGGGCCGATGCAGTCTCCAGCGGGCGCCGCGCGCTGGCCGGCCTGGCGCTGCAGATGCTCTGCCTGGCCGCCCACGACAACGGCAACCCCGTGTGGCCCGGCAAGGCCTACCAGCGCTTCAAGGACGCCGGCAACATGACCGACCGCTTCAACGCCCTGCAGGCGCTGGTGGTGAGCGGCCACGCGCTGGCGCAGGAGGCCCTCAAGCGCTTCCACGCCCAGTTCCAGCGCGACGACCTGGTACTGGACAAGTGGTTCGCCCTCCAGGCCGGCGCGCCCGACCGCGGCGGCAACATCCTGCCGCAGGTGCGCCAGCTGATGCAACACCCCGACTTCCACCTGCGCAATCCCAACCGGGCGCGCAGCGTCATCAGCACGTACTGCCACGCCAACCCGGGCGCATTCCACCGTGCCGACGCGGCCGGCTACGTGTACTGGCGCGAACGCGTGCTGGAAATCGACGGGTTCAACCCGCAGGTGGCCGCGCGGCTGGCCCGCGCACTCGACCGCTGGAAGAAGCTGGCCGAGCCCTACCGCAGCGCCGCCCGCGAGGCCATTGCCCGCGTGGCCGCCCACGAAACGCTCAGCAACGACGTGCGCGAGGTCGTCACCCGCGCACTGGCCGACTGACCCCCGCTTGCAAGGAACCGGCATGCATTCACGCCCCTCCCTCACCCGCTACCTGGTCGAGCAGCAGCGCGTCCATGGCCTCATCCCACCCGAGCTGCGGCTGCTCATTGAAGTGGTGGCCCGCGCTTGCAAGCGCATCTCTATCAGCGTCAACAAGGGCGCCCTGGGCGAAATCCTGGGCAGCGCCGAGAGCGAAAACGTCCAGGGCGAAGTCCAGAAAAAGCTCGACATCATTGCCAATGAGGTACTGATCGACGCCAACGAATGGGGCGGCCACCTCGCCGCCATGGCGTCCGAGGAAATGGAGGGCATTTACGTGGTGCCCAACCGCTACCCGCAAGGCGAATACCTGCTGCTGTTCGATCCGCTGGACGGCTCCAGCAACATCGACGTGAACGTGAGCATCGGCACCATTTTTTCGGTGCTGCGCCGCCGCAACGAGGACCCGACGCGTGTGGACCCGGTGTGCGAAACCGACTTCCTGCAGGCCGGGCACCAGCAGGTGGCAGCCGGCTACTGCCTGTACGGCCCGCAGACCACGCTGGTGCTGACGGTGGGCAACGGCGTGGCCATGTTCACGCTGGACCGCGAACAGGGATCGTGGGCACTGACCCAGGAGAACGTGCAGATCCCGGTGGACACCAAGGAATTCGCCATCAACATGAGCAACATGCGCCACTGGGACGCCCCGGTCAAGCGCTATGTGGACGAGTGCCTGGCCGGCAAAGAAGGCCCGCGCGGCAAAGACTTCAACATGCGCTGGATCGCCTCCATGGTGGCCGATGTGCACCGCATCCTCACGCGCGGCGGCATTTTCATGTACCCGTGGGACAAGCGCGAACCCAACAAGCCTGGCAAGCTGCGCCTGATGTACGAGGCCAACCCCATGGGCTGGCTGGTGGAGCAGGCCGGGGGCGCCGCGACCAATGGCCGCCGACGGATCCTGGACATCGTGCCGACACAGCTGCACGAGCGGGTCAGCGTCATCCTCGGCTCGAAAAATGAGGTGGAACGGGTGACGTCGTACCACATGGAGTCTTGAGCGCCACGCTATAATCTTGGACTGTTCTGAAGGGCACTGCCCGCAGAGGGCCGGAATAGCTCAGTCGGTAGAGCAGCTCATTCGTAATGAGAAGGTCGGGGGTTCGATTCCTCTTTCCGGCACCAATGAACTCAAGCACTTAGGCCAACTCGCGAGGGTTGGCCTTTTTGTTTGTGCAGACGATGGTGGGGTTTCCATAAAGCCCCATACGCCAACACCCCCCACTGCCCAAGGAATGAGCAGGCCCGACACCGGCCTTGCGGGACAAGCACTTAGCGCACTTGCCCGGCACTTATCCACAAGCTTGCCCCCGTGGGCTGGGGACTTCCGAGCCACCACCGACTCAACCGGCCGCTCCGACCACGAAGAGGAACGCCAGAAACAGCGCCACCGCAGCCAAGGTACGCGCCCAGCCAACGGGCTGGTGCACCACCTGGAACATCCTTTCCGCATCCCAGGACGTCCGGCCGTGGCGTTTGAGGCGGCCATGCGCGACGATCAGCGTGACGAGGCTCACCAGCGGCAACCCCATGGCCATGCCACGCAGCCATACCTTCAGGCTGCGGGCCAGGGCGTCGCCGTACGCGATCTCTGACCCACCCCGGTGCAGCAGCCGAATGCGGAACAACGCCTTGCCGGGCGTGGTTTGAAAGACGCTCAAACAAAGTGGCTCCACAAAGGCCCAGCACAGCAGCAGTACGAATCCGAGCACCCATTCGCTGGCGGGGTTGTCGCCGGCCATCAGATCGGGCCACACCACGCCGAGCACCATGCCCATCGGGAACGAAAACACGATGATGTCGGTGGTGCGGGCCCAATAACGCACCCAGGGGCGTACCTGCTCACCCACCGCGACGGGCGACGGCTCCGCAGGCTCCCGTGGGAACTCCCGCGCGTTACCCCGGTAAACGGCTTCATCGGCCGAAGCCTGTACCGCCTTGCCGCAACCCGGACAAAATTGCGCACCTGGCGGCAGCGACGTGCCACAGTGTTGACAGAACATCGTGCGATCCCTCCCTGAGTGTTTTCAATAAGCACCTGCTGCGCACATTATGAACCTCGGGGCACAGGCGTGGCGGCGGCACAAGACGCACAATGCCCACTGGTCCCAGCCCCTCCTACTTGCATGACGCCACTCACCCTCGACTTCATTTCCGACATCTCCTGCCCCTGGTGCGCGGTGGGTTTGTCGGCCCTCAACCTGGCCCTGGAGCGCGTGCGCCCGGACATCGCGGTCACGCTGCGCTTTCAACCGTTCGAGCTCAACCCGGCCATGGGGCCTGGCGGGCAGGACATCACCGA